>NC_022041.1:3265653-3613807 GCF_000444995.1 Paracoccus aminophilus JCM 7686 | reverse complement strand
CAATTGCAAAATGTTGCAAACCCATCAAGATGTGGATGGGCGTGTGGATAACTCGAGTTTTCCACAGTCTGTGGGTAAGCCGGTGGATAGTTTTGGACATGTGGACGACTCACAGGCGTTCTCGGATCGTTCCAAGGTCAAAAATCCGGACTCCGCCCAAAGGCAATTTCATCCACGGATTCGTTTTCCGCTTGCTCGAACAGTTATCCCCAGCCTTGTCCCGAGCCGCTTTTGTCTGCGCGGACCGGCTGCGGGTCAGCTTCTGTGTGAGGGGAAATGGGGCTGTCTCAGAGCTATGTCTGAATTCGTCATCTGAGCGTCGCTTTTGGCCATATGCGACACCGGGAGCGGTGCGATCCTCTGGGAAACGCCGTTACCTCCAGACATCGGACATCAGCCATGTTGAACACAGCCGAAATCCTCTCTCAAATCGCTGCCCGGCCGAAGAATTTTTCGCTCAGCCATGATCTCTACTGCGATCCGGGCGTCTATCAGACCGACCTTGAGGAGATCTGGTACAAAGAATGGATCTTCGCCATTCCGACCTGCGACATTCCCAAGACCGGCAACCATGCCACGCTGCAGGTCGGTGACTATCCGATCGTGATCGTGCGCGGCGGTGATGGCGTGATCCGCGCCTTCCACAACGTCTGTCGCCACCGTGGCCAGCGTCTGTGCCCGAAACAGAACGGGTCTTCGCCGAAACTCGTGTGCCCCTACCACCAGTGGACCTATGATCTGGACGGGAAACTGCTGTTTGCGCGCGATATGGGCGCAGATTTCGACCCGTCGAAGTTCAGCCTGAAGCCGGTTCATGTCCGCACCAATGGCGGTCTGGTCTATATCTGCCTCGCCGACAATCCGCCGGAATTCGACCGCTTTGGCGGCTTCTTGGACGATTACGTCAGCGTTTCGGATGTGACCAACTCCAAGGTCGCTTTCAGCTCGACCATCATCGAGCAGGGCAACTGGAAGCTGGTGATCGAGAACAACCGCGAGTGCTATCACTGCGGCGGTTCGCATCCCTCGCTGTGCCGCAGCTACTCGGACAACCCGCTGATGACGGTGATGGAAGGCCCGAACGCCGCCAGCCCCGAGATCCTCGAGCACTGGGCGCGTTGCGACGCGGCTGGCATCCCCTCGCGTTTCGTCAATCAGGACGACATGCAGTGGCGTTTTGCCCGCGTGCCGCTGCTGAACAACGCGGAAAGCTTCACGATGTCGACGAAATCGGCCGTCAACAAGCTGATGGGTCGGATGCCGTGGAAAGATGCGGGCAGCCTGATGCTCTATCACTTCCCGTCGAGCTGGAACCACTTCCTGCCCGATCACGCCATCGTCTTCCGCCTGCTGCCGATCTCGCCGACGCAGACCGAGGTCACCTCGAAATGGCTGGTCCACAAGGACGCGGTCGAGGGCACGGATTACGACCTGCAAAAGCTCACCGAGGTCTGGATCAACACCAACGACGAAGACCGTCGCGTGGTCGAGGAAAACCAGAAGGGCATTCTCTCGCCCGCCTATGAGCCCGGCCCCTATTCGCCGCATCAGGAAGAGGGTGTGATCCACTTCGTCGACTGGTACTGCCGCAAGATCCAGGACCGTCTGGCGCCCCGTCCGGCGATGGCGGCTGAATAATGGCGTCCCCGGCCAAGGCTTTCGGTGAAGCACCGTGGAAGGACTCGGAACTGCTGGAATGTGCGATGGTCGTGCCCGAAACAACGGACACTGCCACCTTCACCTTCCGCGCACCTTCGGGGGCCTGGTTTGATTACAAACCGGGCCAGTTCATCACGCTGGACTTGCCCGTGCCGGGCGGGAACGTCCAGCGCACCTACACGATCTCGTCCAGCCCCTCGCGTCCGCTGTCGATTTCCGTCACGATCAAGGCGCAGCCGGGCAGCACCGGCGGGCGCTGGATGCTCGACCATCTGAAACCGGGGATGCAGATCAAGGCCTATGGCCCGTCGGGCATCTTCCACAACCAATGCC
Organism: Paracoccus aminophilus JCM 7686; assembly: GCF_000444995.1. Taxonomy (NCBI): domain Bacteria; kingdom Pseudomonadati; phylum Pseudomonadota; class Alphaproteobacteria; order Rhodobacterales; family Paracoccaceae; genus Paracoccus; species Paracoccus aminophilus. Next base: position 3,611,815 of record NC_022041.1, on the reverse strand, counting down.
AGACTGGTAAGAAATACCTATTTATTTCAGCAGGTTCTGGGATTACGCCGGTCATGTCCATGACCACTTGGGCGTGGGATTCGGGCGAAATGCCCGATATCGTCTTCGTCCATGCCGCGCGCACGCCAAGCGATCTGATCTTCCGGCAGCGTCTGGAAGGCATGGCCGATCGCGTGCCGGGCTTGCAGCTTCACTTCACGGTCGAGCAGCAGGATCCGTTCCAAAGCTGGCATGGTTATCGCGGGCGCCTGAACCAGATCATGCTGGGCATCATGGCCTCGGACTATCTCGAGCGTGAGGTCTATTGCTGCGGGCCAGAGCCCTTCATGCAGGCCGTGCGCGACATGCTGGTCGCGCTTGGCTACGACATGGAGAACTACCACCAGGAAAGCTTCGGCGCGCCTGTGCGGACCGAAGCAGAGGCTCCGGTGCTCGATGACGTGGTCCCGGACGAAAGCGTCAGCGCCGAGATCGTCTTTGCCGCTTCGGGCATCACCGCCAAATGCAACGAGACCGATACGGTTCTGGCGGTGGCGCGGGCCAATGGTCTGAACATTCCCTCGGGCTGCACCTTCGGCCTCTGCGGGACCTGCAAGATCAAGAAGAACTCGGGCGAAGTGCATATGGTCCATAACGGCGGCATTTCGGACGAGGATATCGAGGATGGCTATATCCTCGCCTGCTGCTCGCATCCGATGGGCGCAATTTCTGTTGAAGTCTGACAGCGTCCCGGCGGGCTAACCCGCCGGGATTGTTGCTCTTTCTTCTCGCAGCGCGGCGATTAGCACGATGAAACATAACGCTTTTTCCGGCACCTCGGGTTGACATCCGCCTTTTGTCTGACTGATCCTGAACGCTACCTATCTCTTTGACAGGCAGCAGGAGGGCACGATGAACATCGACCTCTCACGACGCAGCTTCTTGAAGCTTGCGGGTGCGGGCGTCGCGGCAACCTCGCTTGGGGCTATGGGCTTTGGCGAGGCGCAGGCAGCAGAAGCGGCGCATGTGCGCGACTTCAAGCTGGTGACCACGACGGAAACCCGAAACATCTGCACCTATTGCTCGGTCGCTTGCGGCATCATCATGTATTCCAAGGGCGATGTGAAAGCCGGCGAGCACGCCGAGCTGATCCATATCGAGGGCGATGCCGACCATCCGACCAACCGCGGCACGCTCTGCCCCAAGGGCGCGGCGCTCAAGGATTTCGTGAAATCCGAGACGCGGGCGACCAAGCCGCGTTTCCGCCCGGCGGGCGCGAGCGATTGGCAGGACATCTCGTGGGAGCAGGCTTTCGACAAGATCGCACGCTCGATCAAGGATGACCGCGACGCCAATTTCGTCGAGAAGAACGCGCAGGGCCAGACCGTCAACCGCTGGCTGACGGCGGGCTTTCTGGCGGCCTCTGGCTCCACCAACGAGACCGGCTGGCTGACCTTCAAGACCGTCCGCTCGATGGGGGTTCTGGCGCTCGACAACCAGGCACGCGTCTGACACGGCCCCACGGTAGCCAGTTTGGCTCCGACGTTTGGCCGTGGCGCAATGACCAACGCCTGGACCGATATCAAGAACACCGATCTGGTGATCGTCATGGGCGGCAATGCCGCTGAAGCCCATCCCTGCGGCTTCAAATGGGTGACCGAGGCCAAGGCGCGTCGCGGTGCCAAGCTGATCGTGGTCGACCCCCGCTTCACCCGCACCGCTTCGGTGTCGGACTATTATGCGCCGATCCGGCCCGGCACGGACATCGCCTTCCTGATGGGGGTGATCCGTTACTGCATCGCCAATGACAAAGTGCAGTGGGATTACGTCAAGAACTACACCAGCGCCGCTTTGCTGGTGCGTGACGGCTTTGGCTGGTCCGAGGGGCTTTTCAACGGCTACGACCCCGACAAGCGCGCCTATGACATGACCGAATGGGATTATCAGATCGGCGAGGACGGCTTTGCCCTGACCGACCCAAGCCTGAAGGACCCGCGCTGCGTCTGGAACTTGCTGAAAGCCCATGTCGAGACCTACACGCCGGAAATGGTCGAGCGGATCTGTGGCACGCCCAAGGACCGCTACCTGAAGATCTGCGAGATGATCGCGGAGTGTTCGGCGCCGAACAAGGTGATGACCTCGCTTTACGCGCTTGGCTGGACCCAGCATTCCAAAGGGGCCCAGAACATTCGCGGCATGGCGATGTTGCAGCTGATCCTCGGCAATATCGGCATGCCGGGCGGCGGCGTGAACGCTTTGCGCGGTCACTCGAACATTCAGGGGCTGACCGATATCGGCCTGCTGTCGAGCTCGATTCCCGGTTATCTGAACATGCCGACCGACAAGGAGGTGGATTTCACCACCTTCATGTCCACCAAGCTCAACCCGGCCATCCGGCCCGGCCAGACGAGCTATTGGCAGAACTACCGCAAATTCATGGTCAGCTTCCAGAAGGCCATGTGGGGCGATCACGCGACGGCGGAAAACGACTGGGCCTATGACTACCTGCCGAAGCTCGACGTGCCCTATTACGACATCCTGCGCTTCTTCGACATGATGTCGAAAGGTCAGGTGAACCTTTACTTCTGTCAGGGTTTCAACCCGCTGCTCAGCTTCCCGAACCGGGCCAAGCTGACCGAGGCTCTGTCCAAGCTGAAGCTCTTGGTCGTCATGGACCCGCTGCAAACCGAGACCGCGGCCTTCTGGCAGAACCACGGCATCTATAACGACGTGAATTCGGCCGCGATCCAGACCGAGGTGCTCGAACTGCCGACGACCTGTTTCGGCGAGGATGAGGGCGCGACGGTGAACTCGGGGCGTTGGCTGCAATGGCACTGGCCGGGGGCGACCCCGCCCGGTCAGGCGCGGGCCGACACATGGATCCTCTCGAACATCTTCCTGCGGGTGAAGGCGCTTTACGAGAAAGAGGGCGGGCCCTTCCCGGACCCGATCCTGAACCTGTCCTGGGACTATAAAGACCCCTACGAGCCCTCTTCGGCCGAGCTGGCGCGCGAGATGAACGGTCGCGCTCTGGCCGATCTCTACGACCCGACTGACGCCAGCAAGCTGCTGGTCAAGGCGGGCGCGCAGCTTCCGAATTTCGGGGTGATGCGCGACGATGGCTCGACCATGTCGGGCTGCTGGATCTATGCTGGCAGTTGGACCGAGGACGGCAATATGATGGCCCGGCGCGACAATGAGGACCCGGGCGATGTCGGAACCTTCCTCAAATGGACCTTCGCCTGGCCTGCGAACCGGCGGATCCTCTATAACCGCGCCTCTGCCGATTTGCAGGGCAAGGCTTGGGATCCGACGCGCAAGCTGATCGAATGGGACGGGGCCAAATGGTCGGGCTTTGACGTGCCCGATATCGCGCCGACCGCCGATCCCGCGACCGTCATGCCCTTCATCATGACCAATGAAGGGGTTGGGAAGCTCTTTTCGCGCAAAGGGCTGAAAGATGGGCCGTTCCCGACCCATATGGAGCCCTTTGAAAGCCCCATCGCCAACGTCCTGAACCCCGCCTTGCGCGGCAATCCGGCGGCGCGGGTCTTCCCCGACGATCTGGCGCAGATGGCGGCTGTGGGCGACAGTGCCTTCCCCTTCGTCGCGACCTCCTATCGCCTGACCGAGCATTTCCACTTCTGGACCAAGCACAACAAGATCAACGCCGCCCTCCAGCCCGAGTTTTTCGTCGAGATCAGCGAGCAGCTCGCCGCCGAAAGGGGCATCAAGCAAGGCGGCAGGGTTCGGGTCTGGTCCAAGCGCGGTCAGGTCTGGGCGGTGGCCTTGGTGACCAAGCGGATCAAGCCGCTGATCTGCGACGGCAAGACCGTCCATGTCGTCGGCATCCCGCTGCATTGGGGCTTTATCGGGGCCACGCGCAAGGGCTTCGGGCCGAACAGCCTGACGCCTTTCGTGGGCGATGCGAATATCGACACGCCCGAATTCAAGGCCTTCCTCGTCAATATCGAACCCTCTGCAGGGGAGGCGGTGTCATGAGCAGCGATCCGAAGCTCGACAGCCCGCGCACGGCGGTCGCGAACCCGCCGGTGCAGCCGATGATGGCAAATCTTGGTGCGGGCGATGTCGTCCGCGCCTCGGCCATGCCCGATCTTCCCCCGCCAGAGCGGCAGCTGACCCCGGTCGCCAAGCTGATCGACGTGTCGAAATGCATCGGCTGCAAGGCCTGCCAATCGGCCTGTGCGGAATGGAACGACACCACGCCGCCGATCGAGCACAATGTCGGCAGCTATCAGAACCCCTCGGATCTCGGGCCCGAGATGTTCACGCTGATGCGCTTTGCCGAATACGACAACCCCGAGACCGGCGATTTCGAATGGCTGATCCGCAAGGATGGCTGCATGCATTGCGAGGATCCGGGCTGTCTCAAAGCCTGCCCGGCACCGGGTGCCATCGTGCAATATTCGAACGGCATCGTCGATTTCATCCACGAGAACTGCATCGGCTGCGGCTATTGCATCTCGGGCTGTCCGTTCAACATCCCGCGCGTCTCGAAAACCACGCATAAATCCTACAAATGCACGCTCTGTTCGGATCGCGTGGCGGTGGGGCAAGGTCCGGCCTGCGCCAAGGCTTGCCCGACCCAAGCCATCGTCTTCGGCACCAAGGAAGACATGGTCGCCCATGCCAATGAACGGGTCGAGGATCTGAAATCGCGCGGCTATGCCAATGCCGGGATCTATGATCCGCCGGGCGTCGGCGGGACGCATGTCTTCTATGTCCTCCACCATGCCGACAAGCCCGCGATCTATTCGGACCTGCCCGAAGAGCCGCGGATTTCGCCGGTGGTGGCGGGCTGGAAGGGGCCGACCAAGACCATCGGTCTGGCGGCCATCGGCCTGGCTGCGGTCGGCTCGATCCTGCACGGGCTTCTGGGGCGCGCCAATAAGGTCAGCGCCGAGGATGAGGTCCATGCCGAGGCGCTGGTCACCCAAATTGACGGCACGCCCCAGCCGCAGCCGCCGCAAGCGCAGGAGGAGGTGTGATGAGCGAGCCGCGCCATTTCTCGCAATCGGGCGACCATCTCGAAAGCCTGCGCCCGGTCACGGTCAGCCGTTACCGAGGCTTTACCCGCGTCAACCATTGGGTCACCGCGATCTCGCTGATCCTTCTGCTTCTGTCCGGCATGGCGCTTTTCACGCCCGCGCTCTTCTTCCTGACCGGGCTCTTTGGGGGCGGTCAGACGACGCGTTGGCTGCATCCGATCATCGGAATCGTGCTGTTTTTCAGCTTCCTTCTGATGTTCGTGCAACTGTGGCGGCTGAACCTGCCGCGCGCCGAAGATGTCACTTGGGTCGAAAACATCGGCGAGGTGCTCAAGGGCGACGAGGAAAAGCTGCCCGAGCTTGGCAAATACAACGCCGGGCAGAAGCTCATCTTCTGGGGCATGTCGGGGTTGATCGTGGTGCTGATCGGCTCTGGCCTGATGATCTGGGAGCAATATTTCCCCGATCTCGTCACCATTCCGGTCCGCCGCATCGCGCTTTTGATCCATTCCATCGCGGCGGTTTGCATCATTTTGCTGTTCATTCTGCATGTCTATGCCGCAATCTGGACCCGTGGCACCCTCCGGGCGATGACCCGAGGCTCTGTCACCGGTGGCTGGGCCTACAAGCACCACCGCAAATGGCTGAAGGAAGTGGCAGAGCACGATCGCTCGAAACCTGCTAAATAGCCCGAGGCCCCGCGACGCTTCTGTGACGCCCCCGGTGGCCGGTCGGCCCGAGAGGAACGATGACGAAAGATCTCAGACCCGACCCGTCGATGATCGGCGGCATTGCCAAAGTCCCACTGGTGCGCCTGCCCGATCCGGTGGCGCTGTTTCAGACAAGGGCCAGCCGCTTTGCCTATCTGGCGGAGGGCAGCGCGCATCTCGGGCCCTATCTGCGCTTTCTGAGCGGGATCTGCGCGGCACAGGCCGGGCTTGCCGCCGATCTGAACCCCCTGCCGGCTCCGGCGGCTGATTGGGTCGCGCTGGCGCGTGAAAGCCGGATGCCGCAGATCGACCGCCATCATCTGCGCGCGATGATGCCCGAGATGCTCGAGCTCTTCCTGCCCCGGCTCGACGGGTTGGCCATGCCCGAGGCGGCGCGGCTTGCGCTGGATGCGGTCAAGGCCGCCAGCGCCGATGAGCGCAACTGGCTTTTCGCCAATGTGCTGGCCGACCGCATCCCCGAGGACAGCGTGGCCCCCCATCTCTTCGTCGCCGCTGCCGTCCAGCTTCACGCCGCGCGCCATGCGGCGGCGCTCGACCCCGAGCAGCTCGTGCCGATCAAGACCGGCACCTGTCCGGCCTGTGGCGGGCGTCCTGCGGTCTCGATGGTGACCGAGAATATGGGCGCCGAGGGCACGCGCTACGCCGCCTGCGCCTGCTGCCAGACGCTGTGGAACGAGGTGCGGATCAAGTGCCTGTGCTGCGGCGACAATGCCAAGATCAGTTACCGCGCGGTCGAGGCCGACGATGCGGTGATCAAGGCCGAGATCTGCGGGAGCTGTGATCACTGGGTCAAGATCCTCTATCAGAACAAGAACCCGACGCTTGAACCTATCGCAGATGATGTGGCGAGCCTCGGTCTGGACCTCAAGATGAAGGAGACAGGCTTGCAGCGCGGCGGCTTCAACCCTTTCCTGATGGGGTTCTGAATGTCGGATCTGCGCCACCTGCCCTCGGTCGATCGCCTGCTTGGGCAGGCCGGGGCGCTGATGGAACTGCATGGGCGGCAAAGCGTGACTGCGGCGCTGCGCGCGACCCTGGCCGAGATCCGCAGCACCCGCCCCGATCCCCTGCCCGACGAGGCCGCCATTTTGGCGATGACGGCGGCGGCTCTGGCTGACACGACCCGCTCGGGCCTGCGTCCGATCCTCAATCTGACCGGGATCGTGCTGCACACCAATCTGGGCCGCGCTTTGTTGCCCGAGGTGGCGATTGAGGCCGCCAGCGCCGCCATGCGCGCGCCCGCCGCGCTCGAATTCGATCTGGAGACCGGCGGCCGGGGCCAGCGCGACGACCATCTGCGCGGCCTCCTGTGCGAGCTCACCGGGGCCGAGGATGCGACGGCGGTCAACAACAATGCCGCCGCCGTGCTGATCGCGCTGAACACGCTTGGCGCGGGCCGCGCGGGGCTCGTGTCGCGCGGCGAGCTGATCGAGATCGGCGGCGCTTTTCGCATGCCCGACATCATGGCGCAGGCCGGGCTCAGGCTCTGCGAGGTCGGCACAACCAACCGCACCCATCCGCGCGACTACCGCGAGGCGATTGCCGAAGACACCGCGCTGATCCTGAAGGTTCATCCCTCGAATTACCGCATCGAGGGCTTCAGCGCCGAGGTCGATGGCGCGACCCTTGCCGGGATCGCGCATGAGGCGGGCCTGCCGCTGGTGAACGACCTTGGCTCGGGCTCGCTGGTCGACCTGTCGCGTTACGGCTTGCGGCCCGAGCCGACGGTGGCCGAAGCCGTGGCCGAGGGCGCGGATCTGGTCACCTTTTCGGGCGACAAGCTGCTTGGCGGGCCGCAGGCGGGCTTTATCGTCGGGCGGCGCGATCTGATCCAGCGCATCAACAAGAACCCGCTGAAACGTGTGCTGCGGCTCGACAAGATCCGCCTCGCCGCCGCCGAGGCGGTTCTGCGGCTCTATCGCGACCCCGACCGGCTGGCCGAACGCCTGCCGACGCTGCGCCTACTGGCCCGACCGAAGGGCGACATCGCTGCTCAGGCCACGCGGTTGGCGCCGCAGGTGGCCGCGCTGCTGGGCTGCGCGGTCGATGTGATCACATGCGGCAGCCAGACCGGCTCGGGTTCGTTTCCGACCGAGACCTTGCCAAGCGCGGGCCTTGCGCTTTCGCCTGCCCCCGAGGCTTTGGCCGCCCGTCTGCGCGCCTTGCCGGTGCCGGTGATCGGGCGCATCCATGACGGCGCGCTGGTGCTTGACCTGCGTTGCCTCGACAGCGATGCGGCGCTGCTTGGCGCGCTTGCCGGATGATCGCGATATGATCATCGGCACGGCGGGCCATATCGACCACGGCAAGACCGCGCTGGTCCGCGCGCTGACCGGGGTCGAGACCGACCGGCTCGCCGAAGAAAAGGCGCGCGGCATCACCATCGAGCTCGGCTTTGCCTATGCCGATCTGGGCGCGGGCGCGGTCACCGGCTTTGTCGATGTGCCCGGCCATGAGCGTTTCGTCCATACGATGCTGGCGGGCGCGGGCGGGATCGATCTGGCGCTGTTGGTCGTGGCCGCCGATGACGGGATCATGCCGCAAACCCGCGAGCATCTGGCCATTCTCGACCTGCTGGGCATCCGCCGCGCGATTGTCGCGCTGACCAAGGCCGATCTGGTCGATCCCGCGCTGCGCGCGACCCGCGCGGCCGAGATCGCCGCGCTGCTCGCCCCGACCCATCTGGCAGGCGCGCCGGTTTTCCCGGTCTCGAGCCTGACGGGCGAGGGCATCCCCGCGCTGCGCGAGGCTTTGGCCATGGCCGAGACCGAGACAAGCGCGCGTTCGGCAGAGGGGCGGTTTCGGCTGCCGGTTGACCGCTCTTTCGTGCTGGCGGGCGCGGGGGTTGTGATCACGGGCACGGTGCTTTCGGGTGAAGTCGCGGTTGGTGATCACATCCGGCTCAGCCCCTCGGGATTGACGGCGCGGGTGCGCGGGATTCATGCGCAAAACCGCAAGGCCGAGCGGGGTTTTGCCGGGCAACGCTGCGCGCTCAATCTGGCGGGAGAGGCGATCTCGCGCGATGTGATCACACGCGGCGAGGTCGCGCTTGACCCGCTGCTTGATGCGCCAACGACGCGGTTTGATGCGCGCGTGGCCGTGCTCGCCTCCGAGCCGAAGCCGCTTGGCACCTGGTTTCCCGCCCGCCTTCATCTCGGCGCGGCAGAGGTCGGCGCGCGACTGGTTCCGCTTGAGGCGCCGCTTCAGCCCGGTCAAAGCGGGTTGGCGCAGCTCGTGCTCGACCAGCCGATTGCCGCGACGGTGGGCGATCGCTTCATCCTGCGCGATGTCTCGGCGCGGCGCACGATGGGCGGCGGCGCGGTGCTGGATCTGCGCGCTCCCGCCCGCAAGCGCAGCCGCCCCGAGCGGTTGGCGGTTCTTGCCGCGCTCGAGGAGACCACCCCCGACGCTGTCCTGCGCGCCTTGGCCGAGAGCCCGGCGGGTCTGGTCGATCTGGGCGCTTTCGCCCGGGACCGCGCCCTGTCCGAGACCCAGACCGCCGCCCTGCTCGCCGCCTCCGGGCTGGTCCTGCTCGACGAGATGGCGCTGCGACCCGAGACCTTGGCCGCACTGCAACGCGACATGGTCGCCACGCTCCAGACCCATCACACCGAAAACCCCGATCTTCAGGGCCTCGCGCGCGAGGCGATGCGCCTGCGTCTGAGCCCGCGCCTGCCCGGGCCGGTCTTTACCAGCTTCATCCGCGCCGAGGCGAGCGCGGGCCGGATCGCGCTCGACGGGCCTTTCCTGCGCCTGCCGGGCCACGCGCCGCGCCTCTCGCCCGAGGATGAGGCGCTTTATGAGCGCATCCTGCCCGAGCTTGGCGGCGAGGCGCGCTTTCGCCCGCCGCGGGTGCGCGATCTCGCGGGCCTTTTCGTCGTGGACGAGGCCGAGATCCGCCGCACTTTGCGTCTGGCCGCGCGTCAGGGCCGGATCGATCAGATCGCGCATGACCATTTCTTCCTGCGCGCCACGACCGAGGAAATGGCCGCGATTGTCCGCCGTCTCGGCCGCGAGGCGGAAACCGGCTGGTTCACCGCGCCCGCCTTTCGCGATCAGGTGCAAAACGGCCGCAAGGTCGCGATCGAGATTCTCGATTTCTTCGACCGCCACGGCCTGACCCTGCGCCGCGCCGATCTGCGCCGTCCGAACCCCCATCGTGCGGATCTCTTCGCCCCGGACGAGGCAGACCCGCAGGCGTGAGCGCCCGTCGCTGCGTCAGACTTCGGTCATGAAACCGCCATTTGCGCGCACGCCGGGCGGCGGTTAAAGTGGCCAGACCAAACAGAAGGAAGAGATTCAGCCCCGGTGGGTTGGCCGGACTTCAAATCCGGTTGGGGCAGCGAGCCTGTCCCGGGTGGGTTCGACTCCCATTCTCTTCCGCCAATATCTTGAAAGGACTGCAATGAAGACGGTGGCGCTTGGAAACAGCGGCGTTGAGGTTACGGATGTTTGCCTTGGCACGATGACGTTTGGCAATCAGACCGATCTGACGGATGCCTGCGCCCAGATGGACCGCGCGGTCGAGGCCGGGATCACCTTCCTCGATGTCGCCGAGATGTATCCGGTCAATCCGGTGCGCGCAGAGACGGCCGGGCGCAGCGAGGAATTCATTGGCGAATGGCTGAGCCGTCGCGGCAAGCGCGATGATCTGCAGATCGCAACCAAGGTCTCGGGTCCCGGCCCGCGTCTGCGCGAACATGGCTATAACAGCGCGGTGATTGCCGAGGCGATTGACGCCTCGCTCAAGCGGCTGCGCACCGATGTCATCGACCTCTATCAGCTGCACTGGCCGCAGCGCGGCAGCTATGCCTTCCGCCAGAATTGGGCCTATGACCCGTCGAAGCAGAACCGCGCCGAGACCATCGCGCATATGGAGGACTGCCTCGGCGCGCTCGATCAGGCGGTCAAGGCGGGCAAGATCCGCGCGATTGGTCTGTCGAATGAATCGGCCTGGGGCACGACGCGCTGGATCGATGTGGCCGAGCGCATGGGCGCGCCGCGCATGGTTGCGATCCAGAACGAATATTCGCTGCTCGACCGTCAGTTCGACACCGATCTGGCCGAGGTCTCGGTCAATGAGGATGTGACGCTTCTGGCCTATTCGCCCTTGGCGGCGGGTCTGCTGACCGGGAAATATGGCGCTGACCTGCGCCCCGGGCTCAGCCGTGCGGCTGTCGATATCGAACATGGTGGGCCGGGCAATCTGGGCGGGCGGATGACGCCGCGCGCACTGACTGCGGTTGCGGCCTATCAGGCGGCGGCGGCTGAAATGGGGCTCGATCTGGTCCAGATGGCAATTGCCTTCACCCGCCAGCGCCCCTTCCCGGTCATTCCGATCATCGGCGCGACCAATATCGACCAGCTCGACCATCTGATCGCCGGTCTGGATCTGGTGCTGAGCGACGCGCAGCTTGAGCGCATCGCCGCCTTGCACCGGCTTCATCCGCTGCCCTACTGAGGCCGCGATTAACGTCACGTCAGACTTTTCCCCTGCGGGCAGGATCAGCACTCTGCCCGCAGCGAGAAGGAGAAACCCATGCTGCCGCCCATCCTGAAAAATCTGCGTATCCCTGTCGTCGGCTCTCCGATGTTCATCGTCTCGGGGCCCGAGCTGGTGATTGCCCAGTGCAAGGCCGGGATCGTCGGCAGCTTTCCCGCGCTCAATGCCCGCGAGAAGGACGGCGATCCGATCCAGCTCGACCTGTGGCTGACGCGCATTCAGGAAGAGCTTGACCGCCACAATCAGGCCAATCCCGACCGCCCCGCTGCGCCTTTCGCGGTCAACCAGATCGTGCATCGCTCGAATGCGCGGCTGGAGCGGGATCTCGAGATCTGCCACCGCCACAAGGTGCCGATCTGGATCACCAGCCTTGGCGCGCGCGAGGATGTGAACCATGCCGCCCATGATTGCGGCGGCATCGTGCTGCATGATGTCATCAACAACACCTTCGCCAAGAAGGCGATCAGCAAGGGCGCCGATGGTCTGATCGCGGTGGCGGCCGGGGCTGGCGGTCATGCCGGGCCGGAATCGCCCTTCGCGCTGATCCAGGAAATCCGCGCGTGGTTCGACGGGCCGCTGCTGTTGTCGGGTGCTATCTCGACCGGGCGGGCGGTGCTGGCGGCGCAGGTCATGGGCGCGGATCTGGCCTATATCGGCAGCCGTTTCATCGCCTCGGACGAGGCCCATGCCGAGCCCGCCTATAAGCAGATGATCGTCGACAGCGGCGCCGAGGATATCGTGAATTCGGCCTATTTCACCGGCGTTCCGGGCAATTACCTGATGCCCTCGGTGGTGAATACCGGGATGGATCTGGCGCTTCTCGGGACCGGGGACCCGTCGAAAATGGATTTCGGTTCCGCGAGCGCGGGCCACAGCGACAAGCCCAAGGCCTGGAGCCAGATCTGGGGCTGCGGTCAGGGCATCGGCGCGGTCGATGCGGTCGAGCCTGCGGGCGCGATCATCGACCGTCTGGCGCGTGAATATGCCGAAGCCAAGGCCGCTGTCTCGGCGCTTTGAGCGGGCCCGGGCCGGGGATTAACCGGCCTCTGGCACCACCAGCTTTTCCAGCTCTGCCCGGTAGTGATCGGGCGGAGGACAGGGTTTGTGACCGTTCGGCGTCACGAAAACCAGCGTGAATTCGGCCTGAGCGGCGGCCTGATCCTCGCCTTGGCGGAACATACCCAGCCCGATCTTGAACGAGCTGCGCCCCATATGGGTGATCCGCATCCCGATCTCGACGATATCGGGATAGCTCACCTCGCGCAGATAGCTGCAACCGGCCTCGGCGACCACCGGGATCGGATCGGGACCGTTCGGATCGAGCATGCCGCGCTCGATCAGCCAATTGTTCATCGCATTGTCGAAAAGCTCGAAATAGACGACGTTATAGAGATGGCCGAACTGGTCATTGTCGTTCCAGCGCGTCTGATGGCTGTTGAAATGGGCGAAGGCCTGACGTGGCAAAGCGGGGGCGCGCGGCATCAGAGCGCGACCTTCGCGAAATCGGTGCCGTTGAGCGCCAGAACATCGCTCAGAGGCAAGCCCTCGGCCAGCCGCAAAGGAGGCAGGCGCATGGCGCGGCGCGGAATGTCGGTCGCCATGGCCAGCGCATAGGCGAGCGGCAGGCCGGTGTTGCGATGAAGCCGCAGCACGCAGTCGAGCAGGCTGACATGAGCGCCCGCAAGATTACCCTCGGCGTTGACCAGACGGCCCTTGGCATCGACATGGATGTCTTGGCCATAAAGATTGAAGTGATCGGGCCCGCCGACCGTCGGCATCGCATCCGAGACGAGGAAGCTGCGATCCGCCCGTGGCCGCGCCGCCAAGGCGACGCGCAGCGCATCCCAATCGACATGGATGCCATCGGCGATCAGCCCGACGAAGCAATCCGACAGGATCGCGGCGGCGATCATGCCGGGCGCGCGCGATTGCATCTGCGGCATCGCATTGAAAAGATGGGTGAACATGGTCACGCCGTTCTTGATGCCCGTCCGCGCCTCCTCGGCGGTGGCCATCGAATGACCGGCCGACAGCACCACGCCAAGCGCGGCGGCCTCGCGCATCAAGGCGGGGTCGTTCACCTCGGGCGCGAGCGTCAGCAGGACCGGGATTTCGGCCGCGCGCAGGTGTTTCAGCACCGCCATGCTGCGCTGGTCGAGCGGGCGGATATGGGCGGCGTCATGGGTGCCCTTACGCGCGGGCGCGATATGGGGGCCCTCGATATGGAGGCCCAGAAGGCCGGGCTCGCCCTTGGTGGCGATGACCGCGTCAGCCGCCGCTTCAAGCACCTCGGGCGCGTCGGTGATGACCGTGGGCAGCAGCGCCGCCGTGCCAAGGCCGAGATGGGCCGCGCGGATGGCGCGCAGGCCCTCGGGCGTGGGCGAGCTGTTCACCAAGACGCCACCGCCGCCATTCACCTGCAGATCGGTCAGCCCCGGCGCGAGCAGCCGGACATGTCGGTTTCCGGTTTCACCGGGCCGCAGCGGGCGCAGCGCGGTGACGGTTTCGCCATCGGTTTCAAGGGCAAAGCCGGGCAGAAGCGCGCCCTCGATATAGGTGAGATCGGAAGAGATCAGCATGGGCGCCCTTTCTTGGCCTTGGGCCGGTATCGGGGGGTCAGGTCGGGTCAATGACCTTTCCGGGATTCATCAGGTTCTGCGGGTCGAGAAGCGTCTTGATCTGCGCCATCAGCGCCAGCTTGACCGGATCGGCCTCGGCGTCGAGCAGGTGGCGGCGCTTGGTTCCGACCCCGTGCTCGGCCGAGAAAGACCCGCCCCGCGCCACCAGACCAGCCATGACGATCCGCTCGATCTCTTGCATCCGGGACGCGTCGAGCGTGGCACCGGCTTCGCGGATGATGATATGCAGATTGCCGTCGCCGACATGGCCGAAGGTCATCGGCGTCAGGCCAAGCGCCGACAGCGCGGCCTCGGTGCGGGCGGCGTAATCGGGCAGTTCCGAGATCGGCATCGAGACATCAAAGCTCGGCGCGGCGGGATAGGCGCGAAAGATTGCCTGCGTGTCTTCGCGAAGCGCCCAGATCGCCTCGGCTTGCGCCAGACTTTGCGCAAGCACGCCGGTCGCGTCGGGGAATTGGTCGATCACCGCCTCGAAGACCTCGCCCGCCGCGTCGTCGGCCCCCTCGCCACCTTCGAATTCGAGGATGAAATGCAGCGGCGCGTCGAGGTCGTAATCCGGCGCGCTCCAACCCTTGTCGGCGATACCGAAGTCGAAGAAGCCCTTCCACATCGCCTCGGAGGCGCGCAACCGTCCGGTCTGGCGCGCAATCCGCATGGTTTCCAGCATGGCGGCTCCGCCGGGCAAAGACAGCATCATCACCGGGCCCTGCGGCTGCAACGGCACAAGACGGATGACTGCGCGGGTAACAACCCCTAGTGTCCCTTCGGCGCCGATAAACAAATGCTTGAGATCATAGCCCGCCGAGACCTTTAGCACCTGTGACAGATCGTTGAGAATGCGGCCATCGGCCAGCACCACCTCGAGCCCGAGAATGCGGTGGCGCATGACGCCGTGGCGATGGGCTTCGAGCCCGCCGGCATTGGTGGCGATCATGCCGCCGATTGTCGCGGTCCCGCGCGACGGCAGGTCGATCCCCGGCCCGAGGCCCTGCGCGCCCGCGGCCTCTTGCAGGCTGGCCAAGGTCGCGCCCGCGCCGACGACTGCGGTGCCCGCCACCCCGTCCAGCGTCTCGACCCGGTTCATGCGGCCAAGCGACAGGATCACCTGCGCCGCCGTCGCCGCCCCGCCGCCAACCAGCCCGGTGCGCCCGCCTTGCGGCACGATCGAGACCCCGGCCGCCCCGCAGGCCCGCACCACGGCGGCCACCTCGGCGGTCGAGCCGGGCGAGACCATCAGATCGGCGCCGGTATTGGCGGCATATTCGCCGGGATCGGTCAGGCGCACGGCGTCATCCCGGCGCAAATTTGCCTCTCCGGTGATGGCGGCAAGCTCTGTGGCCAGCGCGGCGATCTTGGCGTCCATATCAGCCCTCATTCCCGATGTCGGCGCAGGTTAGCCCCGGCTCCGGCACGGCACAACTGTTTGAGTTCAAACGGAAGGTCGGCGGTCCATCGGCACGATATAAAAGAGCGACGGCACCGAAGCGCCGCCGCCCAGAGAAAGCCCCGAGGGAACGGGGATCAGTTGACCTGCAACCCTTCGGTCGAGGCGAAGAACATCGCCTGACTGACCGCCGAGCGCACCTGCTCCTCGGAATAGGGCTTCGAGATCAGGAAGGCGGGCTCGGGACGGTCGCCGGTCAGCAGCCGCTCGGGGAAGGCGGTGATGAAAATCACCGGGATATGGCCGAGGCTTTGCAGCAGCTCGTTTACCGCATCGATGCCCGACGAGCCATCGGCCAGCTGGATATCGGCGAGGATCAGATCCGGGCGCTTCTTCTGCGCCAGCTCGATCGCGGCGGTATGGGTGCGCGCGATGCCGGTGACCTCATGGCCCATGGTCTGGACGATGCCGCGCAGATCCATGGCGATGATGGTCTCATCCTCGATCACCATGACCTTGCCAGAGATCGAGTGACCCATTTCGCTCAGAGCGATCTGGACCAGCTCTTCGACCTCGGGCTGGTCGACCTGCATGACGCGGGCGATCTGGTCGTAACGCAGACCCTCGATCGTGCGCAGCAGCAGGGCTTCGCGGGAGTTCGGGGTCAGGGTCTTGAGACGATCCTGAACCTTGGCTTCACGCCCGCTGTTGTCCTGCACCTCGACCGGCTCGCCAGAGCTTTGCCAGATTGCGTGGAAGGCCCGGAACAGGCCAACCCGGGTTTCGGAATCATTCATCAGCTCGCGATCCGCGAGAATAGCCTCGAGCGTCGCAGCCGCGTAATTATCGCCGGCCGTCTGGCTGCCCGTCAGTGCGCGCGCATAGCGACGCAGGTAGGGCAACTCACGTCCGATAGCTTGTGCAAGGTCTGCAGCAGGCATGTCGTCCTCAAGATTTTTTGTCCCTTAGGCGGAACCATTTCACATAGTTACTCGTTACAGCCAGTGCGCACAAGATTCCTAGGACGATTAGTATGAATACCAAGCGTGAAGAACGCAAACGAACAGAGCTGGAAAAGCAAATCGACGAGAATCTGAAGCGCGTTTACGAAGAGGCGACGATCCAGGATATTCCCGACCGTTTTCTCGACCTGCTAGAGAAATTGCGTGCACAGGAATGACGTGCACCGGCTCTGGTTTCTGTCGCGGGAGGGGAAATGACTGCTAATCACGGCGATCCGCGGGAAGAGCTCGTCCAGCATCTGCCCGCCCTGCGCGCCTTCGCCCTGTCTCTGGCGCGAGACGGGTCTGCCGCCGACGATCTTGTTCAGGATACGATCGTCAAGGCTTGGACGCATATCGACAAGTTTCAGGCCGGGACCAACCTGCGCGCCTGGCTGTTCACAATTTTGCGAAACACATTTTATTCGGCGCGCCGCAAGACCCGGCGCGAGGTCAATGACACCGACGGGATCTATGCCGCACAGCAAACCTCACGTCCTGACCATGACGGCCGTCTGGCGCTGAACGATTTCCGCGTCGCTTTCCAACAACTTCCCGATGAACAGCGCGAGGCGTTAATTCTGGTCGGAGCTTCAGGCTTTTCCTATGAGGAAGCTGCAAGTATGACGGGAGTCGCCGTCGGTACAGTCAAGTCACGCGCGAATCGTGGCCGCCGCCGACTTGCAGAGCTTCTGCATCTTGAAGAAGGGGAAGAGCTGGATATGACCGATAGCACGACACTCGCCGTGATGACCCAGAACCACCCCGTCCTGCGCTAAGGTCCGTGCGTGCTGTCGCGGATTCACGAAAGGCTTGAATTCACCAAAGGGCTTGGCTTCCGTCTGGGCAGCCTGCTGTCCGTGGCCATTCTGCCGATCGGTCTGATCTCGGTTATCCAAACGCTGCATCTGTCGCGCGAATATGAACGCTCGGCCGAGATCGCCTTGCTGGGCCGGACCGCCTCTGCCGCAGCCGGAGAGCGCGCGCTCTTGCAAGGGGCGCTTGGCAGCGCCGATGCGCTTGGTCCGGCGGTGCTCGAAACCCTGAGCAACCCCACCGCCTGCTCGGAAATCATGGCGCGTTTCATCGAAAGCACCGCGATTTTCGCCTATGCTGGCTTTACCACGATGAAGGGCCAGTCGGCCTGTTCGTCCATCGGCGGCTCTTACGACCTGTCGGCCACCCAGCAATTCCAGGCCTTTTCGGCCAATCCCGGCACGCTGGTGTCCTCGGCGGACAACGACCCGATCACCGGGGGCTCGATTGTCACGGTCTCGCAGCCGCTGTTTCGCGGCGATGAGCTGCTCGGCTATATCGCGGTGGCGATGTCGCGCGATCTGCTGCGGTCAAGCCATGTCGGCAGCTATGGCACCGAAGGCGCGCGCATCCTGACCTTCAACAATCTCGGTCAGGTGCTGTCCTTCGATAAGGACGGCGATGATGATTTCGACTCGATCCTGCCCGCGGGGAAAAGCCTGACCTCGTTGCTGTCGCGCAGTGAAACCACCTTCCGCGACACAGCAAACAGCGGCGAGAACCGGGTGTTCAGCGTGGTCCCGGTCGTGCCGGGGCTGGTCTATGCGCTTGGCAGCTGGAACCGCGAGCAATCGGGGATCGCCGGGATCGACCTGTCGCGGCTGGCGGCGATGGTCCTGCCGATCGTGCTGTGGCTGGTTTCGCTGATCGTTGCCTATTTCGCGGTCTACCGGCTGGTTCTGCGCCATATCCGAGAGCTGCGCGGCCAGATGCGCCGCTTTGCGATCGGCGATCGCTCGGTGGCGCCGCCGGTTCTGGTCAATGCCCCGGCCGAGATCGCCGATGTCAGCCATACGTTCCACAATATGGCCCGGATCCTCATGCGCGACGAAGAGGCGCTGGAAGAGGCGGTGCAGGAAAAGACCGTCCTGCTCAAAGAGGTTCATCACCGGGTCAAGAACAACCTCCAGCTCATCGCCTCGATCATCAATATGCAAAGCCGGTTGATTGACCACGATCAGGCGCGGCGCGTGCTGCGCTCTGTGCAGGACCGGGTGGCGTCGCTGGCGACGATTTACCGCAATCTCTATCAGGCCGAGCATCTCGATGCGGTCGAGGCGGATCGGCTGATCTCTGACATTATCAACCAGATGGTGAATGCCTCGGTCGAGCCGGGTCAGGGGCTTCAGGTCGAAACCCGGCTCGAGCCGCTGACGCTGCTGCCCGATCAGGCGGTGCCCCTGTCGCTTCTGGCTACCGAGGCGTTTACCAATGCGATCAAATATGCGGGCACGTTTGAAAACGGGGAAAAGCCCTGGGTCCGGGTCACGCTGGGACCGGACAGCCGCCCGAATTGGGCTGTGATCGAGGTTGCGAATTCGGTGCCCTCGGTCAAGGACACCCGCATCGAGGGCACTGGGCTCGGCAGCCAGCTGATCGAGGCCTTCGCCATGCAGCTCGACGGCGAGGCCGAGATCGAGCACAGCGCGGACACCTATTCGCTGCGGCTGCGCTTCCGGGTCGAGGCCGTGCCCTCGCGTCCGGTCGAGGGCCGCGAGCAGACCGTGGTCCTGACCTCGGCCGCGCGTCCGGGCGCGACGCATTAACCCGATCGTCGAAGCTTCGGGCGTGGTTTCGCGTTAAACGCGAATTTGGCAATTGCCGCATTTTGCGGCGCGGGTAGGATCATTCAGATTGTCCTATTCAGCGAGTGATTGCGTCAAATGGCCAACCTGACTGTTTATCCCGAAGGCGACTATCTTTACGGCACGCTCGATGATGATCGGATCGAGACACTCTACGATCCCCTTCGTCCCCATCGGTTCATCTATGGTCGCGACGGCAATGACCTGATCATCGTCAATTCCTGGAACCTGACCCGCGACGATCCACGCTATCAAACCCTGCCGCGCTACCAGCAAGGCGACCATATCGATGGCGGAGCCGGGAACGACACCATCTATGGAAACAGCATTGGAAACAATCTGTTCGGCGGAGCCGGAGATGATGTGATCTATTGCGGCAGCCCCAGCTCTGGCGCGCCATCGGCGCAGCCGGATCTGGATGACTACGCAACGGGCGGTGAGGGCAACGACCGCCTTTATGGTCAGGGCGGGAACGACTGGCTTCGTGGAGATGGCGGAGACGATTACGTCAACGGCGGCGCAGGGCAGGACACGCTTGATGGAGCTGCCGGCAATGACACGCTTGTCGGCGAGGGCGGCCATGATTCTGCCCAAGGGGGCCGCGGGAATGATTTTCTCTTCGGCGGCGCGGGCAGCGACACGCTGAGTGGCGGTGAGGGCAACGACAAGCTGAACGGCGGCACGGGCGCGGATGCTTTGTTCGGAGATCTCGGGCATGACACGCTCTCGGGCGGGCTCGGACATGACTCGCTCGATGGCGGCAGCGGAAACGATCTGCTGCGCGGCGGAGCGGGGAACGACCTTTTGAAGGGAGGGCCCGGCCATGACACGCTTTATGGCGACGCGGGAGCGGACACGCTGATCGGTGGGCGCGGAAAGGATCTGCTCTTCGGCGGTGCGGGGGCTGATCACTTCGTCTTCACTGCGCTTTCCGATTCGACCGTGCAGAAAGCCGGGCGCGATGTGAGCGGGGATTTCGTGCAGAGTCAGGACAAGATCGACCTTTCGCAGATCGACGCGAACCTTTTGCGCGCGGGGGATCAGGCGTTTTCCTTCATCGGCAGCGACGGTTTCCATGGCCGCGCCGGAGAGCTGCGCACCGAAACCTCTGGCCGTAATCTGATTGTCTATGGCGATGTGAACGGCGACGGGAGGGCAGATTTCGCGATCGAGCTGACCGGGGTGAAATCCCTGACGGCAAGCGATTTCATTCTCTGACCGTCGCATTGGATCGGACCGAAGGCGAAGTCTCGCCTTCGGGGCAGGCCGCAGATTTATATTTTACCGCTCGGGGTTTCAGGGCCATTGCAACCCCGCGTCTTCTGTGAAAAACGCGCCTCTCCGATCAACCTGCAAGACCCAAGACTGACATGGAACTCTCCGAAAAAGACCGCGACATGCTGATGAAATCTCTGCAAGTGAAGTCCCCCGAGGTGCTTCAGACGCGGATGGCCAATGCGCTTTTGCTGCTCGCCGACGGGCTGCCGGCGGAAGATGTTGCGGGGCTGCTTTTTCTCGATGAGGCGACCGTCGCAGGCTGGCAAAAGATCTATGCCAAGCGCAACCGGGCGGCCTGAGAGGGCCTAGCCCTCCTCGGCTTTGCGCTGGCTGCGCGCGC
The DNA here is from genome assembly GCF_000444995.1 of Paracoccus aminophilus JCM 7686. NCBI lineage: Bacteria > Pseudomonadati > Pseudomonadota > Alphaproteobacteria > Rhodobacterales > Paracoccaceae > Paracoccus > Paracoccus aminophilus. The sequence continues at coordinate 3,591,330 of NC_022041.1, read as the reverse complement.
CCTTGATGCGGGTGACGCGGCGGCGCCGTCCCATCTCGACGTTGATGATCGCGCCCAGCATCACCGACCAGCCGCCGAGCCAGAACCACATCAGAAGCGCCACGACCGCCCCGATCGAGCCATAGATGCGGTTGTAGCTGTTGAAGCTCGCGAGATAGGCCGAAAAGCCATAGGAGGCTGCCGCCCAGACCAGCGCGGCGATCAGCGCGCCCCAGGTGAAGATCGGCGTGCGCGGCCGCGTGTTCGGCCCGTAGCGGTAGAGGATGCCGATCGCGAAAAGGACGATCAGGAACATGGCCGCGAAGGGCACGGTCGAATTGAGCCAGCTTTGCAGCGGCCCGATCGTCAGAAAGTTGATCGCCAGCGGCCCGATAACGATGGTCGCCAGCCCCAGCAGCACCACGCCGACCAGAGCCAGCGTCAGGATATAGGCGAGGATGAAGCTGAAGATCGTGGAATGCGAGCGCACGCCGTAGGCCGCGTTCAACCCGCGCACCAAAGCCTCGACCCCGGCGCGGGCGGCGATGGTCGCGATGCCGAAGGAAATCGCCGTGGTCCAGCCAAGCTGGGTGGGACCGGCATTGATCAGCACCTCGACCTGATCGTGCAGGATCCCTGCCGCCCCGGCCGGGATGAATTCATCGGCCAGATGGGTATATTGCTCGATCATCTGCGGGTCGTACCACAGGCCCCAGAGCGAAAAGATCGCCGTCAGGCCGGGGAAGACCGCAAACATCGCGTAGAAGGCCACACCCGCCGCGATCAGCCCCATGTGGATCTTGTCCATCCGCTCGAAAATCGCGTTGATGAAGGACCACAGGTCGCGCAGGCCGAGCATCCGGTCAGCCCTTGGTTTCGGCGCTGGCGCTGTAGCGCAGCCAGACCGCCTTGTCGCCGAGCTTTGCCACGAAAGCGGCATGGGCCTCGGCCTCGTCAGAGGTCAGGCGCGGGGCAAGCGCGCGCGGGCGCGGGGCGCGCGGCGTCGCGGATTGGCCCAAAGCATCGCGCGCGGCCAAAGGCAGGCTGGTGTCCTCCAGCACCAGACCGGGCTGGCGGCCACCTTTCAGCGCCAGATAGACCTCGGCCAGAAGCTCGCTGTCGAGCAGCGCGCCATGCAAAGTCCGGTTCGAGTTGTCGATCTGATAGCGCCGGCACAACGCATCCAGCGAGCATTGCGCGCCGGGAAACTTCTGCCGCGCAATCGCAAGGCTGTCGGTGGCGCGGCTGTTCGGCAGGCCGGGATAGCCCGCCTTTTTCAGCTCCCAGTTCAGGAATTTCATGTCGAAGCTGGCGTTATGGATCACCAGCTGACCGTCCTCGCCGATGAAATCGACAAAGCCTTGCGCCACTTCGGCGAATTTCGGTTTGTCCTTCAGGAAGTCGTCGCCCAGCCCGTGGACGTCGAAGGCCTCCTTCGGCATCGACCGTTCCGGGTTGATATAGACATGAAAGGTCCGCCCGGTGGGCAGAAGATTCATCAGCTCGAGCGCGCCGATTTCGACGATCCGGTCGCCGGTGTCGGGGTCGAAGCCTGTGGTTTCGGTATCGAGAACGATTTCACGCATGAGAGCGTTTTGCCATGATCTCGGCGCAGATGTCCATGATCGCCGTCCGGGCGGTCTCTAGGCTCAGCGAGGGGATGATCCAATCGGCCCGCGTCCGCTTTTCGGCATCGGGCATCTGGCGCGAGAGGATGAAGTCAAATTGGGCCTCGGTCATGCCGGGACGGGCGAGCACCCGGGCGCGTTGGATCTCGGCCGGGGCGGAAACGACCGCGACCCCGTCCATCTGCGCCTCGGCCCCGCCTTCGTAAAGGAGCGGGATGTCCAGCACCACCAGCGGCGCGTCGGCATGGGCCGCGATGAAACCGGCGCGGTCGGCCCAGACCAGCGGATGCACGATCGCCTCGAGCCGCTGGAGCGCGTTTGCGTCCTTCGCCAGCTCGGCCTTCAGCGCGGCGCGGTCGATGCCGCCTGCCGCGTCGAGGGCGGTCGGAAAGGCCTTTGCCACCGGGTCAACCGCCGCGCCGCCGGGGGCGTAAAGCTGATGGACCGCCGCATCCGCATCCCAGACAGGATGGCCCAGCTCGCGGAAGATGCCAGAGGCCGTCGATTTTCCCATGCCGATGGACCCGGTGAGCCCCAGCCGGAAACTCATGCCAGAACGGCCCGGCGCAGCTCGTCATCGACCTCGGGTTTGCGGCCGAACCAGCGCTCAAAGCCCGGCGCGGCTTGGTGCAGCAACATGCCCAGACCATCGACGGTCTGGCAGCCGCGCGCGCGCGCGTCGATCAGGAAGGGCGTGTCGAGCGGCGTATAGACCAGATCGGTCGCGAGCGCCTCGGGCGGCAGCGCATCCAGCGGCACGCGCAGCGAGCCCGCGCCCTCCATGCCAAGCGAGGTCGCATTGACCGCGGTGGCGACGCCTTCCAGCATATTGCCCGCCTGCCCCCAGTCATAAACGACGACGCGCGCGCCGAATTCGCTGCGGATCTGTTCGGCACGCAGACGGGTGCGATTGGCCAGCCGCACCTCGGGCACGCCCGCATCGAGGAGCGAGGCCACAACGGCGCGCGCCGCACCGCCCGCGCCCAGAATGGCGGCGGGGCCGAATTCCGGGATCCAGTCCGGCGCGCTTTGGCGCAGGTTGGCGATGAAGCCGTAACCGTCGGTATTGTCGGCGTGGATCTTGCCATCCGGGCGGAAGATCAGCGTATTCGCCGCCCCGATCAGCGCGGCGCGGTCCGTGACCACATCGGCCAAGGCCAGCACGGCTTCCTTATGGGGAATGGTGACGTTGACGCCGACAAAGCCCGCGCGCGGCAGGGTGCGCAGGACTTCGGCGAGATGCTCGGGGCGGACCGGCAGCGGGACGTAATGGCCCTTGAGGCCATAGCGCTGCAGCCAATGCCCATGCAGGCGCGGCGAGCGCGAATGCGCAATCGGCCAGCCGATCACGCCGGCAAGAGGCACGTTGGTCGGTTCGTTATGTTCGTTCTCAGACATGGCAGCCGGGGCAGCTATTCGTTCAGCAGAAGGGAATCGGACACCGCCCAAGAGGGCGACGGGTCAACCGTTGGCGACCTCGGGCAAACCGCCCTCGGCAACCAGATCGGCCAGAGTGAGGGATTCAATCAACAACAGATAGGACCAGAAAACCTGCCCGAACATTTTACGCAACCGGCAGGAGGCTTCGTCAGTGCAATCCTCGCAACGCTGGTAGGACCGCCGCGACAGGCAGGGCAAAGGCGCAATCGGCCCGTCGACCTGACGCAAAAGCTCGCCGATCGAGATGTCTTCGGGCTTTTTGATCAGCACATAACCGCCAGCCCGGCCACGGCGCGAGCCGACATAACCGGCGTTGCGCAGCTCAAGCATGATATGTTCGAGGAAGCGTTTGGGCGCGCCAGAGCGCTGCGCGATCTCTTCGATCGTCAGGGCATGGCCGCCTGCGGCCGCTTCATCGGCCAGTTCTGTCAGGGCCTTGATGGCGTATTTGGTCTTTTGCGAGATCATGATTGATGCTTAGCCAGCGCTCCACAGCGTTGCAATGAATTCACGTCTAAGGCTGTCGATAAAATCTCATATAGTTGTGCTTTTGCCAGAGTGACAGGTCTGTGGGCGGAAAACGCCGACCAAAGGCTGGAACTCTCGTATCTTCTATATTCTTTTGTCACATTATGATCGCATTGATACCGTGCTGTATCTGGAGGCAAGAATGCGCATAGCGATTTTGGGCGGCGACGGTTTTGTGGGGTGGCCGACGGTGCTGCACCTGTCTGATCTTGGTCACGAGATCCACATCGTTGACAACCTCTCGCGTCGCTGGATCGACACCGAGCTCGGCGTGCAGTCCCTGACCCCGATGGATTCCATTCAGGAGCGCTGCCGGATCTGGCATCAGCTCACTGGAAAGCGCATCCATTTCCATCTTCTCAACCTTGCCACCGAATATGAGCGGCTCAAAAGCTGGCTCTTGGAAACCAAGCCCGAAGCGGTGGTGCATTTCGCCGAACAGCGCGCCGCGCCCTATTCGATGAAAACCGACCGCCACAAGGTCTATACCGTCAACAACAACGTCAATGCGACGCATAACCTGTTGGCCGCCTTGGTGGAAACCGGCATTGACGCGCATCTTGTCCATCTGGGGACCATGGGCGTTTATGGCTATTCCAGCGTGGGCGCGCCGATCCCGGAAGGTTATCTCGACATCGAGATCGACACACCGACCGGCAAGAAGGGCCAGCAGGTGCTTTATCCGACCCGGCCGGGCTCGGTCTATCACATGACGAAATCGCTCGATCAGATCCTGTTCCAGTTCTACGCCCAGAACGACGGGCTGCGGATCACCGATCTGCATCAGGGCATTGTCTGGGGCACCCATACCGACCAGACCCGCCGCCATGAACAGCTGATCAACCGCTTCGATTATGACGGCGATTATGGCACCGTGCTGAACCGTTTCCTGATCCAGGCGGCGATCGGCTATCCGCTGACCGTCCACGGCACCGGCGGCCAGACCCGCGCCTTCATCCATGTGCAGGATTCGGTGCGCTGCATCGAGCTTGCGCTGAAAGACGCGCCCGCAGCGGGCGAGCGGGTCAAGATCTTCAACCAGATGACCGAGACCCACCGCATCCGCGATCTGGCCGAGCTGGTAGCGAAACAGACCGGCGCCAAGGTCGCCTATCTGCCGAACCCGCGCAAAGAGGCCGATGAGAATGAGCTGATCGTCAAGAATGACCAGTTCCTCGCTTTGGGCCTGAAGCCGATTACGCTGGCCGAGGGGTTGCTGACCGAGGTCGTCGAAGTCGCGCGCAAATATGCTCATCGCATCGACCGCTCGCGCGTGCCGGCGGTCTCGGCCTGGACCAAGGATCTTGCGCAACGGGTTGACCATGACCCCGAGGGCAAGCGGCTGCGTTCGGTCTCGTGAGCGGGCTTTCCTTTGACGGCAAGGCGCGGTCCGACCGCGCCTTTGTCACTTTGGCGACCAATGCCGATTACGCGCTTGGCGCGATGGCGCTGCTGCGTTCGCTTAAGCGGAGCGGGACCAGCGCCGATCTGGTGGTGATGTTCACCGATCTGGATGCGGCGGCGCAGAGTGCTTTGGCGGGGCTCGGCGCGCGGCTGGTGCAGGTCGAACTTCTGCCGACCTCGGACGAGTTCAACGAGTCTCACGCCAAGCGCGCTTTGCATGGCGCGGCCCCGTTCACCAAGGGCGAGAAACCGCCCTTTCACACGCCTTTGGACAATTTCGCCAAGCTGCGGCTGTGGCAGCTTGATTATGCGCGGGTGGTTTTCATCGACGCCGATGCGCTGGTCTTGCAAAACATCGACCGGCTTTTCGACTACCCCGAGTTTTCCGCCGCGCCGAATGTCTATGAGAGCCTTGCCGATTTCCACCGGCTGAATTCGGGCGTCTTCACCGCGCGCCCCTCGGATGCGACGTTTCAGGCGATGCTGACGCGGCTGGATCAGCCGGGGCAGTTCTGGCGCCGCACGGATCAGAGCTTTCTCGAGAGCTATTTCCCGAATTGGCACGGCCTGCCGGTTTTCGACAATATGCTGCAATATGTCTGGCTGAACCTGCCGAGCCTGTGGAAATGGACCGACATCCGCGTGCTGCATTTCCAATATGAAAAGCCGTGGCAGGACCATGCGAAAGCCGATCAGCTGCGCGTGCTGATCGACCTGTGGGCCGCGCACGCCAGCGACGGGCCGGTGCCGGATCTCGCCGATCTTCCGCCGCCTCCGGGATTGGCGTAAAAGCGCCGCATGAAGATTGTGATCACAGGGGCGAGCGGGCTCGTCGGGCGTTGGATCGTCAAGGCTGCGGAAGCGGCGGGCCATCAGGTCACGGCGCTGGCCCGTCCCGATTGGCATTTGGGCGACAGGCCCGATCTGCGCGGCCATGATGCGCTGATCCATGCCGCGTTCCAGCACGAGCCCGGGCGTTATCGCGGCGGCGAGGGCGATGATCCGAGCGCTTTCCTCCGCGCCAATCTCGACGGCTCGATCACGCTCTTCGAGGCCGCGCGCGAGGCCGGGCTTGCGCGGGTGCTGTTCCTCTCGACCCGCGCGGTCCATGACGGCCACCCCGAGGGCAGCCCCCTGCCCGATGATCTGGCCCCGCACCCGACCAGCCTTTACGGCGAGGTCAAATCCCGCGCCGAGGCCGCTTTGGCCGCGATGGCGCGCCCTGATTTCCGCACCGCTTCGCTGCGCCCGACCGGGGTTTTCGGCCCCGGCCAGCCGCAGAAATGGGCCGGGCTGATCGGAGATTTCCTGAACCTGCGCCCCACCCCATCGCGCGTCGCGACCGAGGTGCATGGCGCGGATCTGGCGGAAGCGGCGCTGCTGGTCTTGGGCGATCCCGCGATGGGCGGCAGCTATAACGTCAGCGATCTTGTGCTCGATCATCACGATTTGCTGGCGGGCGTTGCGGCGCTGACCGGCAGCCCGGCCCGCCCGCCGATGCGCGCCGATCCGACGCCGCTTCGCATCGCCCACTGCGACCGGCTGCATGCACTTGGCTGGGAGCCGCAGGGTCTTTTGCGGCTGCATGAGGATCTGCCGCAGATCATCGCCGAAAGCCGTCCGGCCTGATCCTCCGGCATATTCCCGCCGACCTATCAGGCTTTTCATTGTCCCTCCCCGGGAATCGCGCCAAACTCGCCGAAAAATAAACCGGGCAGTTCGATCATGCGGTTCTTCTTTCTCCTCTGCGCGCTATGGTTCGCGCTGATGGGCGGTTTCTTCTTTGCCTTCAGCGCGGCGGTGATGCCGGGCCTTGCCCTGATGCCGAAAGACAGCGGCATGTTGGCGATGCAATCGATCAACGGGGCGGTGACCAATGCCTATTTCGCGGTGGGCTTCTGGGGGGCGATGGCCTTTTCGGTGCTCGGGCTGATCGTCAGCTTCGTCCTACGCCCGAAGGGCTGGTTCTGGACCTTTCTCGCCAGCCTGATCTATCTGATCGGCGCTTTTCTGACGACGGTCTGGGGCAATGTTCCGGCCAATCGCGGGATTGCGGATCTGTCCCCGACCTCTCCGGCGGGGCTGAGCGCGTGGACCAGTTTCCAGCCGCATTGGATCCTTCTGAACGACATCCGCACGGCGGCGGCGGTTCTCGCGGCCTTCCTGATGCTCTTGCCGGTGATCTGGGCCGGCGGCGGCTCGCGCCGCTAGACGGCGCACGGGCGGCGCGGTAATCAAGGCGGCATGAGTGTGAATTATCCCGAACTGGCCGCCCGCATCGCAAGCCTGATCCATGGCGAGACCGACGAGGTCGCGCTGATGGCAACCGTTGCCTGCGAGTTGCATCACTCTGACGCGCGGTTCGATTGGACCGGCTTTTACCGCGTCGTCGGGCCAGAGCTGCTGAAGATCGGCCCCTATCAGGGCGGTCACGGCTGTCTGGTCATCCCGTTTTCGCGTGGTGTCTGTGGCGCGGCCGCCCGCACCGGCGAGACCCAGCTTGTCCCCGATGTCGATGCTTACCCGGGCCATATCGCCTGCGCCTCGAGCACCCGGTCTGAGCTGGTCATTCCGGTTTTCGGCGCCAATCGCCGCCTGATCGCGGTGCTGGATCTCGACAGCGACCAGCCGGATGCGTTTACTGAGGACGACGCCGACCGCTTGACGGAGATCCTCGATGCCACATTCGGACAGCTCTGAGACGACGCCTAATCTGACCGGCCATTGCCTGTGCGGCGCGGTGCGCTTTTCGGGGTGGCTTCACCCGACGGATACCGTGACCGGCTGTCATTGCAGCCAATGCCGCCGCTGGTCGGGGCATTACTGGGCGTCGGTCTCGGTCTTGGACATCGAGATCGAGGATGATGGCCAATTGCGCTGGTATCGCGCCTCGGATCAGGCGAGCCGCGGCTTTTGCACGACCTGCGGCAGTTCGATGTTCTGGAAAGCCGATCAGGACGATGAGCAGCGCGTTGCGGTCTCTGCGGCGGCGGTCGAGGTCGCGGGCGGCGCGCTTGACCAGCCCACGGGGCTGAAACTCTCCCGCCATATCTATGTCGCCGACAAGGGCGATTACTACGAGATCACCGACGGCGTCCGCCAGGACCAGCAAGAGTAGCGCTCTGGTCTAAGGCCCGGGATCGCGGTAAGGCGGATTGAAACCCCCAAAGGACCGCCGCCGATGATCTGGGACACGATCTCGAATATCCCCCTCCAGCAGCTTCTGGCCTTCATGGCGGGGGCCTTGGTGCTGAATTTCGTGCCCGGTCAGGATGTGTTTTTCGCGAGCGCCTGCGGGATCCAAAGCGGCCCGCGCGCGGGTGCTTTGGCGGGCTTCGGTGTCGGGCTTGGCGTGATGGTGCATCTGGTGCTGGCGACGATTGGGCTTGGCGCGCTGGTTGCCGCCCATCCCGAGGCGCTGACCGCGGTCAAATATATCGGCGCGGCCTATCTGCTGTGGCTGGCGTGGAAAAGCTGGACGGCGGGCGAGGTCGATCCCTCGGCGCGCGGGGCCTCGCGGAGCTGGAACATCATCCGGCGCGGGATGCTCTCGAACCTCCTGAACCCCAAACCGGTGCTGTTTTTGCTGGCCTTTTTGCCGCAATTCACCCGCCCCGAATATGGCCCGATCTGGCAGCAGATCTTTGGCCTTGGCCTGATGTTCGTCCTCAGCGGCACCATCGTCACCATGGGCTATGGCGTGGTCGCGGGCTATGCCGGGCAGGTCTTTGGCAAGCGCATGGGCATCATCAACAAGATCGCGGCCTTCATGTTCGCGGGCCTTGCGCTGCGGCTGGTCGCGAAATGAGCGCGCCCGATCACATCCCCTCGGCGACGCCCGGCTACACCTATGATCCGCCGATGGAGCCGCCGCGCATCATCTATGCCGATCACGAGATCCTCGTGGTGGACAAGCAATCCGGCCTTCTGTCCGTGCCCGGAAAGGACGCCGACCGGCAGGATTGCCTGATCAACCGGCTGCGCGGCATCTATCCCGAGGTGTTGCTGGTGCATCGGCTGGATCAGGACACCTCGGGCGTGATGATCTTTGCGCTGACGCCCCATGCGCAGCGCCATCTCGGGCTGCAATTCGAAAAGCGCCAGACCAAGAAGACCTATATCGCGCGGCTTGAGGGGCGGCTGTCGCCCGCGACCGGGCGGGTCGATCTGCCGTTGATCGTCGATTGGCCGAACCGACCGAAGCAGATGGTCGATCTCGAAAACGGTCGCCCGGCCCAGACCGATTGGCGCGTCATCCGCGCCACCGACACCGAGACCCGCGTGCGGTTGTCGCCGATCACCGGGCGCAGCCACCAGCTGCGGGTCCATATGCTGTCGCTCGGCCATCCGATCCTGGGCGACCCGCTTTATGCCGAGGGCCCGGCGCGGGACGATTACCCGCGCCTGATGCTTCATGCCGAAAGCCTGCGCGTCCGCCACCCGGATGGCGGCGTTGCGCAAAGCTTTACCGCACCGGTGCCCTTCTAGGGCCTAGAGGTTGAAAACCCGCGAGGGCTGAACCTCGCCGCCCATGTAATTGCCGATACAGAGCGGGCGGCCCTGACGGCTGACCCAGACCTCGGTCCCGAATTCGGCGTGGCCGGTCACCTGCCCGGGATTCCCGTTCAGAATGCGGATCTCGCCCATTTCGGTGGCGTGCAGCTCGGGCAGCTCGGTCAGCGCGGATTGAAGCGGCAGCAGCGCGGCCTCGAGCTCGGCCTGATTGGCGCGGTCGATCTTGTCGAAGGCGATGCCAGCGGCGGCCTCGAACGGGCCGGACCAGATCCGGCGCAGCACGAGCACGTGGCCAAGGCAGCCAAGCGCGCGCCCGAGATCGCGGGCAATGGCGCGGACATAGCCGCCCTTGCCGCAGACCATGCGCAGATCGGCCTGCCCCTCGCGCAGAGCGGTCAGCTCCAGCGATTCGACCCAAAGCGGACGGGCGGCGAGCTCGACCTCTTCGCCCTCACGGGCAAGATCATAGGCGCGCTCGCCATCGACCTTCACGGCAGAGACGCGCGGCGGCACTTGCATGATATCGCCGATAAACGCGGGCAAAGCGGCGCGGATCGCCTCTTCGCTCGGACGGGCTTCGGATGTCTTGATCACCGCGCCCGAGGCATCATCCGACGAGGTCTCTGCCCCCCAGACGACGGTGAAATCGTAGCATTTCAGAGCTTCGGTCAAATATGGCACGGTCTTGGTGGCCTCGCCCAGAGCGATCGCCAGAACGCCGGTCGCATCGGGATCGAGCGTGCCCGCATGCCCCGCCTTCTTGGCGTCGAGCGCCCACCGCACCTTGCCAACCACATCGGTCGAGCCGACCCCTGCGGGCTTGTCGATGACCAGCCAGCCCGAAATGTCGCGTCCCTTTTTGCGTGCCATTTATTCGCTTTTTCCTGTCAGGCCGATGATCGGCCCCATCTTGCGGCCGAAATCCGACCGGTTCAGCTCTGGCGCATAAAGCCGGCTGATCGATCCGTCAAAGTAAAGCGCATCACGCGCGCCGAGCTCGTCGCGGAAGAGCCGTCCGAATTCGTGGAAGGTCACCGCGCGGTCCGAAATCGCGAACCAGGCCGTCTTGCCATCGGGCGAGACGCCGACGCCGTTGCGGATATAGCGGCTGTCGGAATCGGGCAGAAAGCGCGGGTGCAGCTTGCCGTCGATGACCAGCATCGGGCCGGATTGGGTCGCCAGACGACAGGCGGGCTCTGCTTTGGCGAAGGCGCGGCTTTCGATCACCTGAAACGGGCGCTTGCCGCCGGTGCAGAAGACGCCATTCGGCAGCATCCCGAAATTGCCGCCGCCGCCTGCGGTGACGAGATCGGCTTCGGTCGCGCCATCGGCCTTGAACAGACCGACCGGCTTGTAATCGGGGTGATACATGCCCGCATTCATCGCAAAGGCCAAAGCCTCGCCGGGCGCGAGCGTGCCGCGCACCGCGCCGAAACTGCCAAGCGTGCGGCCCTGCGCATCATTCAGCCACAGCCGCAGATCAGGCTCTTGCGCGGCCTCGACCGTGCAGATCGCATAGCTTTGGCCGTCAAAATCGCGCTTTTCGCAAAGCCCGGCCACGGCGGGCAGGGTCATGGCGATCAGCGCGCCGAAGGCCAGCCCGAGGCGGCGCTTGAGATCAAGCCTCATTGCCACGCGGATCGCGGTCGTCGGTCTCGTCACCATCCCGGTCGAGATCATCGTCATCCAGATCATCTTCATCCGGGGCCTCGACATCGCGGCGCACGCGCTCGTCGGCGAAGAGGCGGCGGGTGTCGTCCATCCGGTCGAAGGTCTCGTCCAGAATGAAGCGCAGGTCGGGCGCGTATTTCAGCGTCATCGCCTTGGCGATATGATGCCGCAGCTCGCGCGTGTTGCGCCGCAGCGCCTTGAGCGCATCCTGCGCGTCATGCCCGCCAAGCGGCATCACATAGACCGTCGCGACCTTGAGGTCAGGCGAGGCCGAGACCTCCCCCACCGTGATCGAGTGGCGGTTGAGATCGGGGTCATGCACTTCTGCGCGCAGAAGGACATCCGAAAGGGTGCGGCGGATCAATTCACCCACGCGAAGCTGACGCTGCGAGGGGCCGGATCCTGAATGAAAGCGGTTCTGTGCCATGTGTCCACATCTAGGGGGTCGCGGGCTTGCTCGCAACGGGCTAGAGAGGGGGGAAACGTCAGAGGATGCCAAAATGGACAAGCCGGGAATTGTCATCACGGGTGCATCGGGCCGGATGGGCCGGATGCTGATCGCGCAGGTTCTGGACTCTGACAAGATGGCGCTGGTCGGCGCGCTCGAGCGTCCGGGCAGCGAATGGGTCGGGCGCGACGTGGGTGAGCTGGTCGGCCGCCCCGCCACCGGGGTGCTGGTCAGCGACGATCCGGTCGCGACCATTGCCAAGGCGCAGGCGGTGATCGACTTCACCACGCCCGAGGCGACGCTGGCCTTTGCCGAGCTCGCCGCGCAAGCCCGCGCCGTCCATGTCATCGGCACGACCGGCTTTGACGCGGACCAGATCGCGCGGCTCAAACCCGCCGCGCGTCACGCGCCGATCATCCGCGCCGGTAACATGAGCCTTGGCGTCAACCTTCTGACGGCGCTGGCACGCAAGGTCGCGGCGGCGCTGGACGAGGATTGGGACATCGAAGTGGTCGAGGCCCATCACCGCCACAAGGTCGATGCGCCCTCGGGCACCGCTTTGATGCTGGGCGCGGCTGCGGCGGAAGGACGGGGCGAGACGCTCGAGACGCTGCGCACCCCCGCCCGCGAAGGCATCACCGGCGCGCGGACCCGCGGCACGATCGGCTTTTCGGCAATCCGTGGCGGCGATGTCGTCGGCGAGCATGATCTGATTTTCGCAGCCGATGGCGAGCGCGTGGTGCTGCGCCATCTCGCGACCGACCGCCGCATCTTTGCCCGAGGCGCGCTGAAAGCCGCGCTTTGGGGGCAGGACAAGGGGCCGGGCGAATATGACATGATGGATGTGCTCGGCCTCTGAGACGCGGTCGGACCATCTCCAAACCGGAGGATGAGATGAGCGAAATCCACCTAAGCGCCGCCAAGGGCTATGCGGGCGCGGCCGGAAACTATGTCGCGGGCCGGCCCGATTATCCCGTCGAGGTCGGCGACTGGCTGCGCGATAGTTTGAAGCTTGGGCCGGGGCGGCAGGTGCTCGATCTGGGCGCGGGCACCGGGAAATTCCTGCCCCGCCTTGTCGCGACCGGCGCCACGATCACGGCGGTCGAGCCGGTGGCTGCGATGCGGGCTGAAATCGAGGCCCGCTTTCCGACCGTGACCGCGCTGGCCGGAACCGCCGAGGCGATCCCTTTGCCCGATGCGAGCCTTGACGCCGTGGTCTGCGCGCAGGCCTTTCACTGGTTCGCCCATCCCGCAGCGGTCGCCGAGATCCTGCGCGTGCTGCGCCCCGGCGGGCGGCTGGGGCTGATCTGGAACGGGCGCGACGAAAGCGTCGGTTGGGTCGCGACCCTGTCGCAGATCACCGACGCGCGCGAGGGCAATACGCCGCGCTACAAATCCGGCAAATGGCGCGAGGTCGTGCCGACGCCCGAACTGCCTCTGATCGACACGCGCGAGGCGCGCAATTTTCACCGGGGCACGGCGGAGCAGGTCATCCTTGAACGCACCCGCTCGACCAGCTTCATCGCGGCGCTGCCCGCGTCAGAGCGCGATGAGGTGCTGGACGAGGTCCGCGCGCTGATCGCCGCCACGCCCGAGCTTGCTGGGCAGGCCGAGGTCGCCTTTCCCTATGTGACCTCGATGTTCACCTTCGAGAAGGTCGCGGTCTAAACCACCGTCCCGCGCCGAGACATGGAAAAGCCCCCTCTGGCGCAACCGGAGGGGGCTTTTTCGGATCTGGCCGAAATCGAGAGACCGCGCTCAGTTGAAGGCGAGGCTTTTCGGCGCGGCGCGATACCAATCGACGATTGCCTGACGCTCTTGCGGCTCCATGAACGAGACATTCGCGGGCGGCATGGCATGGGTCACACCGGCCTGAATATAGATCTCGCGCGCGGCCCGGGTGATGTCGTCGGGCGTCTCCAGCAACACGCCCTTCGGCGCGGTGTGGATGCCGTCATAAGACGGCTCGCGCGCGTGGCACATCGAGCAGCGGCCCATGACCGCGCTCGAGGCGGCATCCCAGCCGGGGGTGGCGATCATCGCCTGCTGGGTGGCGGTCAGAGGACGGGCCTCTGACTGCTCGACGGTTTCGCGCAGCATCGGCGCGGTCGAAAGCCACATGATCGCGACAAAGAGCATCGCCGTCGCGCCCCAGCACCACCACAGATTGCCCTTGCCCGCATGCATCGAGTTGAAGAAATGCCGGATGGTGACGCCCATCAGGAAGACCAGCGCGGCGATGATCCAGTTATACTCGGTCGCGAAGGCCAGCGGGTAATGGTTCGACAGCATCAGGAAGACGACCGGCAGCGTCAGATAGTTGTTATGGGTCGAGCGCAGCTTGGCAATCTTGCCATATTTCGGGTCCGGCGTGCGTCCGGCTTTCAGATCCGCCACCACGATGCGCTGGTTCGGCATGATGATGAAGAAGACGTTGGCCGTCATGATCGTCGCGGTGAAGGCACCCAGATGCAGCATGACCGCGCGGCCAGTGAAGACCTGATTATAGGCCCAGCCCATGACCACCAAGAGCACGAAGAGCAGCAGCATCAGAAGCGTCGGCTTTTCGCCAAGCGGCGATTTGCACAGGTTATTATAGACGATCCAGCCAACCGAGAGCGAACCAGCCGAGATCAGGATCGCTTGCCAGGGCAGCAGCTCCATCTTGGCGGGGTCGATCAGAAAGAGTTCGGACCCGGCCCAATAGGTGACCATCAGAAGCGCAGCTCCCGAGATCCAGGTCATATAGCTTTCCCATTTGAACCAGATCAGGTGATCGGGCATGCGCTCGGGGGCGACCAGATATTTCTGGATGTGGTAAAACCCACCGCCATGGACCTGCCATTCCTCGCCATGCGCGCCCACGGGAAGCCCCGGAGCTTTGCGCAGGCCAAGGTCAAGGGCGACGAAGTAGAAGGACGAGCCGATCCAGGCGATGGCTGTGACGACATGGGTCCAGCGGATGGCAAAGGCCAACCAGTCCCATATAATGGCAAAATCGCTCATATGCTTCCTCCGGATTTGACATCACGAATAGAGCAGGGCTGGCCCGGCGAGTATATATAAAGTGGCCGGTACTATCTTAAGCGTAGATTGAAAATCTGCACCGATCGTCCGGTGCCAATATCGTCTGGCAAGACGGGGCCAAGCGCGGCCCCGTCCGGTTTTGGGCGAAGCGCCTCAGCCTTCGGGGAAGGCGGCGAAGCGGATCACGAACAAAGCGGCGATCAGCCAGGTCGCGGCATGGACCTCCCGCGCGCGGCCGGTCAGCAGCTTGATGATCGCATAGCTGATGAAGCCGAAGGCCAGACCGTTGGCGATCGAATAGGTGAAGGGCATCATCAGCGCAGTGAGCACAGCCGGAGCCGCCTCGGTGATGCTGTCCCATTCCACATCCGAAAACTCGCGCATCATCAGACCAGCGACGAAGAGCAGCGCCGGCGCCGTTGCATAGGCCGGAACCGAGCCCGCCAGCGGCGAGAAGAACATCGCCAGCAGGAAGAGCACGGCGACGGTGACGGCGGTCAGGCCGGTGCGACCGCCCGCAGCCACGCCCGCGGCGCTTTCGACATAGGCCGTGGTCGAGGAGGTCCCGATCAGCGAACCCGCGACGATGGCGGTCGAATCGGCCATGAGCGCGCGGCTCAGGCCCGGATTGTCCTGAACCGGACCGTCTTTCAGCAGGCCTGCGCGTTTGGCCACGCCGACCAGCGTGCCGGTTGCGTCGAAGATCTCGACCAGCACCAGAACCAGCACGACATGGAAGAGGCTGGTCAGCGCCGCGCCAATCCCGCCGGTTTCATGGCCTTTCGACAGCGCGCCGAAAATATCGAGCTGCAGGAAGGTCGGGGCGATCGAGGGCGGCGCCGAGAAGATGCCGCCGAACTTGTTGATGCCAATCAGCATCGACACGATCGTGATCACCAAGATCCCGATCAGGATCGCGCCGCGCACCTTCAGCGCATGAAGCGCCGCGATGATGAAGAGCCCGACAATGGCCAGGATCGCCGGAGCCTGGGTCATGTCGCCCAGACCGACCAGCGTCGCCGGGTTCGCCACGACGATGCCCGCGTTTTTCAGCGCGATCAGGCCAAGGAACATGCCGATACCGGCGGCCACGGCGCTGCGCATCGAGTGCGGAATCCCCTCGATCAGCCAGCGGCGCACGCCGGTGACCGACAGAATCAGGAAGATCACGCCCGAGATGAAGACCATCCCCAGCGCCTGCTGCCATGTGTAGCCCATGCCCAGCACGACGCCATAGGCGAAGAAGGCGTTCAGCCCCATGCCCGGCGCCATGCCGATCGGCCAATTGGCCCAAAGCCCCATGACCAGCGAGCCAAGGGCCGCCGCGATACAGGTCGCGACAAAGACCGCGCCGTGATCCATGCCCGCTTCGGACAGGATCAATGGGTTGACGAAGATAATATAGGCCATGGTCAGGAAGGTAGTGATCCCGGCCACGACTTCGGTTCTGACGTTTGTCCCGTTTTCTCTGAGCTTGAAGAAGTTTTCCATCCCTGCTCCTGCTTACGCATATTGGTTATGCTGACAATTTGCCATGCAGGGACTATTCATACAACTTATGACGGGACAGGTTTTCTCGTTTCGGTAGAAACAGTTTCATTAAAACGACATATGACGCTCCTTTCGACACTCCATGATGTGGACGAGGCCATGACCTCGACACTGGCCCATGTTTTCGCCGCGATCCTGTCGCCGGGCGATACGCTGGCGTTGCGCGGGCAGGTTGGCTCGGGCAAGACCCATTTCGCGCGGGCCTTCATCCGGGCGCGTCAGGGCGATTTCGCCGAAGACGTGCCCAGCCCGACCTTCACGCTGGTCCAGACCTATCCCGATCCGATGGGCACCGAGATCTGGCACGCCGATCTCTATCGGCTCGGCGATATTGGCGAGCTGGTCGAGCTGGGGCTGGAGGACGCCATGCCCGAGGCGATCACGCTGATCGAATGGCCGGAAAAAGGCGGCGATCTGCCGGGCGCGCTTAGCCTGATGATCGAGCCCGAGGCCGAGGACCCCGACCTGCGCCGGATCACCCTGACCGGAGACCCGGTGCGCTGGGGCATGGTCCCGCGTCTGGTCGAGATGGCGAAGCTGCTGCACCGCGCGGGCTGGGACGAGGCGCGGATCGTACCTCTGGCGGGTGATGCCTCGGCCCGGCGCTATTTCCGCCTGACCGATCGCGACCGCCGCGCGGTCCTGATGGACGCGGCTCCCGGATCCTGCGGCGCCTATGTCGGCATGACGCAATGGCTGCGCCACCGCGACTTCGGCGCGCCCGAGATCCTCGCCACCAACGAGCCGGAGGGGCTGCTGCTGCTGGAGGATCTGGGCGACGATCTGGTCGCGCGCGTGCTCGAAGACAATCCTGCGCTGGGGCCGGAGATCTATGCCCGCCTGACCGCTTTGCTCGTCGATCTGCACAGCTATGCCCCGCCTGACCACTTGCTGCGCCTCGACGGCGAAGAGCTCGCGCGTCAGGTCGGCCTGTTCGCGGAATGGTATCCCGCCGCCGCCGGAGCGCCCGGCAAGGGCACGGATGTGGCCGAGGCGCTGCTCGCGCTTCACGTGAAACTATGCGCCGATGTCGCCCCGGTTCTCGGCCTGCGCGACTTCCACGCCGAGAATGTGATCTGGCGTGGCGCGGCGCCGCTGGGCCTGCTCGACTTTCAGGACGCGGTCATCACCCATCCCGCTTATGATCTGGTCTCGGGGCTGCAAGATGCGCGCCGCGACATCCCGGCCGAGATCGAAGAGGCTGAAATCGCGCATTATATCGCGACGAGCGGCAGCGACCCCGAGCGGTTCCGTGCCGCCTATGCCCTGCTGGGCGCGCAGCGTAGCCTGCGCATCATGGGGATTTTCACCCGGCTGTGCCTGCGCGACGGCAAGCCGCGCTATCTGGCCTTCATGCCGCGGGTCTGGCAGATGATCCGTCGCAACCTCGCCCATCCGGCGCTGGGCCCGCTGGCCGCCGCACTCGGCGGCATCCCCGAGCCCACCTCAGAGATCATCGAAAGGATCGCCCGCCAATGTCCCACACTGACAACGACGCGCCCCGCAAGCTGATGCTCTTTGCCGCCGGGAAGGGCACGCGCATGGCGCCCCTGACCGACCGGATGCCGAAGCCGCTGATCAAGGTCGGGCGGCGCACCTTGCTGGACCGGGCGCTCGATCTCGCGCGGGAAGGCGGGGCTGAGACCATCGTCGTCAACACCCATTACCTTGGCGATCAGATCGCCGACCACCTCCAGGGGCGCGAGGTGCTGATTTCGGACGAAAGCGAGGCGCTGCTGGAAACCGGCGGTGGCCTGAAAAAGGCGCTGCCTTTGCTGGGCGACGGGCCTGTGATCACAATCAATCCCGATGTGGTCTGGACCGGCCCCAACCCCATCGCGGGCCTGCGCGCCGCATGGGATCCGGCGCGGATGGACGCACTGTTGATGCTGATCCCGCTTCATGCCGCGCGGGGCCGGATCGGCTCCGGGGATTTCTCGCTCGATGCCGAGGGCCGGATCTTGCGCAAGGGCGAGCTCGTCTATGGCGGCGCGCAGATCATCAAGACCGAGCGCCTCGCCGAAATTGGCGCCGAGGCCTTTTCGCTCAACCGGCTTTGGGATCTGATGATCGCCGACAGCCGCGCCTTCGGCCTGATCCATCGCGGCAATTGGTGCGATGTCGGCCGCCCGGATTGCATCTCGAAAGCCGAGGAAATGCTTTATGGCTGAGTGGCAGCCGGGCGTCTTTGCCCTGCCCTGTGGCGTCGATTTCGCCGGAGCCCTCGCCGATGGGCTGATCGAGCGCATGGCGGGTCGCCCGCCCGAGGCGATGGCGCGGGTGACGGTCTATCTCAACTCGGGCCGCACGCTGACCGAATTGCGCGAGGCTTTCCTGACCCGAGGCCCGCGCTTTCTGCCGCAGATGCGGCTGGTCACCCAGCTTGGCGGCGGCGCGGCGACCGCGCGGCTGGCGCGGCGGCTTGAGCTCGGCCAGACCATCGACCGGTTCGTCAAGCTCCAGCCCGATCTCGCGCGCGGCCAGTCGGTGCCGGAACTCGCAGCCTCGCTGGCCGATCTCATGGCGGAAATGCAGCTTGAGGGGCTGACGGTCGAGGATCTGACCAAGATCGACGCTTCGGACCATGCCCAGCATTGGGCGCGCTCGCTCGAATTTCTGAAGATCGCCGCCAATTTCTACATGGCCGAGCCCGCGCAGGACAGCGAAGCCCGGCTGCGTCAGGCCGGAGAGGCGATGGCGCGCGACTGGGCTGAGGGCCGGAACCTGCCCGCCGATCCGGTCGTGGTCGCGGGCTCGACCGGCTCGCATGGCGCGACGCGGGATTTCATGATGGCGGTCGCGCGATTGGACAAGGGCGCGGTGGTGCTGCCGGGCTATGACCCGTGGCAATCCTCCTCGGTCTGGAAGACGCTCGACGCCCGGGCCGAGGATCACCCGCAGGCCCGTCACGCCCCGTTCATCGCCGAATTCGGCGAGCCGCAGCCTTGGACGCTCAGCCATCAGGCGCCGGACCCGGCGCGCAACCGGCTGATGTCGCTGGCCTTGCGCCCTGCCCCGGTCACCGATCAATGGATCGCCGAAGGCCCGGGTCTCGGCGATCTCATCCCCGCGACCGAGGGCCTGACCCTTATCGAAGCCGAGCAGCCCGGCGAAGAGGCCGAGGCGATTGCGCTGATCATGCGCGAAGCCGCTGAAGAGGGCCGCGAGTTGACGCTTTTGTCCCCCGATCGCGGGCTCTTGCGGCGTGTGACCTCGGCGCTGGATCGTTGGAGCATCATTCCCGATGACAGCTCGGGCCGCCCGCTGGCGCTGACCTCGCCGGGGCTCTTCTTGCGCCATGTTGCTGCGCTTTTCGGCCAGCCGCTGACCGTCGATGCCCTGCTGGTGATCCTGAAACATCCGCTCTCGCATTCCGGCGCGGGCCGCGAGACCCGGCGCGAGCATCAGCGCCTGACCCGCGATCTCGAGCTCGAGTTGCGCCGCCACGGCCCCGCCTTCCCGGATGCCGAATTCATGCGCCGCTGGGGCTCGAAACGTGACGAAACCCGGCGCGACTGGGCCGAATGGCTCGCCCAGACGATGGAGCGGCTCGCCCCTCTGGCCGAGGATCGCCGCCCGCGCCCGCTGACCCAGCGGCTTGCCGATCTGGAGGCTTTGGCCAATGAGCTGGCGGCGGGTCCGGGCGGCGCGCCCGAGGCCTCCGAGCTCTGGAAAGAGCGTCCCGGCGAGGCGGCCAAGGCGCTCCTGGGCCATCTCAACACCCATGCCCATCTCGGCCATGACATGCGCCCCGGTGAGTTCGCCGATTTCCTGATGCGCGAGATGAACCTGCAAAGCGTCCGCCTCGACGCGATCACCAACCATCTGATCCATTTCCGCGGCCCGCGCGAGGCAAGGACCGAGAAATCGCCGCTCCTGATCTTGGCCGGGCTGAATGAGGGCAGCTGGCCGCAGGCGCTCGACCCCGATCCGTGGCTGTCGCGGCCGATGCGGCTTGCGGCGGGGCTGACTTTGCCGGAACGCCGGATCGGGCTTTCGGCGCATGACTTCCAGCAGGCCGTCGCCGCGCCCCGCGTGATCTTGACGCGCGCCCGCCGCGATGCCGAGGCCGAGACGATCCCCTCGCGCTGGCTGAACCGTCTGGTGAACCTCTTGGGCGGCCTGCCTGCGCAAAACGGCAAAGAGGCGCTTGCGGCGATGCGCCAACGCGGCCAGCTCTGGCTCGATCTCGCCGAGCTGCAGGGCCGCCCGCGCCTGAAGATCGCGCCCGCCGAGCGCCCCTCGCCGATCCCACCCTTCCCGGCGCTCAGCCAGATGTCGGTGACCGAGGTCAAGACCCTGATCCGCGACCCCTATGCGGTCTATGCGCGCCGCGTATTGGGCCTGAACCGCCTGCCCCCGCTGCGCGCCGAGCCCGATCCGGCCGAGCGCGGCACGGTGCTGCACGGCATCGTGCAGGGCTTTTTGCTGGCGCGTGGCGCGGACACCAGCCCCGAAGCATTGAAAGCGGTGCTGCTCAGGAAAGCCGATGAGGTGCTTGAAGCCAAGGTGCCCTGGCCCTCGGCGCGGCTGTTCTGGCGGGCGCGGATTGCGCGGATCGCCGATCAGCTGGTGCGCGACGAATCCGAGCGGCTCGCCTCGGGTAGTCTGCCCTTGGTGGTCGAAAGCCGGGGCAAAGCGATGCTGCCCGATTTCGATTTCGCGCTGACTGCGCAGCCCGACCGCATCGACGTTCTGCCCGATGGGCGGGCGCAGATCTATGACTACAAATCCGGCAAACCGCCGACCGACAAGCAGATCGCCCATTTCGATAAGCAGCTGCCACTCGAAGCCGCGATGGCCGAGCGCGGTGCCTTTGAAAAGCTGGGCCAGACCGAGGTCGCGGGCATCAGCTATATCCAGCTTGGCGGCGAGGGCCGCACCGAAAGCCGCGACTTTCCCTTTGGTTTCGCCGACCGAACTTGGTCTGGTTTCGCCGAGCTGATCGGGAAATATCTGCGCGGCGAGCGTGGCTTTACCGCCCGGCTTGCGATGGAACAATCGGTCCACGGCAGCGATTATGACCATCTGTCGCGCATGGGCGAATGGGCTCCGACCGAGGCGGCGAGCCCGATGAAAATTGGTGATCACAATGATGGATGAGGCGACGCTGGCGCAGGTCCGGGCCGCCGATCCGGGGCGCTCGACCTGGCTGACGGCGAATGCGGGCTCGGGCAAGACGCGGGTGCTGACCGACCGGGTGGCGCGGCTTTTGCTGGCCGGGACCGCGCCGGAGCGCATTCTCTGCCTGACCTATACCAAGGCCGCCGCGACCGAGATGCAGAACCGTCTGCTCAAGCGTCTCGGCGAATGGGCGATGCTGCCCGAGCCCAAGCTGATCGAGGCTTTGGCCGCTTTGGGCGAGACGACCGAACCCGACCTGCCCGCCGCGCGCCGTCTGTTTGCCCGCGCGATCGAGACGCCGGGCGGGCTGCGCGTGCAGACGATCCACAGCTTCTGCGCGGGTGTTTTGCGGCGTTTTCCGTTGGAAGCGGGCGTGCCGCATGGCTTTTCCGAACTCGACGACCGCACCGCCGCGCTGATCCGCTCGGAAATCATCGAAGAGATGGCGCAGGACAACGCGCCCGAATTGCAGGATCTGCTCGCGCTGCATTCCGGCGACCGCATTGACGGATTTCTGGCCGGTCTCAAGGGCTTTGACGCGCACCCCGACGAGGCCGAGGTCTGGATCATGGCGGATTTGCCGCCCGGCTATTCCTGGGCCGATCTGCGCAGCGATGTCTTTCCGGGCGGGCGCGCAGATGTGATCACAAATATCATCCCGGCGCTTTCGGGCAGCGGGGCCAATGACAGCAAGGCAGCGGCAAAGCTGGCAGCGGGCGATTGGGCCCAGCCCGGCATGGCCGAGGTCGCGCTGCTGGAAGGCGTGCTTTTGACCGGCTCGGGCGCGAAAGAGCCCTTCACCGCCAAGATCGGCTCTTTCCCGACCAAGGGGCTGCAAAGCGGTGCCTGCGCGCCCTTCATGGACGATCTGAACAATCTGATGGCGCGGGTCGAGGGCGCGCGCGCCAAGCGGCTCGCCTTGGCCCATGCCGAAAAGACGCTGGCTTTGCAGCGGTTCGGTCATGCGTTTTCGCAGAAATACGAGGCGGCCAAACGCGCGTCGGGTTGGCTCGATTTTGACGATCTCATCGGTAAGACGGCGGCGCTGTTGTCGGAAAGCTCGATGGCGCAATGGGTGCTCTTCCGGCTGGATGGCGGCATCGACCATATCCTTGTCGACGAGGCGCAGGACACCAGCCCCGAGCAATGGCAGGTGATCCAGCGGCTGACCGACGAATTCACCTCGGGCGAGGGCGCGCGGCCCGATGACGTGCGCACGCTTTTCGTCGTGGGCGATCCGAAACAATCGATCTATTCGTTCCAGGGCGCCGATATCGCGGTGTTCGAAGAACGCCGTCAGGGCTTTGCCGAGGCTTTTGCCGCCGTCGAGCGCCCGATGCAGGTGCTGGAACTGCGTCATTCCTTCCGCTCGTCGACCGCGATCCTCTCGGTGGTGGATGCGGTTTTCGCGGGCGAGGCCGCGCGCGGCTTGGGCGATCCACCCCGGCATATCGCATTCCGCACCGCTCTGCCCGGGCGCGTCGATCTGTGGCCCGCGATCCCGAAGCCCGAAGTGCCCGAGGTTGGGGACTGGACCGATCCGGTTGATCAGGCGGTTGAGAATTCCGAGATCTCGGAGCTGGCCCGCGCGATTGCCGAAGGCATCGCTGACATTCTGGGACAGCCGATTTATGACGCAAAGAACAACAAGATACGGCGTGCTCGCGCAGGTGATATACTAATTCTTGTTCAAAGACGCTCAGATTTGTTTGGCGAGATCATAGGGGCACTAAAAGCCGCGCGTCTGCCGGTGGCCGGGGCGGATCGGCTCAAGCTCGCGGCAGAACTTGCGGTGATGGACATCCAATCCGTGCTCTCGGTCGTGGCGACGCCCGAAGACGATCTGGCCTTGGCCGAAGCCCTGCGCTCGCCGCTGTTTGGGCTGAGCGAGGATGAGCTTTACCGTCTCTCCTCCGGACGCGAGGGCAAGGCTTATCTCTGGCAAAGGTTGCGCGAATCCGAACGTCATCGCGGCGCGTTCGAGGTGCTGTTCGATCTGATGGGCCAGACCGGCTTCATGCGGCCCTATGATCTGATTTCGCGGCTTCTGATCCGCCACAACGGGCGCGAAAAGCTGATTTCTCGGCTGGGTGTCGAGGCCGAGGACGGGATCGACGAGCTGCTGTCGCAGGCGCTGATCTATGAAATGTCGGAAGTGCCCTCGCTCACCGGATTTCTGGTCTGGCTCGAGGGCGATGATGTCGAGGTCAAACGTCAGGCGGGCTCGGCCAGCGAAGAGGGCGAGGGGCTGATCCGGGTGATGACGGTGCATGGCTCGAAAGGGCTTGAAGCGCCGATCGTCATTCTGCCCGACGCCGCCAAGCGCCGCCCGCCGCAAGAGGCGGCGGTGATGCGGATGCCGGGCGCGGCGCCGGTCTGGCGCGGGCGCAAGGATGAACGCCCCGCCCAGATCGCCGAGCTGGCCGCCGCCCAAACCGAGCGCCAAATGCTCGAACGCAAGCGGCTGCTCTATGTCGGGCTGACGCGCGCGGAAAGCTGGCTGATCGTGGCGGCGGCGGGTGAAACCGGCGCGGGCGAGGACAGCTGGCACGCGCAGGTGGCCGCGGGGCTGTCGCGGGTCGAGGGCCTGCACCGCTGCACCCTGCCCGGCCCGACCGGCGGCGAGATCCTGCGCTTTTCCCACGGCGATTGGCCCGAAGACGCGCCGCAGACCGAAGATCGCCCCATACATGAGATCGCCGAGCCGGACTGGCTGCGCCGTCCCGCGAAGCTCTATCCCCGCCCGGCGCGTCCGGTTGCAGCGACGGGGCTGGGCGGCGCCAAGGTGATCGGCAAGCCCACCGATTACGAAGGCGATGCCGAGGCGGCGATGTTGGCCGGTACGCGGCTTCACCTGCTGCTGGAACATCTGCCCGATCTCGATCCCGAAGACTGGCCGCAGGTCGCGCGCGATGTTCTGGCCGATGCCGAGGGCGGGCTGCCTGATGATGCCACGCTGGCCGATCTGCTGGCCGAGGCCGCCGAGGTGATCTCGGCCCCCGATCTCGGCGCGGTCTTCGATCTGCCCGCCGGGGCCGAGGTTCTGCGCGAGGTGGCTCTGGTCGGCGAGTTGCCGGGTTTGGGCGTGATCAGCGGCGCGATCGACCGGCTGATCGTGCTGCCCGACCGCGTGTTGGCGGTCGATTTCAAATCGAACCGCGAGATCCCCGACCGGCCCGAAGCAACTCCGCTTGGCATTTTGCGCCAGCTTGCGGCCTATCGCACGGCGCTGGCGCAGATCTATCCGGGGCGTGCGGTCGAGGCGGCGGTTTTGTGGACAAGGGCGCGCCGAATGGATGTGATCGCCGAGGCGCTGCTTGATGAAGCGCTGGTCGGACTTGACCCGAGCCTGTTCGCCACCTAGCTCTTGGAACAGAGAGAATGTCCGGCAGGGCCGGACGCGAACAGGAGATCCCCATGGCTACGCAAGCCGTTACCGACGCAAGCTTCGACGCCGAAGTGAAGCAGTCGCCCGTTCCCGTCGTCGTCGATTTCTGGGCGGAATGGTGCGGCCCCTGCCGTATGATCGGCCCGTCGCTGGAAGAGCTTGCCGCTGAATATGGCGACAAGGTCAAGATCGTGAAGGTCAATGTTGACGAAAACCCGGAAAGCCCGGCGGCGCTTGGCGTTCGCGGCATCCCGGCGCTGTTCCTCTTCAAGGACGGCGAAGTTGTCTCGAACAAGATCGGCGCCGCGCCGAAAGCCGCGCTGAAAGCCTGGATCGACGACGCGATCTGAGCATCGCGCGGATGAGCAGGCCGCCTGAGGATTGGGCGGTTTGAGAAGAGATCGAAGGGGCGGCGGTCAGATTGGCCAGCCGCCTCTTTTCATGGCCGCGCGGATCTGGTCCTGCGCATCGGGCGCGGTCGCATTGATCGCCATGCGGCGCAGAAACCAGAAGAGATAGCGCTCAAAATCGGGCTTGAGCGACGGCGCGCGGGCCAGAGCCTCTTGCGCGCCAAGCTCGGCGACATTGAGCGCGATATGGTGGAAATCCGACTGGCCGAAGAGAACGGCGGGCTTTTTCAGCAAGAAGCCCTCGAAGGCAACGGCGCTGTTCTGGGTCGCGACAAAGCTGCAGCCCGGCAGTAGCTTCTGGGTGTCGCCGCCAATTTGCAGGTTCGGATAGCGCGCCGCGAGCTCTTGCAAGGCGCTGCGGTCGGCGGCGGAATAGCTTTCATTGGGATGGAAGGTCGCC
Source organism: Paracoccus aminophilus JCM 7686 (assembly GCF_000444995.1). Classification (NCBI taxonomy): domain Bacteria; kingdom Pseudomonadati; phylum Pseudomonadota; class Alphaproteobacteria; order Rhodobacterales; family Paracoccaceae; genus Paracoccus; species Paracoccus aminophilus. The sequence goes on along the minus strand of NC_022041.1, from coordinate 3,565,817 downwards.
ACTGCCGCGCGCCCGCTTGCCGCCACGGTCTCGACCATCTCAAGCGGGCTCATGGTCTGGAACGAGCGACAGCTGCGGATCCGGCCCTGAAGCGGGATCAGGATATAATTTTCACGCGCGGGCTTTGTCTCGGGCATGACCCGGGCGCGGAGCCGCTCGACAAAGGCGCGCGCCTCGACCGGGGGGATCGTGTCAGGAACGAAGGGGGTTTCCGCGACATGGAAGCGCCAGCGCTGCTGATGGGGCTCGATCTGCCAGAACGGGTAGAAATAGGCTTTGCGAAAGCTGAGCGCGCGCTCATGCGTCGGGGCTTCGGTGTGAAAAAGCGCATAGCCCGGCAGGCTTGGCGCGGCGTCACGCGCCGCCGCTCCGGTCTCGCACCAGTCGATCTGCCAGCCCTTCGCTTCAACCGCGGCGCGCAGCTGGTTGAGAAAATTGAAGGACCCCGCCCGCGCCGTTTTCAGCATCGGAGGCTCGAGGTAGACGCGCAGGAGGTTTGCTTCACTCATGGGGCGAAGCTTAGAGGCTCTGGATGGGTTGCGAAACCCTGCCCGCGCTCATATTTCACCTGCAACGAAGGAGTTAAGCGATGGCGGATGACAAGTTTCCCGGCTGGCACGGCACCACTATTCTGGCGGTGCGGCGCAATGGTCAGGTGGTCGTGGCCGGTGACGGTCAGGTCAGCGTCGGTCCGACGGTCATGAAGGGCACGGCGCGCAAGGTGCGTCGGCTGTCGCCGGGCGGGCGCGATGTGGTCGTGGGCTTTGCCGGATCGACGGCGGATGCGTTCACGCTGCTCGAGCGGCTGGAAAAGAAGCTCGAGGCGGCTCCGGGTCAGATGGCGCGGGCCTGTGTCGAGCTGGCCAAGGATTGGCGCACCGACAAATATCTGCGCAATCTCGAGGCCATGCTGATCGTCACCGATGGCGTCGATATTTTCGTCGTGACCGGCGCGGGCGACGTGCTGGAGCCGGAACATGATGTTGCCGCAATCGGCTCGGGCGGGAATTTCGCTTTGGCGGCGGCGCGTGGCTTGATGGAGGGCGAGGGCGATGCCGAGACCATCGCGCGCAAGGCGATGAAGATCGCGGCCGATATCTGCGTCTATACCAACGGCAATCTGACCGTCGAGATTCTCGGGCGCTGATGGGGCGCTGATGGGGGCTCTGCCCCCGTCCTGCGGACTCCCCCGGGATATTTGTTCATGAAAGACAGGGCGAGCGGGATGGCTGATCTGAGCGGGGACGATCTCAAGGCGGCGGTGGCGGCGGGGATCGTGAGTGAAGCGCAAGCGGCCTCGATCCAGGCTTTGGCCGCGCAACGGCTGGCCGGGCGGCCTGCGCCGGATGATGAGGCGTTCGAGCTCTTTCGCGGCTTTGCCGAGATTTTCATCACTGCGGGTCTTTTGATCCTGATGGCGGGCTTGATGGGGCTGGCATCGGCGGCTGGGGATTCCTTGGCCTTTTGCCTGATCGGCGTGGTTTTGAGCATCGGCTTTGCTCGTTATTTCACCGTGCGGCGGCGGATGGTTCTGCCCTCGATCGTGCTGGTTTCGGCTTTTGCCCTGTCGGTCATGGGCGCGATACTGGCGCTGTTGCTGGAGAAGACCGGCTTTGGCAGCGATTTGCAGCGGCTGGAGCTGTTGGCCGGGGGCGGGATGCTTTTGGCTCTGGTCGGCTGGTATTGGTGGTTCCGCCTGCCCTTCACCATGTTTCTCATCGGTCTGGCCGGGCTGTTTCTGGGGGTGGCGCTGATTGCGCCTTATGATCTGATCTCGCTGACCACCGCGCAGAGCCCGGCGGAGCTGTTGAGCCTGACCGGCGGCTCTCGGCTGGGGCTGGCGACGCTGGTTGTCGGTCTGGTCGCGGCGCTTGGCGGGATCTGGTTTGATACGCGCGATCCTTACCGGCTGGGGCGGGCTTCGGCTTCGGCCTTCTGGCTGCATCTGATTGCCGCGCCCGCGATCATGAACACCCTGGGGCAAACCGCGATGGCGCTGGAGGGGCCGGGGCGGCTTTTGGCCATGGCTTTGGTTCTGGCGGTGATGACGGTCTTTGCCCTGATCATCGACCGGCGCAGCTTTCTGACAGCCGGGCTTGGCTATCTCGTCTGGCTGATCTGGACGCTGGCTTATCGCAATGGCGCCGGGCTCGACTGGCCCATGGTGCTTGTTCTTATCGGCGGTGCGGTCACCGCTTTGGGGGCGTGGTGGGTGCCGCTGCGTGCGGTGCTGATGCGCGCCCTGCCTGACTTTCCGGGCAAGGACCGCCTGCCTCCCTATGCAAAAGGTGCATTATGACCGACCTGACCCCACGCGAAATCGTCAGCGAGCTTGACCGTTTCATCATCGGCCAGAAGGATGCCAAGCGTGCGGTTGCCGTCGCTTTGCGCAACCGCTGGCGCAGGAAGCAATTGGGCGATGATCTGCGCGATGAGGTTTATCCCAAGAACATCCTGATGATCGGGCCGACCGGCGTCGGCAAGACCGAGATCTCGCGCCGTTTGGCCAAGCTGGCGCGTGCGCCCTTCCTCAAGGTCGAGGCCACGAAATTCACCGAAGTCGGCTATGTCGGTCGCGATGTCGAGCAGATCATCCGCGATCTGACCGATGCCGCGATCGTGGAGACCCGCGAGCGGATGCGCGAGGAGGTCAAGGCCAAGGCCTATCAGGCCGCTGAGGACCGCGTCGTGGCCATTCTCGCGGGCGAGAATGCGCGTGAGCAGACCCGCGATCTGTTCCGCGACAAGCTCAAGCGGGGCGAGCTCGACAACACGGTGATCGAGCTTGAGGTTCAGGACAATTCGAACCCCTTCGGCATGGCTGAGATCCCGGGTCAGCCTCCGGGCGCGATGGGCGGCATGATGGATCTGTCGGGGCTGATGAAGGCCTTTGGTGGGCGTCGTGTGCGCCGCAAGGTCACGGTGTCCGAAAGCTATGAGCTGCTGATCTCGGAAGAGGCCGACAAGCTTCTGGATGACGAGGTGGTCAAGGCCGCGGCGCTGGAATCGGTCCAGCAAAACGGCATCGTCTTTATCGACGAGATCGACAAGGTTGCCGCGCGTGCCGATGTCCGGGGCGGCGATGTCAGCCGCGAGGGTGTGCAACGCGATCTTCTGCCGCTGATCGAAGGCACCACGGTCTCGACGAAATACGGTCCGGTGAAGACCGACCATATCCTGTTCATCGCCTCGGGCGCCTTCCATATCTCGAAGCCCTCGGATCTGCTGCCCGAGCTTCAGGGCCGTCTGCCGATCCGGGTCGAGCTGCGCGCTTTGACCGAAGAGGATTTCGTTCGCATCCTCTCGGAGACCGACAATGCGTTGACCCGGCAATATACCGCGCTGATGGCGACCGAGGGCGTGACCGTGGCCTTTACCCCCGACGGAATCGCGGCCTTGGCGCGGATCGCGGCCGAGGTGAACTCGTCGATCGAAAACATCGGCGCGCGTCGCCTCTACACCGTGATCGAGCGGGTCTTCGAAGAGCTGTCCTTTGCCGCGCCTGACCGCAGCGGCGAGCATGTCGAGGTCAATGCAGCCTTCGTCGAAAAGCATCTGGGCGATCTGTCGCGCTCGACCGACTTGTCGCGTTACGTCCTGTAAGGTCGGGCTTTAAGGAACCGAGTCGCTCTCCTGCCGTTGATTTGTCGATGGCAGGGGAGACACATGCGCTTTCTTTTCGGACTTATTCTCTTTGCACTGGATGTCTGGGCGATTGCCTCGGTCATCAACAGCGGTGAAAGCGGCCGGACCAAAGTGATCTGGGTGCTGATTATCGCTTTCCTGCCCGTGATCGGGCTGATTGCCTGGTGGTTTGCCGGACCCAAGGCGAATTATCGCGGCGGCGTCTGAACCCGTTTGCGTCACAGGCATTCACCGCAACAAGACCCGTTTCCAAGTCGAGCGGGCTCTGGCATCTTCTGCGCAAAATTCAGTTCGAGGATGCCATGCTGCGTTACTGCCTGCTCTCTCTGACAATTGCCGTTTCCGCCTGTTCGCCGCGTGGCGCGATCACTCTGGACCCGCAGGCTGCCAAGGTCGGGCAGGTGCAGGAAATCCTGGTGGCGACCACGCGCGGGCCGGACAATGTGCGCAGCGAGACCGTCCATTACGGCCGCGTCGATGTGTCGGTGCCGCCCGAGCGCAAGCTGGGGTCGATCACCTATCCCAAAGAGGGCAAGGCGCCCAATCCCTACACGGATTTTCTGGTCACCCAGCGTCTGGATTATGCGACGCCGCTGGCCTTCCGGCAGGCGGTGCGCAGCGAGCTGATGAAGCAGCCTGCCGCACATCGCGATGCGGTGATTTTCGTCCACGGCTATAACAACACCTTCGCCGAGGGCGTTTACCGCTTTGCGCAATTCTCGCATGATATGAAGATGCCGGGCGCGCAGCTGCATTTCGCATGGCCCTCGCGCGGGCAGCCTTTGGCCTATGTCGCCGATCGCGATTCGGTCCTGTTCTCGCGCGATGGCTTGCAAGAGACCATCGAAGAGGCCGAAGCCGCTGGCGCGCGTCAGGTCATTCTGGTCGGCCATTCGATGGGCGCATCTTTGGTGATGGAAACCCTGCGCCAGATGGCCATCGGCGGCAAACGCAAGGAGCTCGACAAGATTGGCGGCGTGATCCTGATGTCGCCCGATATTGATGTCGATCTCTTCCGGATGCAGGCCAAGGCGATTGGCGAATTGCCTCAGCCCTTCCTGATCTTCACCTCGTCGAAAGACCGCGCGCTGCGCCTGTCGGCGCGGCTGTCGGGCGAGCCCGAGCGGCTGGGCACCCTGCCCGATCCGACCCGCGTCTCTGATCTCAAGGTTATGCTGGTCGATACTGGCGCCTTCAACACCGGCGACGGGCATTTCAACGTCGCGACTTCGCCGGCGCTGCTGAGCATTCTCAGCCAGGTCGACAACCTCGGCGCGGCCTTTGCCAATGACGGCGGTCATGTCGGGCTGTTCACCAGTGCGGCGCTGACGGTCGAGCGCGCGGCGCAGGTCGTTCTGGTGCCCGATCAGCTGATGGAAAACGTCTTCCGCAAATAGACGTAATAAGCGCCCTCGCCGCCGTGGCTGCGGTGGGCGGGGGTGACTTGCAGGACGACCGAAGCCAAGGGCGCCATATGCAGCCAATGCGGCACATTGTGGCGCAGCGCGCCGGGCCGCACCGGCAGAGGCGCATCCGGCCCCCCGGCCTTGCCCTTGCCGGTAATCACCAGCACCAGCCTGCAACCCCGGCCATGCGCCCCCAGAATGAAATTCGTCAGCGAGGGCTGTGCGATCGCCAGCGTCATGCCATGCAGGTCAATGCGCGCCTCGGGGCGCAGCTTGCCGCGGGTCATCTGGCGGTGAGTCTTGTGATCCATGCGCACCGGGGCCTCGGCCAACCGCTCGGCTGGACCCGGCGCAAGATCATGGGTGACGCGCCCCTGCCCGGCGCTGCGGCCCGAAAGGGAAAAGCCGCCGATCCGAAGGGACGACGGCAGCGCGGGGGCGGCGGAAGGCAGTGAGGGCGCGCGCGGGACGATGGGCTTTGGCTCGACCTTGGCAGTCGGCTCGGGCTTTGGGTCCTTGCGCAAAGGATGAAGTGGCGCGACTGAGCGCGCCACATGATTCCACAGGGCCTTGTCCTCGGGGGTCAGGCCCCGCTTGCGGCTCATGGCTCAGGCCGTGGCGACAAGCTGCCAGTTGGGATCGGATTGACCCATGCGGCGCGAGAAGGTCCAGCTGTCGCGCTGCTTGAGCGAGGTCTTGGGATCACCCTCGACGATCTCGCCATTGGCATCGCGCACGGTCAGCATCAGCTCGCCGACAAAGCGCACGGTGATCTCTGCGAGACCGGTGGTGCGGTCGAAGGCGGCGCCTGCAAGCGCGGTTTCGCGCGTGCCGAGATATTGCGCTTCGGTGGTCAGGCCTTTGGCCTTGCGGTCGTCGATCACCGATTGGAAGGCTTCGGCAACCGGCGGCGCAAGGAAGGGTCGGACCTGCGAGATGTCGCCATGCTCGAAGGCCATGAGGATCATCTCATAGGCGCCCTTCGCGCCGGACAGGAACGGGCCGACCTCGAAGGAGGGCTCGGCCTTTTTCATCTGGGTCAGGGCCTCGGCTTCGGGGCTGCCCTCTTCGGCGTGATCGGCGATATCGCTGTCGCCCGGAGTCGCGGTCCCATCGATCACGTCGAACTTGCGCTGCTGGACCTGCTCGGGCGGCGCGGCCGGTGGCTCGTAGCCATCCCGTGTGCCCAGCACATTGCGCAGGCGCACGATCAGGAAGATCGCGATCGCGGCCAGGACAATCAATTGAACGAAGGCATTGGACATCAGGGAACCTTGGCGGCTGTTGGTTTCAGCTAAGTTGCATCCTATGTAGGGTGCAGGTCGGTTCAAGTCCAGTTTTTGACGGGTTCCGGTCGGGCAGTTTGCCCTGAAGGGAGAGAATTCTATGCGAGTGTTGTGGCTGTTTCTGCTGTTGCCGATCATCGAGATCGCGCTTTTCGTCGTCATCGGCGGCGAAATCGGCGTTTGGGCGACTTTGGCCTGGGTCGTGCTGTCGGCGATTGCCGGCATGGCATTGATCCGCTTTCAGGGGCAGCAAGCGGCGCTGGATCTCCAGCAATCGCTGCAAGAATTGCGCAATCCCTCGCAGCCGATGGCGCAGCGCTCGTTCAAGATGCTGGCCGGAATGTTGCTGATCCTGCCCGGCTTTTTCACCGATGCACTCGGGCTGTTGTTGCTGCTGCCGCCGGTGCGCAGCCTGATCCTGAGACAGATTGCCGCGCGGGTCAAAACCAGCTCTGTCGGCTTCGGATATTCGGGCGGATTTCCCGGCGCGCAGCGTCCGGGCGGGAGCAACGGGGTGATCGACGGCGAATATGTCGTGCAGGACGATCCCTACATCCCCCAGTCGAGCGGGCAGATCGGACCCGGCGATTCATCGCAAAAACCCGGCAATTCCGGCTGGACGCGCCATTGAGGGCCTTGCGGTGCGATGCTAGAACCCTTGGCAGATCCAAGGAGGATAAGCGATGACCGACGAAACCACCAACGGCGCCGGAGCCGAACAGGCTCAGGTCCGGATGCAAGTCCTGACGCAATATGTCCGCGACCTGTCCTTTGAAAATGCCGTTGCCCAAAAGGGCCTCCCGGGTGGCGAAGTCCAGCCCGAAATCAACGTTCAGGTCAGCCTCGATGCGCGCAAGCGTCAGGTCGACCACCAGTATGAAGTGATCTGCAAGTTCCGCGTGAGCTCGGTCAATGCTGCCGACAAAACGCCGCTGTTCCTGTGCGAATTGGATTACGGCGGGATTTTCCATGTCGAGGGCGTGCCGGAAGACCAGCTCCACCCCTTCCTGCTGATCGAATGCCCGCGCATGATGTTCCCCTTCGTGCGTCGTATCATTTCGGACATGACCCGCGACGGCGGCTTCCCGGCGTTCAATATGGACCCGGTCGATTTCGTGTCGCTCTACCGTCAGGAAATCATGCGCCGCGCCCAATCCGAAAAACCGGCGGATGTGCCGCTCTCCTGAGTGTGAGAGACCGGGCATCGCTCGGGATGACAGCTTTTCGAGGGCCGCGCTGTTTCAGCCGCGGCCCTTTTTGTGACGGGCGGGGATTGGCGCGCATGGCGAAGACGGCGAAACGGGCGTGGCAGCGGATGCTGTCGGGGCGCAGGCTCGATCTGCTGGATCCTACCCCGATGGATATCGAGATCGAGGATATCGCGCATGGGTTGGCCTTTGTCGCGCGCTGGAATGGCCAGACCTCGGGCGATTGGGCCTATTCGGTGGCCGAGCATTCCATTCTGGTCGAAGAGATCTACGCCCGGATCGAGCCCGAAGCCGAACCGCGCTGGCGCTTGGCCGCGCTTTTGCACGATGCGCCTGAATATGTCATCGGAGACATGATTTCTCCGGTCAAGGCGGCGCTTGGCGTCGAATATGGCGAGATGGATGCGCGGATTGCGGCGGCGGTGCATTTGCGCTTTGGCCTGCCCGCGCAAATCCCGGCAGCAGTCAAGCGCGCGATCAAACTGGCAGATCGCCTGTCCGCCCGATTGGAGGCGGTTCAAATCGCGGGATTTTCCGCGCAAGAGGCGGATCGGCTGTTTCCGGTCCCCGAAATAGACCTCTCCGGCCTTTTGCAAATCAGATTAAGGCCGCCCGCTGAAACACGGGCAGCCTTTATAAATCGGTTTCATCATATTCTTCAGGAAATGGATGAAGCCCAGATTTTAAGATGACTGAATGAAACAACCCCGCCTTAAGGGGCGGGGTTGATCTTCAGATCGCGAGGTCTTCGACCGATTTGCCGCTGTCCAGATGTTCCTGAACCCAACGCGGTTTGCGGCCACGGCCGCTCCAGGTTTGGTTCTGGTCTGCCGGATTGACATATTTGGCAGCAACCCGCGACTTGCTGATTTTGATCCCGGTGAGCTCGGCCAGATTGAAACCATGCTCGCGGGCAGCAACTTCGACGGCTGCAAGAGCCTCTTTACGACGACGATCTTCGTAAGAATTGATCGCGCGTTCTACTTTATTTCTCAGGTCGCGAAGCTCGCTGAGGTTCATTGCGTCAAGGTCGACTGACATTTCATTTCCCGAAAATGAGGGCTGTAATTTTTGATATTACTATTAGACCGGGAATTGCAACAGCTAGTGTTGTTCTAATGTCATCTCGGGCTGCGTTTGGCCAAAATCCGCTGCAATGTCCGCCGATGCATATGCAAACGCCGCGCGGTTTCACTGACATTGCGGTCGCATTGTTCGAAAACGCGCTGAATATGTTCCCAGCGAACCCGATCGGCCGACATTGGCGCTTCGGGCGGCGGCGGCAATGTATCGCCGCGGGCCAGAAGCGCGCGGGTGACATCATCGGCATCCGCAGGTTTCGAAAGATAATCGGTCGCGCCCATTTTGACGGCGGCAACGGCTGTCGCAATTGCGCCATAACCGGTCAGGACGACAATGCGGGCATCTGCGCGGGCGTCGCGCAAAACGTCGACGACATCCAACCCATTGCCATCTTCAAGCCGCAAATCCACCACGGCATAAGCGGGCGGATGGGCGCTGATGGCTTCGCGGGCGGCCGCGACGGAATTGGCGGGGGTGACGTTGAAGCCGCGCTTTTCCATGGCTCGGGTGAGGCGGGTCAGAAAGACCTCATCATCATCGACCAGAAGCAGGCTGGGATCGGGTCCGATATCGGATGTGTTCACGGGATTGAACTTTCGCGATTTGGCTGTCTGGGCCGATCTTAAGCGGCTTGGCCCAAACAGTCAAAGTTCAGGGAAGCGGCTATTTGGCCGCATTGACGAAGCAGGCGGTGCGCGTGGCCATATCTTCGGGGCTCACGTCACGGCCGAAATACTCGACGGTGCCCTGACCGGGCATGACCAGGAAGGTATTGGTCATGTGGTCGACGAGATAATCCTCGGGGTCGTCTTGATTGTTCAGCTTGTAATAGACGCGCCACGCCTTGGCCACCGCGTCGATTTCCTCGGACGAGCCGGTGAGCGCGATCAGCTCGGGGTCTTGCACTTCGGCAAAGCTTTGAAGCGCCTCGGGTGTGTCGCGGTTCGGGTCGATGGTGATGAAGACGTCATTCACGTCAAGGCCGCGCTCACTGAGCAGGCGGCGCGCCTCGCCATTGCGCGAGACATCAAGCGGGCAGACATCGGGGCAGAACGTATAGCCGAAATAAACCAGCGAGGGTTTCGCAAAGACCTGCTTGTCGGTGACGCGCTGGCTTTGCTGATTGGTCAAGGTGAACGGCGCGCCAAACGCCTCCATTCCACCGGCAACCACGGATTTGCGGCATTGGCCGAAAGGATCGCTGTCCTTGGTCTGCGAAAGCCAAATTCCGCCCGTGGCCAGAACCAGAACGGTCGCAACCGCACCCAAAGCAAGAATCCGTTTGTCGGCAGCCATGGTCATCTCCTGTCAAATGCGCGCGCATTGATTGCTCATCCCCGGGTCAGTATCAATGGCCCACCGCGGCTTTCCACTCGGAGCGCATCCTTGCCTTTTTCCTTCGTCTCGCGCCGGATCACCCTTTTGCCCGGCCAGCCCGAGCCTGAACCGATCCGTCTTGGCACGCTTTTGCTGCTGCGTTGGGTCGCGGTCTGCGGACAGCTTGGCGCGGTTGCTGCCGCGCTGTTGATCGGCGTGCGCATTCCGCTTGCGCCGGTGCTCAGCACTATCGCCTTGACTATATTACTGAATGTCTGGCTGTCGCTGCGGCCAAGTCATCGCGTCTCTAATCACGAGGCGGCGCTGCAGCTTGGTTTTGACCTCTGGCAGATCTCGACGCTGCTCGCGCTGACCGGCGGCATGACCAATCCTTTCGCGCTTCTGGTGCTGGTTCCGGTCACGATTGCGGCAACATCTTTGCCGGCGCGACATATGATCGCGCTCGGTCTGGCGACGGCGGTGATGGTGACAATGGCGGGGGTCGTGGCCGAGCCTTTGGCCTTTGACAGCGGCGGTCGGTTGGCGCTCGACGAGCCCTATCAGTTCGGCCATTGGGTCGCGATCATCATCGGGGTGATCTTTCTGGCGGCCTATGTCCATCGCGTGTCGAGCGATCTGTCGGCGACCTCGAATGCGCTTTTTGCAGCGCGTATGGCGCTGGAACGCGAGCAGCGGCTTCAGCATCTTGGCGGGGTCGTGGCCGCCGCCGCCCATGAGATGGGCACGCCGCTCGCGACGATCAAACTGGTCAGCGCCGAGCTGGTCGACGAGCTTGACGAGATCCTGCCCGACCGGCCCGATATTGCCGAGGATCTTGCGATCCTGCGCCAATCGGCCGACCGCTGCGCCAAGATCCTGAAATCCATGGGCCGGGCCGGCAAGGATGATCTGCTGATCCGCACTGCGCCGCTCGAGGATATGCTGACCGAGGCCGCCCATCCACATATCGAGCGCGGGATCGAGGTCGAGATCACCTCCTCCGAGCCCGAGCGTTTCGTTCATCGCGATGCCGCAATCGTTCACGGGTTGCGCAACCTGATCCAGAACGCGGTCGATTTCGCATCGGAGGCGGTGCGCGTGAACGCGACCTGGACCGCGACCGAGCTGCGCGTGGTCATCGCGGATGACGGCCCGGGCTATCCGCCCGCGCTTTTGCCGCGACTGGGCAGCCCGTTTCTGACGACGCGCCCGCGCTCTGAGGATGGGCGCGGCTATGACGGAATGGGGCTGGGGCTTTTCATCGCGAAAGCGCTGCTCGAACGCTCGGGCGCACGGCTGATCTTTGCCAATTCGGGACGCGGCGCGGTGGTCACGGTGATCTGGCCGCGCGATCGGATCGAAGCCGAGGGCCGGGCGGCCTTGGGAGAAAATCCGGAAATAAATCTGTAAGGCCTTCGATTAACTAAGTTTTAATGGCAATCTCGTAAACAACGGGAAATGTCTGACGGATTTAGCGATGGCTTCGAACCTGCTTCTTGCGCTGCTGATCTCGACCTGCGCCGTTATTCTGGCGATCATTTTGGTCCGGGCCTATGAAAATTGGCAAGGCGCGCGACCAAGGGGGCACGGTCTTGATCGCGGGGTCGAACCGCTGGCTTTTCTCTTTTGCCGCAATCAGCTTGCCGATTCGACCGCTCCGGCGCGCGCGCTTCTGGACATCCTGCCCGGCGAAAGCGAATGGCAACGTCTCATGGCCTGGGTCTCGATGCGCCTGCCTGAAACCGGCGAGATGCTGAGCCAGCTTGAAGAGCTTGGCAAGGTCGAGATCGGGGGCGATGCCGTCGGCGAAACGCGGCGGCTGCATGTGCTGATCGAAGATCTGGGCGATCATTATATCCGCGTCATCCTGCGCGATCCGACCTCGGAAAGCTCGGGCACGGTTGTCGACAGCCTGACGCTCGCCGCGATCGAGGGTGAGCTCGATATGCTGCGCAACACGCTCGACCGCTCGCCGATGCTTGCGTGGCGCGAGGATGGCGAGGGCATGGTGACCTGGGCCAATTCCGCCTATATCCAACTGGCCGAACGGCAATGCGGCGATCAGACGGTCTGGCCCCTGCCCCGGCTGATCGACCTTCCGGTGCGCCACGGCAATGTCACCGGTGCACGCCGCGCCCAGATCGAGGATGGCGGCCAGACGCTCTGGTTTGAATGCCATCACCGCATGGTCGGCGATCAATCCGTGGGCATTGCACTGCCCGCCGATGCCGCCGTGCGTGCGGAGCGCAGCCTGCGCGAATTCGTCCATACGCTGACCAAGACCTTCGCCGATCTGCCGATTGGCATGGCGATTTTCGACAAGGACCGCGCGCTTCAACTGTTCAATCCGGCGCTGATTGATCTCACCACGCTGTCGGCGGGGTTTCTGACGGCGCGGCCGACGCTTTACGCTTTTCTCGACCGGCTGCGCGAGGCGCGGATGGTGCCCGAGCCCAAGGATTATCGCAGCTGGCGCAACCAGATGAGCACGCTCGAATCCGCGTCTGCTTCGGGGCACCATGTCGAGACCTGGTCGCTGCCGGGCGGGCAGACCTATCGCGTCACCGGGCGTCCCCATCCCGATGGTGCGGTGGCCTTTCTGTTCGAGGACATCACCTCGGAAATCTCGCTGACCCGCAAATTCCGCTCGGATCTCTCGCTTGGGCGCGAGGTGCTGGACGCGCTGGAGGATGCGGTCGCGGTGTTTGAGGGCAATGGCCAGCTCGCCACGGCCAACAGCGCCTATGGTGGCCTGTGGGATGTCGAGATGAAGGGCTCGCTGATCGAGCATCTGCTGCATTGGCAAAAGGCGGCGGGCGACGGTCCGGGCCTGCAGGCTTTGCGCGACGCCATTGACGCCTTGTCCTTCGGCCAAAGCGCGCGCGCGGATCATCAGGGCGCGATGGCCGGTCCCTCGGGTGAGCTGCTGGGCTGGTCGCTGCGCGCGCTGATGGGGGGGCGTGTGATGGTGCGCTTTGTCGCAAACACACCGGTTCGCCTGACGCGAGAGGCGACCGATCCGCGCCATGTCACCGCGCTGATGCCCGAGCCCGTGGCCCCCGCTGCCAGCTTAGGCGTCGCACCGGCGCAGATTGCCTGAACCGGTGGTGCCAGCCGCGCGCCGTCCAAGGCGTGGAAGCTAGAGCAGGAAATCGCCCGCTGAATACTGATTTGCGTTGATCGCGCCATCCTCGATGACCAAGACGAAATCGGGTTTTCCGTCATTGTCGGTATAGGCGACGACCAGCGTATTGCCCTGCGCATCGTTTTCGAGATGGATCGAGCCTGCGGTATGGGCGGTGCTCCACTGGAACGACTGTTGCCCGCCGCGCAAGGCATTGGCGTCGATGCCACGCAGGTCAATGACATCGCCACCCGCCACGCCGACGCCCTCAAAGGCAATCGCGCCGTCACCGGCAACAATGCGATCGACCGAACCCGGTGCCGATTCCGCAGCCGAATTGAAGACAAAGCGATCGGCACCCTGCCCGCCCATCAGCCGGTCCGCGCCAAGCCCACCGATCAGCACATCCGCGCCCTGCCCGCCACGCAGAATATCCGCGCCGGCATTGCCTTCCAGCCGGTCGGCGCCGCGTTCTCCGAACAAGACATCCGCGCCTGCGCCGCCGAAAAGCCGGTCATTGCCGAGCCCACCATAGATCGTGTCATTGCCCGCCATACCATTGATCGCATCGGCGAAATCCGTGCCGACCACGCGGTCATTGCCCGCCGAGGCATAGCCCGCCGAGATCGAGATCGTATAGCTGCCGGTGTCATTATCGCCCTGCTCGCCGACGATCAGATAATAGGTGCCCGCGCGATTGACGGTGAAGGTCAGCTGCGCGTCGAGATTGGTTGGGCTGATATCGTCGTTGAAGAGCAGCTTGTTGCCCGCGCTGTCGGTCAGCGTCAGATTAGGGTCGGCCAGGGTGCCAGCCCCGGAACTGCGCCCGCCCACCCGGACTGAATAGGTCAGCCCGTCGATAAACGTCGTTTGATAGCTGTCATGTTCACCCCGGTAGGAAATCGCCTCGCTGGCGGTGAAACCCGTGTTCAGGCGAAAGTTGCTCGCGAAAGCGGTGATCGGTTGGCGCGACATGGCTGGCTCCTGTTGACTGAGCTGGAATTGCAGGCCTCTGCGGGGGTCAACTCGCAGAGGCCTGCCCCGTTCCGCCCACAGACGCGGGCGGCTGGTTTGCGCCGATCGGGCTTAGTTCGAGCCGCCGTAAAGGGTCATCCCATCGGGCCAGCTCATCTCGGTGGTCAGGGTAATGTCCTGCACGGCCTTCGCGGCAAGGGTCGAATCCCATTCCAAAAGCCCGCGTTTGCCGTCCCGGCCCTCGGTCGTCGGCTTTTGCGAGGCGCTCCAGGTGATCTTGAGATCGTTTTGCGTCGAGACCGGCACCTGCCCGATCACCCGCAGCGGCCAGTCTTCGCCGGTCAGGTTCTTGACCTCGAGAACCGTCGTGCGCTTGGCTGCGTTCGATTTGGTGAAGATGCCCTGCCCGCCCTCGGCCTCTTCCGGCACGCGGAATTCGGCGACCAGCCCGTCGATCGGGCCAAAGCCAAGGGTCAACTCCTTGCCCGCCGGGGTCAGTTCAAGCTGGCTGCGACCGACCATGGGGCCATCGGCGTAAAGCGTCGCCTCGCCGGGCAGAATGACCTCGTCGAGCGTGTTCTTGGTTTCCGCGACCAGATAGGCTGAGCTGTCACGGCTCGGCACCGCCTCGGCGCGGATGTCCGGGGTCAGCTCGCGGCTGTCGAGCGTCAGGCGCAGCGCATCGACGCCGTCGCGGATGGTGACCGGGGTCGGGTAATCATAGACCACCGTCGCGCCAAGCTGACGGATCTCGGCGCCGCCTGCCATATGTTCGACCTCGGCGACCGCAGCGACCCGATTCGACATCGCCGCCTCATCCGCGTCGGCCATCGGGCTGGCCGGGGCGACCGGAGCGGGGGCCGGAGGCGGCTCTTTTTCGATCCGCGGCATCCACGGGTAAAGCTCGCTTGGCGCTGATTGATCCGAGGGCCGCGCGGTCGAGAAGGTCAGCTTGGCGTTGCTCCAATCCTCGCCGGTGTTCTGCGAGACCAGAAAGCCGCGATCGAGGGTCAGCTTTTTCGCGGCGCGATCCAGACGCAGGTCATAGACCGGGGACCAATTCGCATAAGAGGTGAAGCCGGTGATTTCGAGCTGGGCAGGCGCCGCGCCGGTCTCGACCGTGATCACAAGCGTCTTGTGATCGCTTTCGGGGCTGCGCAGGGCCTCAAGGCGCGCGCGCGCGTCTTGCAAAGCATCGACATCATCGCTGCGGCCCTGATCGGCCTGACGCGCCTCGGTTTCGGCTGTGATCACAAGCTGGCGTGCCTTGAGGATCTGATTGCCAACCGTATCGGTCAGCGCGTTGAGATCGGTCGCGGCGAGATCCTTGGATTCGGCCATTTTCAGCAGGAATGTGATCACATCTTGGGCGGCCTGCGCCTTGGCCCGGATCTCGGCCACTTTCGCGTCCCGCTCGTCCAGCGCGGTTTCAAGGCGGCGGACCTCGGCCTCGGCGTCCAGCACTTCTTGCGATTTCTCGCGTGAGGCGGGCAGGGCACGGTCCTCTTGCAGCGAGACCGCGCCGACCGTGGCGCCTTGGGCGTCAATGCGCAGGCTGGCCGGATCAAGCTCGGTCGGCAGGCCGGTGATCACCAGCTCATGGCTGCCCGCGGCGGCCGAGATCGCGACATTGCGGGTGACGCTCGCCCCGCTGGGATAGATCGTGACATGGCTGATCGGCGCCTTGGTTTCGATCTGATCGGCGAAAACCGGGGCGGCGGCCAGCGAGAGCGCGGTCGTCAGCAGAAAGCGATGCATGGGAAACCCTTGGATTGTCAAACAACCGCAAGGTCGGCGAGCATTTGTGCAAAAGCAAGAGGGCGCCCGAAGGCGCCCCCTGTCAAACCGATCACGCTTTGGTCAGCCCTTCTTGAGGACCCGATTGCCGAGAAGCTCGGCGATCTGGACCGCGTTCAGCGCGGCACCTTTGCGCAGGTTGTCCGAGACGCACCACAGGTTCAGACCGTTTTCAACGGTCACGTCCTGACGGATGCGGCTGACGAAGGTGGCGAAATCGCCGACGCATTCGACCGGGGTGACATAGCCGCCCGGCTCGCGCTTATCGACGACCAGAAGGCCGGGGGATTCGCGCAGGATGTCGCGGGCTTCGTCTTCGTCGAGGAAGTCTTCGGTCTCGATGTTGATCGCTTCCGAATGGCCAACAAAGACCGGCACGCGCACGCAGGTCGCGGTGACCTTGATCGAGGGGTCGAGAATTTTCTTGGTCTCGGCCACCATTTTCCACTCTTCCTTGGTGTCGCCACTGTCGAGGAAGACGTCGATCTGCGGGATCACGTTGAAGGCGATCTGCTTTTGGAATTTCTTCGGCGCGACCTCTTGCCCCGGGACATACATGCCCTTGGTCTGGTCCCACAGCTCGTCGATGCCCTCTTTGCCCGCGCCGGAAACCGACTGATAGGTCGAGACGACGACGCGTTTGATGCGCGCGCGGTCATGCAGCGGCTTCAGCGCGACGACCATCTGCGCGGTCGAGCAGTTCGGGTTCGCGATGATCATCTTGTTGCGATAATCCTCGATCGCATCCGGGTTCACTTCCGGCACGATCAGCGGGATTTGCGGGTCATAGCGATAGAGCGACGAGTTATCGATGACGACGCAGCCTTGGCTCGCCGCGATCGGCGCATATTGCTTGGTCGCTTCCGAGCCGATCGCGAACAGCGCGATGTCATAGCCGGTGAAGTCGAACCCTTCGATGTCCTTAGTCTTCAGAGTCTTGTCGCCATAGCTGACCTCAGTGCCAATGCTCCGGCGCGAAGCCAGAGCGATCACCTCATCAGCAGGAAACTGGCGTTCAGCCAGAATGTTCAGCATTTCACGACCCACGTTCCCCGTGGCGCCGGCGACAACGACCTTGTAGCCCATTCAGGGTCTCCTTCACTAAAGGACGCTGCGATATAGGACCGATCGCGCTGAAGGGGAAGCGAGTTTTCGGCAAATTGCCCGATACTTCGGCGATATTTGGCGTTAATGCCGGAAAATCCGGCGATCTGCCCGAATGAGCTGATCGACCCAAGCGGCCTCGCCGGAAAAGTCATGCGGAACCTGCGCGGCAGTACGACTGCCCGACAGCGACAGCGAGGCGAAGAAATCGAAACCGTATAGATCAAGCCGCGCCATGTCTGAGCGCTGGATCAGGTCGATCATCATCGCGCCGGTGGTCGGCGGCGCGCCGATCCGGTCTTTGAGCGCCTGATAATCGGGCAGGGGGTGGAGATAGAAACCGGGGCTGGTCGTGGTCTGATAATCCAGCCGTTTGCGCTTGGGCGACATCCAGAGGATGCGGCTTGGGCTGATCCGGGCGCGGTCCGCCTCGCCCAGACGGGTGGCCAAGGCCAGCCAATCGGTGCGCGCCCCGTGGCTTTGCGCCGAGGGCATCGGCGCGCGGTTGATGCGGATGACCAGATCGGCGCGGTCGATCTCGGCCCCGGCCTGACCTTCGGCCAAGGCGCGGGCATTGCCGATCAGCGCGATGTTTTTGCCCGCCATCGCCTCGAGAAGCGCCGCTTGCGGGACCGAGAGGCTTTGCAGCGCAGCCTCATCGCGCAGGGTTCGCGCCCAGAGAAAGCGCAGCCGGTTCATGCCAAAAGGCCGCGATAGACCTCGACGATGCTGCGCGCTTCCTCTTCGATCGAGTGGTTGCTGAAGACATGCTCGCGGGCGGTGCGGCCCGCCTCAGCGCGGCCCGCGTCATCGTCGAGCCAGCGTTCGACCGCCGCAGTCAGTGCATCGGCATCATCCTTGGCCACGAGCGAGCCGGTGACGCCGTCGCGGATCAGTGTCTCATAGGCACCGACGCGGGCAGCGACGACCGGCACGCCACAGGCCATCGCCTCCAAGGGCGTCAGGCCAAAGCCCTCCCACCGGGCGGGGGCGGCGAAGAGGTCGAGCGCCTGATAATGGCGCACCACCTCGGCCCAGGGCAGCTCGCCCAGAAAGCGGATGCGGTCGATCAGCCCGGCATCGGCGATGCGGTTCAGAAGCTGGTCGGTAAAGGCGCGGTTGTCGGCGGTGATGCGTCCGGTGAAGATCAGTTGCGCTTTGGGCCGGGTGGGAAACAGCCGCAGTGCCGCCTCGACCAGCAGATCGACGCCCTTTTGCGCGCGCACCCGGCCAAAGCAGCCGATCAGCACCGCCTCGGGATCAAGGCCAAGCTCGCGGCGCAGGGCGGTCTTGTCGGTGGTCGGGTGAAAGATCTCTGTATCGACGCCGTGCAGGATGACCTTGGCGGGGCGCTCCAGATAGCTCGCGGCCTGAGGCGAGGTCGCGATCAGGGCGTCCTGCTGACGGATCAGCCAGCGCGTGAACCCTGTATGTTGTCTTTGCGCCGCTGACGTAAACAAGAGTTTGTATTTGCGCCCCAGAATGCGGCGATAGATCAGACCCAAAGCCATCTCGGTATTGCGGCGCGCATGCCAGACGCGCCAGCGGTCGCGGGGCAGGGTGGCGGCGCGGCTCAGCGGGATATGCGGCAGTTCGGGCGGCAGGCCGGGGCCGGTGGTGACAATGCCGATCATGCGCTTTTGCACCGGCACCAGCCGCACCACGGTCGAGGTCACGCCCGACAGCCGCTTCTTGAGATTGGGCGCGACGACGTCGATGGAAGATGGATCAGTCATGGCGGTCCTCGGCGCTGAAAAGATAGAAGCCCAGCCCGATCACGAGCGGGATCAGGAAGAACAGGAAAATATAGCTATAGGCCGCGGCGGGCGGATGCGAGGCCGAGCTCGCCAGATAGACCGGGCGCGACAGGAATTGCATGATCCCGACCCCGGCGATCGACACCATGTTGAGGAAGGTAATACCGCGGCCAACAAGATGTTGTGGCATGAAGGCGCGACCATGCGACATGATCAGCGAATAAGAGCTGTCCGAGATACAGACCATCACCAGCAGCACCGACGACAGGGCAAGGCTGGTGCCGGGGAAAAGCCACAGCAGCGCCAGCACGAGACAAAGCAGCAGCGTGTTCGCGATTGAGAGCTTCTTGTCCGACCCGACCAGCTGGACCACGCGCCCGACCGAGAGATTGGCCGTGACCATCGCGATCCCCATGCCAAGCGTGACCCAGCCGATCAGCTGGTCGCTCGCGCCGAAGACCTCGGTCAGATAGGGCCCGGCCCAGAGCCCGCGGATACAGGCCGAGGCGGCATAGGTGACGCCGAGAAGCGGCAGGATGAAGCGCAGTTCGCGCACCTGTAACAGCCCGCGCAGCGAGGCCTTGGGCTGGTCCTCTGCCGGTTTCGGCGGATCGCTGACAAAGCTCGCAATCGTCGCCGAGACCGCGAGCGTGATCACCGCCAGCGCCCAAAGCGTCGGGCGCCAGCCGATCTCTCCGATCACCCAGACGAGCGGCGCCGCGCCCAGCATATTGCCAAGCGAGCCGATGCCAACGACGGCACCGCCCGCCGCGCTCATGGCCGAGGCGGGCAGAGTGCGGGCGAAGATGTAGAAACTGCCCATCATCACCGGCGCGCAGCCGATGCCCAGAAGCGTCATCGCCACATGCAGATGCCAGGGCTGTTGGGCCATGGCAAAGACCGCAGCTCCGCCCGCGCCGCCAAAGGCGAGCAGCGCCGCCACCGTCCGGCCCGGGCCGAAACGGTCAAGCGCCCAGCCGACCGGAAGCTGCGCCGCCGCGAAGGCGAAATACCAAAGCCCCGACGACAGCGCGAGATCGGCCGGGCCCGCGCCGAGTTCCGCATGAAGCGTCGGCGACAGAACCGCCAAAAAGGCGCGGTAGAACTGGCTTAACGTATAGCCGAGCGTCAGGCTCAGAATGCCTGCGGACATGATCCAGCGCATATTTCCTCCGGGAGCATCGCGGGGCGAGGCTGGCTTACCGAGGCGGAAAGTTCAACCCGAGCCGGTCGCAATCCAGCCTTGCGTCACGGGCTAGGCAGAGAGCCTGCGCAGCAAAACATGGCGCAAAAGCAGATGATCGGCGCGGCGGACGCGGTGAAAGCCTGCCTGATCGAAAGCCCGGGCGCGCGCGCTTTTGCCAAGCGTGGGCAGGCTTTGCGCCTGATGCAGCAGCGCGCGGTTTTCGGGCGTCAGCAGATCCGCGACCCGCGCAAGCCCTGCCCAGCTTTCGGTCAGGGCCTCGAGATAGGTACGGTCGGAAAAGCGGCGGATGCGGCGCAAAAGCTGCCCGAGCCCGCCGATCGCACCGACCGCATTGCCGCCATGCTGGCGATAAAGGATCGTCGCGCGGTCGTCCGTGAGGATGCGGATGCCTGCGCCAGAGGCGATCTGATAGATGAACCAATCGTGGCTACCGACCGGCCCCGCGCGGTGCATCGCCTCGCGGATCAGGGCAAAAGCGGCGCGGTTGATCAGCATGGCATTGCCCGGCGTCACGCTTTCAAACAGCGCATTGCGAAAGTCGGGCGTGGTGAACAGCGGGATCTCGGGGCGGCGGTTGCCGAGGTCTTCGTCAACGAGATCGCGACGCGCGAGCAGGATCGCGGGGGCCTCGCCATCGGCCTCTAGGCGAGCGATGCCGCGCGACAGCCGCTCGGGCAGCCAGATGTCGTCCTGATCGGCGAGCGTAGCGACATCGGCCTCGGGCGCATTGAGGATCAACGCTCGGAAATTCTCGCCATAGCCGCGACCCGGCCCTGTCATAAGCGCGATTCGGGTCGGATCAGCGGCGGCGGCGGTGGTGAGGCAGTCCTGCGAGCCGTCCTCTGATGCGTCATCGCTGGCCAGAAGGCACCAATTCGCGTGATCCTGCGTCTGGATGCTGGCGATTTGCGCGGGCAAATGCGGCATCCCGTTGCGGACCGCCATCAGCACAGCGACCCGTTTCTCGACCGAGGTGCCGGGGCCTGCAGGGAGAGAGGCTGCATCGGGAAAGATCGTCTCGCGCTCCATCCTGACGGCTCCTGCTTGCCTGCGCTTGTGGCTGAAGCGGCCCGTTTGCGGCGGGCCGCCCGTCGCGGTTTGTACGGC
Organism: Paracoccus aminophilus JCM 7686; assembly: GCF_000444995.1. NCBI lineage: Bacteria > Pseudomonadati > Pseudomonadota > Alphaproteobacteria > Rhodobacterales > Paracoccaceae > Paracoccus > Paracoccus aminophilus. Next base: position 3,544,801 of record NC_022041.1, on the reverse strand, counting down.
TCGGCTTAGGCCGCAGCTTTTGCCGTCATAGGCGCATCACCGAGTGACGCAAGCGGCTTTTCCCGGATCGGCAGATGGATCAGCGCCGAGAAGGCCCCGATGCCGACGCCGACCCACCAGACCAGCGTGTAATTGCCGTAGATGTCGTAAAGCTTGCCGCCCAGCCAGACGCCGAGGAACGAGCCGAGCTGGTGCGACAGGAAGACGAACCCATAAAGCGTGCCCATATAGCGCAGCCCGTAGATATAGGCGACGAGCCCCGAGGTCAGCGGCACCGTCGCCAGCCACAAGGCGCCCATGACCAGCGAGAAGATCAGGACGCTGGTCGGGGTGATCGGCATCAGGATGAAGGCCGCCGAGGCGATGGTGCGCAAGGTATAGACGCCGGCGAGCAGGTATTTCTTCATATAGCGCTTGCCGAGCCAGCCCGCGAAGATCGCGCCGCCGATATTGGCCAGACCGATGACCGAGATCGCAATCGCGCCAAGCGCCGAGGTCGTGGTGATGCCGATCGAGGCGAGCAATCCGCCCGGCGCAATCGGCCCGCAGCTCTCGGCGACCATGGCCGGGAAATGCGCGGTGATGAAGGCCAACTGATAGCCGCAAGAGAAAAAGCCCGCGAAAATCATCAGGTAAGACGGGTCACGGAAGGCGCGGCCCAGCACGGTGCCAAGGCTTTCGTGCAACTCCTGGCGGCTGGCGGGTTTGCCTTTGCCCAGCAGCGGCAGGAAGAGCAGGATGGTCATCACCAGCGCCGCGAAGATCAGGAAGACGCTTTGCCAGCTCATGTAAGCCAGCAAGATCTCGGCCAGAGGTGCGCCAAAGACCTGCCCCGCCGAGCCCGCCGCCGTGGCGATCCCCAGCGCGAGACTGCGGTTCTCATCGCTGGCCGCGCGTCCGACGATGGCCAGAATCACGCCAAAGCCCGTGCCCGCGATGCCAAAGCCGACCGCGATTTCCCAAAGCTGCATCGCCTCGGGCGTGGTCGCATAGGCGCTGAAGACCAGACCGAGCGCATAGAGGAATGTGCCCAGAACGATCGCGAATTTGTCGCCCCATTTCTCGGCCAGAGCGCCAAAGATCGGCTGACCGATGCCCCAGGCGAGGTTCTGAATGGCGATCGCCAGCGAGAAATCGGTGCGCGGCCAGCCGAATTCCTGCGCGACCGGGATCTGAAAGACCCCAAAGCTCGCGCGCAGCGAAAAGTTGATCAGGAGAATAATCGACCCGCCAATCAGGATCGGCGTGAATAGGGATGCGCTTTTGGGGGGTGCGGACAACGAAAATCTCCGGGAATGCGAATTTCGCCAAGGTGAAGCGCCGCCGCGGTTGCGTCAATATGTCCCGCTTTGCCGAGCGCATGGCTCGCGGTTTGCTATGCGCCCCACGCATGGCTGCGCCGCGTTGTCGCGGATCATCCGAGGGAGTAATATGGCGGTAAGCTGAAGGAGAGCCGCCGTGTATCAGGTCATCGGAACGGTTCAAAGTCGCGCTTTTCGGGTGATCTGGATGCTCGAAGAGCTGGGCGTGCCCTATGAGCATGTCGCGGAAAGCCCGCAATCCGAAGGCGTGGCGACGCTCAATCCGGCGGGCAGGGGACCGATCCTCATCGTCGATGGCACCCCGATCAGCGATTCGACCGCGATCCTGACCTTTCTTGGCGATCGCCACGGCGCGCTATGCCATCTGCCGGGGTCCTTGCCGCGCGCGCGTCAGGACAGCCGGACGCAATTTCTGCTCGATGAGTTCGACGCCGCGCTGTGGCTGGCGGCGCGCCACAGTTTCATTTTGCCCGAAGATCTGCGGCTGGCCGCGATCAAGAACACCCTGCGCTGGGAATTCGAGCGCAGCCAGAAAACCCTCGCCAATCGCATGGCCGAGGGCGATTTCCTGATGGGCGACCGCATGACCTTGCCGGATTTCATCCTGACCCATTGCCTGACTTGGGCTCTGGCCGCGAAATTCCCGATCATTGAGCATCGGCTGACGGATTATCTCGACCGAATGCGGGCGCGTCCGGCTTACGACGCCGCCCGCTCCAGATAGGCCAAGGCGCCCAATCCGGCGCGTCGGCCGCTGGCAAGACAGCCGGTGAGCAAATAGCCCCCGGTCGGCGCCTCCCAATCGAGCATCTCCCCCGCCGCGAAAACGCCGGGCCGGGCCAGGAGTTCTAACTCTGGCGTCAGCGCTTCGGCGGTGATGCCCCCAGCAACCGAGATCGCCCGCGCGATTCCCGCCGCACCATCGTGGCGAAGCGGCAGGGCCTTGGCCGACCGTGCCAGCGCAATCGGTTCGGCAGGCAGCGGGCGACCCCATTCCAGCAAAAGCGCCGCCTTGACCGGATCGCCCAGCACGCGGCGCAACCGATTCCCCAGCGAAAGCTTCGCGGGCGCCTTGGCGAATCGCGCGGCAAGCTCGGCCTCGGCCAGATCCGGGGCCAGATCGACAAAGGCAGACGCGCCGTCGCGGATCTGCGCCGCGATCTCATAAATGCCGCCGCCCTCGATTCCCTCGCGCGAAATCACCCATTCCCCACGCGAGATCGCCGCGCCCGCATGGATGGCAACACCCTTGACCGCCTGACCGAAATGCGCCGCCATCGGTGCCGACCACGCGACCGCAAATCCCATATTCGCGGGGCGAAATGGCGCGACGCCAACCCCTGCGGCAGTCAAGGACGGAAGCCAGGCCGCATCCGATCCCAGCCGCGGCCAGCTCGCGCCGCCAAGCGCCAATACCGTGACCTTTGGGCGCAGCACTTGCGGCCCCTCCGGCGTCTCGAAAACCAGATCCGCGCCCTCAAACCCCCGCCAGCGCCAGCGCGTCCGCAACTCCGCGCCTTGCGCCTGCAACCGCGCCAACCAGGCCCGCAACAGCGGCGAGCCCTTCATGCCAAGCGGAAAGACCCGCCCGGTCGAGCCGGTAAACACCGCAATGTCCAAAGCCCGGGCAAAGGCGATGACCTCCTGCGGACCGAAGTCTTTCATGCCCAAATATCCATGCGAGCGCGCCGCCGGCGATCCCGCTTCAGCAAAGAGACTGCCCGAGAAACGGCTTAGAAAATCGGCCTCGTTCTCGTCCTTGGTCAGATTGAGCCCGGATTTTCCCGCCATCAGGAACTTGCGCGCGGGCGTCGGCATGGCTTCGGCAACCACGACCCGCCGCCCCGTCGCCGACAGAACATCAGCCGCCATCAGCCCGGCAGGCCCTGCGCCGATCACCACCGCGTCAAGGCTCACCGGCGGCCCCGGGGCATCATCGTCAGGCGAATGAGCGCGCGTTCGGTCAGCGCCATCAGCGGCGCGCGGCTCGAAGAGCGCAGGGTCAGATCGGTGTCGATCAAATGGTGAATCGCATCTTCCAGGGCGCGCATCCCCCAGCCCTGCAACTGCCGCGCCATGCGGTCGCGGCGTGGCCCGAAGACCGGAGGCTTCAGCCGCGCCAGCCCCTGCACCGGCCCATCCGGGTCCGAGGCCGCCTGATGCAAGGCGCGGAAATGGCGCAGCGCCGCGATGCAGATCGTGACCGGCGCCATGCCCTGCGCCTCGATCCGGCGCATCAGCCCGCCGAAATCCGCGCTGCGGCCTTCGGCGACCGCGGCGATCAGCTCGTCAAGCTCGGCGTCGATGGTGGCGGGGGCGAGCGCCGCGATTTCCGCCGGGGTCAGTGGCGTGGCATCACCATATTTGTAAAGCCCGAGCTTCTCGACGGTTTGGCGGAAGTCACCGGGATCGAGCGCGCGCGACAGCGCCACCATATCCTTCATCGCATCGCGCGGCACTTCGGGCAGACCGGCGTCGCGCAGCCAGCGGGTGATCTCCTCTTCGCCCGGCGGATCGTCATAGATCGGCGCGGCGACGGCGGCGGGATGGGCCTCGAAGAGCTTGCGCAGCGCCGAGCTTTTGGCCAGCGCCCCACCGACCACGACGATGACGGCATCGCCGGTCTTCCATTCGGCAATCGCCGCGGCAATCGCGGGGGCGCTCGCATCGGGTGTGTCATCGAGCAAGACGACGCGCGGCCCAGGAAAGAAGCCGACCGCCTTGACGGCATCAAGCAGTGCCGCTGGATCCTTGCGCAGCTCGGCGCCGCCGAACCGGGTCAGCCGCATTTCCTCTTCGGCGCCGGGCCCGGTCAGCGCGGCTACCGCCTCGGCGCGTTTCAGCGCGACACGCATGGCGTCTTGTCCATAGATCAGCAGCGCGGGCCGGGTCGGATCGGGGCGCGCCAGATAGCGGGCGATCTCGGCGCCTTTGAGATTCACAGGACCGTTGTCACAGCGAGGCGACCCCGTAGATCCGCGTCACCACCTGATCGGCCAGCATGAAGGCGAGCCGGTCATGGGCGTCCTGTTCGGCGGCCATGGTGGCGATGGTCGTGCCGGTGGTCGAATAGGAGGTGAAGTTGTTCACTTGCCCCCGGGTCACGATCTTGCCGGTTGCCGAGTCGCGCAAGGTGAACTCTGCCGAGCCGTTCAGCGCATAGCGCGTCGTGATCTCGTTTGGCGTGATCGCCTGCGGCACGACCGCGATCAGCAGTTTGTAATCAAGATCATAGGTCGCATCCTGCGCCGGGCCGAGCCGCTCGGTGACGCGCCGGACAAAGGCGAAATCATCCATCGTTTTCGGATCGGCCGAACGGACCTTGCCAAACATTTTCGTGCCGGCTCCACCCGGTGCATAGACCGGGGTGAAGCCACAGGCGGCAAGGCCGCTGACGCCGGCCAAAAGGCCAGCGCGAAGGAAAGTCCGTCTAGACCACGACATTGACGATACGCCCCGGAACCACGATCAGCTTCTTCGGAGCCGACCCTTCCAGGAAACGCTGCACGGTTTCGTCCTGCAGGACAAGGGCCTCGATCTCTTCCTTGGACATATCCTTGGGAACCGAGATTTCCGCGCGACGCTTGCCGTTGATCTGGATCGGCAGCACGAGATTGTCGTCAACCAGCAGCGCCGGATCGGCTTTCGGCCAGGCCGCGTCCACGACCATGCCCGCGCCCCCGGCTTTCGCCCAGAGATCTTCGGCCAGATGCGGGACCATCGGCGCCATCAACTGCGCGAGAATCCGCAAAGCCGCACGCCGCGAATCGCCGCCGCCGGTCGATTTGCCGATCGCATTGGCCAGCTCATAGACCTTGGCCACGGCCTTGTTGAAGGCGAAGCTGTCGATCGAGCGGGTGATCTCGTCGATCGCGCGATGGGTGGCGCGGGTCAGATCGAGATCCTCGTCGCCCTCGGGAATCGCATCGGCCAGACGCCAGACGCGCGAGAGGAAGCGGTTCGAGGCCTCGGCCCCCGAGGCGGTCCATTCCACGTCACGCTCGGGCGGGCTGTCGGACAGCATGAACCAACGCGCGGTATCGGCGCCGAAATTCTCGACGATATTGACCGGATCGACGACGTTCTTCTTCGATTTCGACATTTTGGCCGAGGGGATAATCTCGACCACCGTGCCATCGGCCAGCTTGCCGTCGGTCACATCCTCGGGGAGGTGATAGACCGCGCGGCCGCGCTCGTCGCGGGTCAGGTAGATCTCATGCGTGACCATGCCTTGCGTGAAGAGCGCGTTGAAAGGCTCGCGCGATTTCTCGGGCAGGTGGTTGGTTTTGACCATCGCGCGGGCAAAGAAGCGCGAATAGAGCAGGTGGAGAATCGCATGTTCGATCCCGCCGATATACTGGTCGACGTTCATCCAGTAATCGGCATCCTCGCGCACGGTCGGCGTCGCGGCATGGGGCGCGGTGAAACGGGCGTAATACCAGGACGAATCGACAAAGGTGTCCATCGTATCGGTCTCGCGCCGCGCCGGTTTGCCGCAATTCGGGCAGGTGGTGTTGCGCCAGGTCGGGTGACGGTCAAGCGGGTTGCCCGGCACGTCGAAGGTCACATCCTGCGGCAGAAGAATCGGCAGATTCTCTTTCTTCTCGGGGACCGTGCCGCAGGCGTCGCAATGGACGACCGGAATCGGGCAGCCCCAATAGCGCTGGCGGGAAATCCCCCAGTCGCGCAGACGGTATTTCGTGACGCCCTGACCAAAGCCCGCGGTTTCGGCAAAGTCGATGGCGGCGGCAACGGCGGCCTCGCCGGTCTGATCGGTCTCGCCGGCAAAGCCACGGACATAGGTCACGACCTCGGTCTTGGTCGGAACGTAGGGCGCGCTGGCAACCAGCGCATCCGCCTGGGCCTGATCCATGCCTTTTTCGCCGAAGGTCGCGCGAATCTCGAGGCCGTATTTCGTCGCGAATTCATGGTCGCGCTCGTCATGGGCGGGCGAGCCGAAGATCGCGCCGGTGCCGTAATCCATCAGCACGAAATTCGCGATCCAGACCGGAAGTTCCCACGTCGGATCAAGGGGATGGCGCACACGGATGCCGGTGTCGAAGCCGACTTTCGGCGCCTTTTCCAGCTCTTCCTCGGTCGTGCCGATCTGGCGGGCCTCGGCGGCGAAAGCGGCGGCTTCGGGGTTCCCGGCCTCGATGGCTTTCGCCAAAGGATGGTCAGCCGAAATCGCGACAAAGCTTGCGCCGCGCAGCGTGTCGGGGCGGGTCGTATAGACCTCGATCTTGTCGAATCCTTCGGGCGCATTGGCGGTCTCGAACGAGAATTGCAGCCCGCGCGAGCGGCCGATCCAGTTTTGCTGCATCAGCCGGACCTTCTCCGGCCAGCCGTTGAGATCGTCCAAAGCGGTCAGGAGTTCGTCCGAGTAATCCGAAATCCGGAAGAACCATTGCGTGAGCTCGCGCCGCTCGACCAGCGCGCCCGAGCGCCAGCCGCGCCCGTTCTCGACCTGCTCATTGGCGAGCACGGTCATATCGACCGGGTCCCAGTTCACAACGGCATTCTTGCGGTAAATCAGCCCGGCATCGAGGAAGTCGAGGAACATCGACTGCTGCTGGCCGACATAATCATCGTCGCAGGTCGCGAATTCGCGGCTCCAGTCGATCGAGAGACCGAGCGGTTTGAGCTGCTCGCGCATCGTGGCGATGTTGTTATAGGTCCAGGTGCGCGGATGGCCGCCCTGCTCCATTGCGGCGTTTTCAGCGGGCATCCCGAAGGCGTCCCAGCCCATCGGATGCAGCACGGAAAAGCCCTGCGCCCGCTTATAGCGCGCGACCACGTCGCCCATCGTATAGTTGCGGACATGCCCCATATGGATGCGGCCCGAAGGGTAGGGGAACATCTCGAGGACGTAATATTTCGGGCGGTCGTCGCGGGTGGCGAGGAAGGCTTCGGAGGCTTCCCATGCAGCCTGCCAGCGCGTTTCGCTTTTCGCGGGATCGTAGGACATGTGAGCCTCCGGGCATCAGATTTGCCCGCAGGGTTTATACATGACGCAAGGCGAGGTCCAGCGCCCCCGGACGGGGCGCTTGGCTCACTTGAGAGAAGAAAGGCTTAAAGGCCGCCGTCGCGCACGCGCAGCTGACGCGCGCGGGTCAGAATGGCGTCTTCGACCTGGCGCACGGTTTCGGGCGCGACTGCGCTGCCGTTCGGGCCTTGCAGCGACACCTTGAGCGAGCGGGCATCCAGCGCCGGGTCCGAGACCTTGATCGAGGCGCGGTAAGACCGGCCACCACCCGGAGGCGTGCCGTAGCCCGTCACGATCATGCCGGTGAAAGGATCGACCGACTGGATCGGCAGGAAGTTCAGCACTTCAAGGCTGGCGTTCCACAGATAGCGGTTCACGGCGACCGCATTGTTCGGATTCTGCCGGTTCGCGAACAGATCCCAGATGGTTGATTCTTGCCTTGGCTGCGCGGCGGCCTGCTGGCGCGCGCCTCCGCCGCCAGAACCGAAGCCAGAGCTGGCCGGGCTCGAGCCCAAGCCGCCGCCACAGGCGGTCAGCCCTGCGATCATCATCAGGGTTGCGGTCAGCCGTGCGGCGCGAATGGTCATGTGAATGTCCCCCGGAACGTTCTCGTGCGAGCCATAGCGCAATTTGTGCCATTGCGACAAGGGATCACCGGAGCCCCTTATCCCAACGCGCCCACGAGAGCGACAATTCCCGCCGACAGAGCGGGCATAAAGCGAGCGCAGAGGGCGGAATGGGGGCGTTGCAACGGGGTGTGGCCCTTGTGCATCACAAATACCCTTAAACATTTTCCCATTCCCCGTTTCCGTTGCAAACCGGGGGGAGACAAGCGACATACGGTTCATACCCCAATCCGGGACAACTGGATGGGGCACATGAGAGAGATAAGAGGGAAAACCATGAAAAAGGTTCTTTTCGCTACCAGCGCCCTGGTCCTGTCGGCTGGCTTCGCTTCGGCTGAAGTCGCTGTCTCGGGTGACGGCCGCATGGGTATGATCTACGACGGTAACGACGTCCAGTTCGCCAGCCGCGCTCGCGTCCTGTTCACCCTGACCGGTGAGTCGGATGCTGGCCTGTCGTTCGGCGCCAAATTCCGCGTTGACCAAGAAAACTACAAAGCAGATCCCTACCGTTCGGCCGCTCGCGGTTCGGCTGGTCAGATCTGGATCTCGGGCACCTATGGCAAGCTGTCGATGGGTGACGTTGTTTCGGCTTCGGAAGCTGCAATCGGCGACCTCTATGAAGTCGGCTACACCGATGGCGCAGTTGCTTTCGACTCGGAAGAAATCAGCTACCTGACCGCTGACGGCAACAACCTCGGCCAAGGCCCGGCTGTTCTGTACGAATACGGCATCAACGGCTTCACCTTCTACGCGTCGGCAACCGATGGTTCGGACCGCTCGTGGGGTTCGGTGACCTTCGGTGACAACACCGAAGACGAAGACGCTCTGTCGAACAAAGTCGCCTACTCGCTCGCAGCGAAATACGAAGTTGACAACTACAATGTCGGCCTCGGCTTCGGCAAGCACGGCGATGCGAAAGAAATCGTCCTCGGTGCCGAAGGCAAATTCGACCAGTTCTCGGTTAAAGGTGTGTACGCACACTACAAAGACCGTTCGGCTGTCGACGCTTTCGCAGCGATCACCGGCAAGAACCCGATCACCAACGCTGCTGGCGCCAACGTGACCGGCGACTACAACTTCAAAAGCACGATCGGTCTGTCGGGTGCCTACCAGGCTGACGCTCTGCTCGTGAAAGCCTTCTGGCGTCAAGACAAGTTCACCACCGATGTTGTTGGCCTCTCGAACGAGAAGTACAACTCCTACGGCATCGGCGCTGACTACGATCTGGGCGGCGGCGCAACCCTGGCTGGTGGCATCATCGACACCGACTACCTGCAAGACACCGTTGCCGACCTCGGCATCAAGTTCAAATTCTGATCTAATCAGAATTCGGAATGAAAGAGCGGGCCTCGTGCCCGCTCTTTTCATTTTCGGGCCCGGAGTTATCTTGGCCCGGAAACGAAGAAGGGCTGGAAGATCATGGGGCTGACAGAGATCAAGGATCGCATCGCCGCGGCAGAGACCGCCGCAGGCCGGGTGCCGGGCAGCGTCACGCTGATCGCGGTCAGCAAGGTCCAGCCCGCCGCGCGGGTCGAGGCGATTCTGGAGGCCGGCCAAAAGGTTTTTGGCGAAAATTATGTGCAAGAGGCTGCTGGCAAATGGCCGGGCTGGCGCGCGACCTTCCCCGGGGTCGAGGTCCATATGATCGGGCCCTTGCAGACCAACAAGCTCAAGCAGGCGCTTGAAATTTTCGATGCAATTCATACGATTGACCGTGCCGGGCTGGCAGAAAAGCTGGCGCGTCAGGTGCAGGCGCGTGGCGCCTGTCCGCAGCTGTTCGTGCAGGTCAATACCGGGTCAGAGCCGCAAAAGGCGGGGATTCTGCCCGAGGATGCCGACGCCTTCATCGCCTCGTGCCGGGCGCTTGATCTGCCGTTGACGGGGCTGATGTGCATCCCGCCCGAGGATCAGGACCCCGCGCCGCATTTTACCGCTCTGGCCGGGATCGCCGCGCGCAACGGGCTGGCCGGGCTCTCGATGGGCATGTCCTCGGATTTCGAGGCGGCGATCGCCGCGGGCGCGACCCATGTCCGGGTCGGCTCGGCGATTTTCGGGGCGCGCTCTTATACCTGAGAGGCGAGGGCGCGCTGGACGGTGCTGAAGCGCTGCATCCCCTCGGGGACGATCAGCGTCGCGCCGGGGGCCACGCGCTCGGCCAGCCAGCGCAGATCGGCGCGCGACATGGCGATGCAACCCGCTGTCGGCGCGCCGGGGCGACGCCATTGATGCAGAAAGATCGCTGAACCGCGACCGGGGCGCGCCTTGGGCCAGTTCCAATCGGTCAAGAGGATCAGATCATAAAGCGGATCGGCGCGACGCAAGGCCTCGTGGCTCGGGGCGTAGGGCGCGCGGACATGGCTGTTATAGGCCGGATCGTCCGAGGCATCGCTCCAGAGATCGCCGGGCAGGATTGCGCGGGCCCAAGGTGCGGGTTGGGTGATGCGGTCGGGCCGGTAGAGCATGCCGACGATGCGGTGATGCCCGACCGGCGTCGCGCCATCGCCCTCGCGCTTGTCGGCGCGCACACCGCCGCGACCTGCCGAGCAGGGCAGGGTCCGGCCTTGGAAGAACAGCCCGCGCGGGGTCAGCAGCAGATCGTCCGGCGTCACAGCAAATGCCCCGATTTTTCGGCCTTCACAGCAAGATATCCTTCGTTGAAACGGTTGGTCGGCGTGATCAGCGGCACACGCTCGGGGACTTGGATGCCGTGACCTTCCAGCATGGCGACCTTGCGCGGGTTGTTGGTCATCAGTCGGACCGCGCCAAAGCCCATCTTGCGCAGGATGCCCGCGCCGATGCGGAAATCGCGCTCGTCATCTTCAAAGCCGAGGCGGTGGTTGGCCTCGACCGTGTCAAATCCCTGATTTTGCAGAGAATAAGCGCGCATCTTATTGGCCAGCCCGATGCCGCGCCCCTCTTGGTTCAGGTAAAGCAGCACGCCCGAGCCATTCTGGCCCATCGCCTCCAGCGCCGCGTGAAGCTGCGGGCCGCAGTCGCATTTGAGGCTGCCGAGCACGTCGCCGGTGTAGCAAGCCGAATGCAGCCGGGCGAGCACGGGCTGGTCGCGGGGCGGGTCGCCGATCTCGACCGCGTAATGTTCGGCCGCGCCATCATCGGGACGGAAGATGTGCAGTTTCGAATTCTCGGCGCGCGACAGCGGCAGGCGCGCGGCGGCGACATCGGCCATCGTCGCTTCGGTCGCGAGCTGCGCGAGCGCGGCATCGGGGGCGAGCGCGGTCAGCCCGGGCGGCGGGTCGCTGATCGGGATCATCAGCGCGGCGGGCAGCAACTGCGCCGATTTCACCAAAGCGATGGCCGCGCGATGGGGGGCGGCATCGCCGCCGCGCTCGGATTGCAGCGGGCCCTTCATTGGGGTCATCAGATCGCCCGCCGGATCGGCCACAGCGCGCAGCCAGGCGTGATCGGCGCTCTCTGGGACGCGGATCCGCGCCAGATCGCGGTCATAGACCCGCGCCTTCAGCGTCGCGGCGCGCCAGTCGGTGATCGCGAGCGTGGCGGGGCCAAGCGCGCGCAGGCTGGCCAGCCGCTCGGGTGACAAGGTCTCGACCGCGGCGGCCAGATAGCCTCCGACAACGATGGGCAAACCCATGCGCAGATCAGAGCGGGCGCGCGAAACGGTTTCGGCAAGTGTGGGAATCAGGCTCATGACGCTCGCGGAAGTGAAACAATTTGAAACATATCGGCGTTATCCGACAACTCCATGTGAGAAACCATGACAGCCGCTGGACCTTTTGCCGGTCTGTTTGCAGGTTTCCCTCAACAAGCCAAAGGAGGCAAGTATGGCCGGACTTAAAAAGATCCTTCTGGTCGATGACGAGGATGACCTGCGCGAAGCGCTGGCCGAACAGCTTGTCGCGACGGAAGATTTCGACGTTTTCGAAGTCGGCAACGGGCATGACGCGGTCGAGCGCACCAAGGGCGCGATTTTCGATCTGATCATCCTCGATGTCGGCCTGCCCGATACCGACGGGCGCGAGCTGTGCAAGCGGCTGCGCAAGCAGGGCGTGAAATGCCCGATCATCATGCTGACCGGCCATGACACCGATGCGGATACCATTCTGGGTCTCGATTCGGGTGCCAATGACTATATCACCAAGCCGTTCAAATTCCCGGTTTTGCTGGCCCGTCTGCGCGCACAGCTGCGCACGCATGAGCAGTCCGAGGATGCGATTTTCCAGCTTGGCCCTTATACGTTCAAACCAGCCATGAAGATGTTGGTCGATCAGAAGGACCGCAAGATCCGCCTGACCGAGAAAGAGACCAATATCCTCAAATTCCTCTATCGCGCCTCGGATGGCGTGGTCCCGCGCGAGGTCCTGTTGCATGAGGTCTGGGGCTATAATGCCGGCGTGACCACCCATACGCTGGAAACCCACATCTATCGCCTTCGCCAGAAGATCGAGCCCGATCCCTCGAATGCCCGGCTTCTTGTCACCGAGAGCGGTGGCTATCGGTTGGTCGCGTAATCGTGTGAAGAAGTGGGGAACCGGGACGCTCACTCGGTGTTAGCTTTGTGAAACATATAGTGATGCGTAGCGAATGACCCCGTGGCCTGGGATATGGCCATCTCCCTCCCTGTCTCTCAAACTGCCCCGGTCTTCGTGCCGGGGCTTCTCTTTTGGGGCGGGCCGTTCTGTGAAGGGGGGCGATCCGCGCGCGCCGCGCGTTTGGGCCTTCTCGACACCGGACCGGGCAGGGGGTAGGGTCACGCGACCTCAAAAGGAGCGTGCCCATGTTCACCCTCGCCACCTGGAACATCAACTCGGTCCGTCTGCGCGAGGCGCTGGTTGCACGGCTTTTGCAAGACGAGGCGCCGGATGTTTTGTGCCTGCAAGAGTGCAAAAGCCCGGTCGACAAGATCCCGATGGAGGCCTTCCGCGCGCTTGGCTACACCCATCTCGTGGCGCGCGGCCAGAAGGGCTATAACGGCGTCGCGATCCTCTCGAAACTGCCGATCGAGGATGCGGGCGACCGCGATTATGCCGGCCTTGGCCATGCCCGCCATGTTGCCGCACGGCTGGAAAACGGCGTCACCATCCACAATTTCTATGTGCCCGCCGGTGGCGATATTCCCGATCGCGAGCAGAATGTGAAATTCGGCCAGAAGCTCGATTTCCTGACCGAGATGCGCGACGTCTTCCACGCCGACAACCCGCAAAAGTCGATCATGGTCGGCGATCTGAACATCGCGCCGCGTGAAGACGATGTCTGGAACCACAAGGCGCTGTTGAAGATCGTCAGCCACACGCCGATCGAGGTCGAGCATCTTGCGCAGGCGCAGGATGCGGGCAACTGGGACGATGTGACGCGCAAGGATATCCCCGAGGGGCGGCTCTATTCGTGGTGGAGCTACCGCTCGCCCGATTGGGATGCCGCTGACAAGGGCCGCCGCCTCGACCATATCTGGGCCACGCCCGACATCGCCAATGCCGCGCACGGCAGCCGCATCCTGCGTCCGGTGCGCGGATGGGAGCAGCCGAGCGACCACGTTCCGGTACTTGCGAGCTTCGATCTCTAAGCCTGTCCGGCATTTCGGACGCATCTTCGCTTTCGTCCCCTTGGCGCTTGCCCCCTCGGGAACCTATATTCGCGACAACACCCATTCTTTCAGGGAAATTGAACATGCTGCTGTCCGACACGACCGCGAACCAGACGAACACCGCCGATTTCATCAAGGATGTCACCGAAGCGACCTTCATGCAGGATGTCGTCGAGGCCTCGATGGAGCGCCCGGTGATCGTCGATTTCTGGGCGCCGTGGTGCGGCCCCTGCAAGACGCTTGGACCCCAGCTTGAGGCTGAGGTCGCCAAAGCCAAGGGCCGCGTCCATATGGCCAAGGTCAATGTCGACGAAAACCAGATGATCGCGGGCCAGCTGCGCGTGCAGTCGATCCCGATGGTCTATGCCTTCTTCCAAGGCCAGCCGGTCGATGCCTTCCAAGGCGCGATCCCGCCCAGCCAGATCAAGCAATTCGTGGAAAAGCTGGTCGCGATGGGCGGCGATGACGGCGGTCTGGGCGCGGCGCTCGAAGCGGCGGAGACCATGCTCGAGGAAGGTGCCGCCGAAGATGCGGGCGAGACCTTCAGCGCGATCCTTGGCGAAGAGCCGGAAAACCCGCAGGCCTGGGGCGGGCTCATCCGCGCGCAGCTCGCGCAGGGCAAGCTGACCGAGGCTGCCGACACGCTGGCCACCGTGCCCGCCGCTGCGGCCACCGCCGCCCCGGTCGAGGCCGCGCGCGCCCAGCTGCAACTTGCGCAGCAGGCCGAAAAGGCGGGCCCCTTGGACGAGCTTCGCGCCAAGGTCGATGCCGATCCCGCCGATCAGCAGGCCCGGTTCGACTATGCGACCGCGCTGCATGCGGCGGGTCAGGTCGAAGAGGCGATCGACCAGCTTCTCGACGCCTTCCGCCGCGATCGCGAATGGAACGACGGCGCCGCCAAAGCCCAGCTTTTCACGATTTTCGATTCGCTGAAACCGACGGATCCTGTGGCGCAAAAGGGCCGGCGACGCCTGTCCTCGCTGATCTTCTCCTGATGCTGCGCCGCTTCGATCTTCCGGATTCGCTTCCGCTCTTCCCCTTGCCGGGTGCCGTGGTCATGCCGCGCGCCCGGTTGCCCCTGCAGATCTACGAGCCGCGCTATCTTCAGATGATCGAGGATGCGCTCAAGACCTCGCACCGCCTGATCGGGATGATCCAGCCGCAGGAAGGCGCGCTGGAAGATCTCGCGCAGGTCGGCACGGCGGCCCGGATCGTTTCCTTCACCGAGGTCGATGACGGGCGCTACATGATCACGCTCGGCGCGGTCTCGCGCTTTCGCCTGACCGGCGTGCGGCCGGGCTTCACGCCCTACCTCATCGGCGACGCGGATTGGAGCGATTACCCGCTCGACCGTGGGCTTCAGCCCGAAACCGATCCGGGCTTCAGCCGTCCCGGCCTTCTGGGCAAGCTGCGCCGCTTCATGGATTCGCATGAGCTGTCCACCGATTGGGACGCGGCCGAAACCGTCGAGGACGAGATGCTGGTCAATTCGCTCTCGATGCTCTTGCCCTTCCATCCCGAGGAAAAGCAGGCGCTCCTTGAGGCGCGCAATCTGACCGAGCGGCGCCAGATGCTGGACGGGCTGCTCGATTACGCGCTTCTCAGCGGCGACAAAGAGGAAACCATCCAATGACCGACACCACCGCGCCGCGCCAGACCCGCGAGTTCGACCGCCATATGCTCGAAGCTCTGGTCTGCCCGGTCACCCATACCGGGCTGCGCTATGATGCGACCCGGCAAGAGCTGATCTCGACCGCAGCAGGTCTTGCCTTCCCGATCCATGACGGCATCCCGATCATGCTGGTCGGCGAGGCCCGCCAGATCAAAGCCGACGACTGAAAGCCATAGCGGACCGAAACGAAAAAGGCGCGGGGGTCACCCGCGCCTTTTGCATTCGACCTACAGGGGGGTCAAAGCCCCGCCGTTTCCTCAGCGCCCAGCATAAGGTTGAGGTTTTGCACCGCCGCGCCCGATGCGCCCTTGCCAAGATTGTCCAGCACCGCAACCAGAACCGCGCAGCCGTTTTCCTCGTCGCCATGGACCGAGATCTCAAGCTGGTTGGTGCCATTGAGCGCCGTCGGCACAACCCGCGGCGCGGCATCGACGACACTGACGAAGGCCTGTCCGGCGTAATGGGCCTGCAGCGCATCGCGCAGATTGCTCAGATTGCGCGAATTATCGAGATGCAATGGCACCTGCACGGCCATGCCTTGGGCGAAATTCCCGACCGAAGGCGCAAAGACCGGCCGCCTGGACAGCCCGGTATAGCGCGAGATCTCGGGCAGATGCTTGTGCTTCTGGGTCAGCGCATAGACGAAGAAATCAGGCGCCTCGCCCGCCTCAAATTCGCCGATCAGCTCTTTGCCGCCACCGGTATAACCCGAGACCGCATTGATCGACAAAGCCTCGTCCTTGCCAATCAGCCCGGCCGTCACCAAAGGCGCCAGCAAAGCGATCGCGCCTGTCGAATAGCAGCCCGGGTTCGAGACATATTTCGCCCCGGCAATCCGCGCGCGCATATCCGCTGCGAGCTCGGCAAAGCCAAAGACCCAATCGGGATGAACCCGATGCGCGGTCGAGGCGTCGATGAAACGCACATCCAGCCCCTCGGCCAAAGCCACCGCCTCTTTCGCCGCCTGATCAGGCAGGCAAAGGATCGCGACATCGGCCGCCGCCAGGGCCGCGCGTCGTGCGCCCGCATCCTTGCGCAACGCCGGATCGATCTGGATCAGCTCGATATCGGACCGCTGCACCAGCCTGTCACGGATCTGAAGACCCGTCGTGCCAGCCTCACCGTCGATGAAAACCTTATAAGCCATGGATGCGTCTCCTTTGGGCCTTCCTACCGCCCAAGCCCGCACCGATCAATCAGCGCGCGCATATCTCCGAGCGCACGAGGAAACGCTTCTCGCGCCCATTGTCCAGAGAAAACATGCCGCCACGCCCCGGAACCACGTCGATAACCAGATCAGTGTGTTCCCAAGCCGCCGCTTGCGTCTCGGACATATAGAACGGCATCCCGCCGATCTCGCCCAGTTTCACGTCGCGCTCGCCCAACCGGAAATCGCCTTGGGCGTAACACATCGGGCTCGACCCATCGCAACAGCCGCCCGATTGATGAAACATCACCGGCCCATGATCGGCGACAATCTCTTCGATCAGCTTCAGTGCCTCTTGCGTCGCGACAACCGTGCCCATGATCTTTCTCTTTCAGAAAAATACCCCCGCCGGAGGCAACGGCCCCGCATCGCGGGGCCGCCTTTGTTCGATCAGAAGAAGCCGAGCTTCTTCGGCGAATAGCTGACCAGCAGGTTCTTGGTCTGCTGGTAATGGTCCAGCATCATGCGGTGGTTTTCGCGACCGATGCCCGACTGTTTGTAGCCGCCAAAGGCCGCATGGGCCGGATAGGCGTGGTAGCAGTTGGTCCAGACGCGCCCGGCCTTGATGCCGCGACCCATGCGGTAGCAGGTGTTGGCTTCACGCGACCACACGCCAGCGCCAAGGCCGTAAAGCGTGTCATTGGCGATTTCGAGCGCTTCGGCCTGATCCTTGAACGTGGTGACCGAGACCACCGGGCCAAAGATCTCTTCCTGGAAGATCCGCATCTTGTTGTGACCGCGGAAGATGGTCGGCTCGATGTAATAGCCGCCCGCCAGATCACCGGCGAGATCCGCCGCTTTGCCGCCAGTCAGGACATCCGCACCCTCTTTGCGACCGATGTCGAAATAGGAGAGGATCTTTTCCTTCTGCTCGCTCGAGGCCTGCGCGCCGATCATGGTCGCCGCATCGCGCGGGTCGCCCTGTTTGATCGCCTGCACGCGCTTGATCGCACGCTCCATGAAGCGGTCATAGATCGATTCCTGGATCAGCACGCGCGACGGGCAGGTGCAGACCTCGCCTTGGTTCAGCGCGAACATCGCGAAACCTTCCAGCGCTTTGTCGAAGAAATCGTCGTCTTCGCGCGCAACATCCTCGAAGAAGATGTTCGGGGATTTCCCGCCCAGCTCCAGCGTCACCGGAATGAGGTTTTCCGAGGCATATTGCATGATCAGACGGCCGGTGGTCGTCTCGCCGGTGAAGGCGATCTTCGAGATGCGCGGGTTCGAGGCCAGAGGCTTGCCCGCTTCCAGACCGAAGCCGTTGACGATGTTCAAAACGCCCGGCGGCAGCAGATCACCGATGAGGCTCGCCCAGACCATGATCGAGGCCGGGGTCTGCTCTGCCGGTTTGATGACGACGCAGTTGCCTGCGGCCAGTGCGGGCGCGAGCTTCCAGCAGGCCATCAGCAGCGGGAAGTTCCACGGGATGATCTGACCGACCACACCGAGGGGTTCTTGGAAGTGATAGGCGACGGTGTCGTCGTCGATCTGGCTGATCCCGCCTTCTTGGGCGCGCAGCACGCCGGCGAAATAGCGGAAGTGGTCGATGGCCAACGGCACGTCAGCCGCGCGGGTCTCGCGGATGGGCTTGCCGTTGTCCCAGGTTTCAGCGGTGGCGAGCAGTTCGAGGTTCTGCTCCATCCGGTCGGCGATCTTGAGCAGGGCATTGCTGCGCTCGGTCAGCGAGGCGGCGCCCCATTTGTCCTTGGCGGCATGGGCGGCATCAAGCGCGGCTTCGATGTCCTCGGCGCTGGAACGGGCAATCTCGCCCACTTCGGCACCGGTGATCGGCGTGGTATTGGTGAAATAGCGGCCCGATTTCGGGGCGACCCATTTGCCGCCGATGAAGTTGTCATAGCGCTTGGCGAAAGGCGAAACGTTCACGCCCTTGAAATCATGCGTCTGGTCGTTCGGCATTGCTTTCTCCCTTGAAACCGGCCTCCTCGCCGGGTTGACGTCAAACGTGGGGTCCCTCGCGGTCTTGGTCAATCTGGCCGTCTTTGCCGCGGCGCAGAATGTGTCTCAGAGCTGAGACAGTTTCCCGGGATTCTCGCCGATCCCAAGTCGGGACATGCGCCGGTAAAGCGTGGCGCGGCCGACACCCAAGGCGCGGGCCGCCGCCGAGACATTGCCATTGGCGCGCGCCAGAGCGCCCAGAACGGTGCTGCGCTCGGCCTGTTCAAAGCCGGTCGCCTCATCTTCGCGTCCCAGCAGATCCGAGGCCGGGCGCGGGCGAATCGCACCCTCGGGTTCCAGCCCGTAGGTGCGCCGCGCCGCGCGATTGGCGCCGATCAGCAGGTCGTTGCGGTCGACTGCGATCAGCAAAGCCTGTTCGGGCGTCTCGCCCTCCGAGATGATGATGCGCGCCTGCGGAAAGCTCGCGCGGAAATAGGCGGCCTCGATCATCCGTGCGGTCTGGGCGACCTGCGCGGTCAGAAGCGCGTTCCAGCGTTCATTGTGGTCCAGCCGCGCATTCGAGACATCGAGCGCCGCGATCACCCGCCCGTCCGGCCCCCAGATCGGCGCATCCATGCAGGTCATGCCGGTGTTGCGCGAAAAGAAATGTTCGTCGCGGTGGATCGCGACCTGACGGCCCTCGACCAGACAGGTGCCGATGCCATTGGTGCCCTCGCTCGCCTCGGACCAGTCATGGCCGGACCACAGCCCCCATTTCTCGAAGGTCGCGCTGTCGGCATCGCTGACGCGCTGATCCAGCACGATGCCCTCGGCATCGGTCAAGAGCACGCTGCATCCGGTCGGGCAGACGAGCTGGTAAAGCTGATCGAGACGCGGCGCGGCCACTGCCATCAGCTCGCCCATCCGCTCGCGGCGTTGCGCAATGCTGCGCAGATCAAGGCGCTCGCGTCCGGTCGCAAGCGCCGGGTCCAATCCGTATTTGACCATCGAGCGCCGCCATCGCGCCGCCACGCGGGACACTGCCGCGGGGGATTGCGACGCGCTTGCGACCCGTTCCTCGTGACGTTCCTCGCGACGGGGCTGGGGCAAGGCTGACCTCCTTGAGAGCTTCCTCGGAGGACAGCCTAACACGCTGGGTGCGGGCCGAGGCAAGACAAAGCTTCTTGTGCTTTGGTCGAACTCGGCCCGCGCCCTGAAAAACCCGCGAAAAAACGGCGAAACGCCAATGAAAAACGCCGGCCTCGTTTCCGGGGCCGGCGCTGGTTTTTCATCGCATCACGGGATCAGGGCTTGATCGCGACCTCGCCGCCATCCGTCCAGGCGCGATATTCGGGACGATACATATCCTCGACACTGGCCGCCGGGTGGCGGAACTGGCCGGGAGTGACGGCCCGCACGATATAGGCCAGCTGGAAGCTGTCGGACGAGGTCCAGGTCAGAGCCGCGGCAAAGCGGTCCTGACGGAACTCGGCCATATCGGTCGAGGCGCTTTGCGTCGTCAGCCAACCAAGCTGCGAGATCTCGCCCGCGCTGATCAGGTTCGGGTTGTCGATCTCGAAGCCCGCGGGCAGGGGATCGGTCACCAGCAGACGACCGCCATCCGAGGAATCCGGCGAAACGGTCAGAACTGTGACCAGACGCGTGCCAAGCGGGACATGCGCCGGGTCAAGTGCTTCGCCCTCCATCGAGAAGTAATTGCGCTCGATGGTATAGCCCTTGCCGCCAGCTGCCGGAGCAACCTTGGGCTGGCCGGTCGCGGTCAAGGTGACCTCGATCGGTTTGCTGCCCGAGTTCGCCAGCGCCGCCGAAGCCGGATCGGGCAGTTCGGCGACCGCCGAGCTCAGTTTGACGCCGTTCAGCGTCAGGCTGGCATCGGGTTGCGACAGGCTGTCTGCCGCCAGAACCGACCAGATCAGCTCTTGCGTGGACAGGCCGTAGCGCTTTTCAGCCTTGGCGGCGATCTGGGTCGCGACCAGCGTGGTGAGTTGGTCCTGATCGACCGCCTGAGATTTCGCCTCGGCGGTCAGGGCCAGCACGGCCTCCATATCGCGCAGATAGGTGCCGTAGTCGCTGCGGAAGCTGCGGTCTTCCTTCTGCTGTTGGCCGATCAACGCGAAGGCCTGACGGAACATCTGATCCGCCCGCTTCTGATCGCCATAGGCCGCCAGCGCCGAGCCCAGATTGGCCGCAGCCATGGGCGTCGAGAAGGCGTCGGGCGCAGTGTCGGCATAGTAGCGCAGATCACCGATGGTCGCCGCGCGCTCGCGGGCGAGCACCGCGACGGCATAGGCCAGCGCCGCATTCTCGTCCGGGGTCCCCGATTTGGGATCGGTCGAGTAGTTCACACGGTTGCGCAGGTTGTCGATCGCCATCTTGAACGCAACCTCGGGCACCTGATGACCGGTCGCACGAGCGCGCGACAGGAAGTCGGTGACATAGGATTCAAGCCAGAGATCGCCCGAATCCGCATACCAGAGACCAAAGCCGCCATTCGACGCCTGACGGGTCAGAAGCCGGGTGATGGCATCCTCGATCGAGGTCGGATTGGGGTTGTTCTGGTTGACGCCCTCGATCGCCGAGAGACGCGGCAGATAGAGCAGCGGCATGGCGACCGAGGTGATCTGTTCGGTGCAGCCATAGGGGTAACGCTCCAGCCGCGCCAGCGCGCCCGCAACATCAAGACGGCCATAATTGCCGACCGCCATCGAGACCGAGGCTCCGGGCATCAGACCATCGGTCAGCGCCTTCGGCACGGCAAGGCTGGACCCGGGCGCAATCGCCAGACGGTCCTGACGCTGGATGTCGGGTTCGTTCATCGCGACCGAGATCGCAATGTCCTTGGTCAGGTTGGTGCCATCGGGCGTCGTCAGCGTCAGGCGCAGATTGACGATGCCAGTGCTCTCTTCAGCCGTGACCGGCACGCTGACCTTGGCCTCGCCATGTTCTTTCAGCGAGACGCTGTCTTCAGGCAGGTTGAAGTCCAGGCTGGCCACACCATCGGTTTTGGCCAGAGCCAGGCGAACCGCGCCCGCCGGGCCGGTGGTATGGGTCAGGCGCAGGCCGATTTCCGCCTTGTCGCCCGGCGCAAGGAAGGCCGGCGCGGTGACGGTCATCACGACCGGGTCACGCGACAGGATCGAGGCATCGGTCTGACCGACGCCTTTCTCGGACCAAACCACCGCCATGACGCGGATCTGGCCGTTGAAATCGCCAACCGGCAGGTTGACCTCGACCGTGCCATCGGCACCGACGGTCAGCGGGCCCGAGAACCAGCTCATCAGTTTTTCCGTCGGAGGCGGCGTTTCCGAGCCCGATTGCTGGGCGTCGCCGCCCTCGCGCAGTTTGCCGTCCAAAGCGCCCGAGGGCAGGATCAGGCGGCCATACATGTCGCGCAGCCCGACGCCCAGACGACGCTGGCCGAAGTAGTGGCCAGACGGATCGGGCGGGGTGAAGCGGGTCAGGTTCAAGATGCCCTGATCGACGGCGGCGATGGTCGCATGGACGGTATCGCCCGCAGCCGCGCCGGTGACGGTCAGCTTGACCGGCACTTCCTGACGCGGCCGGATCTCTTCGGGCACGGTCAGGGTGGCGGCGAGCTTGCGCGCGCCCGGATCGACGGCGGCATGAACAAGGCCAAGCGAGCGCACCGGCATCCGGTCGCCGGGTTGGATCTGGTCGATCGGACGGATCGCCGAGACCGTGACATAGACGCCCGCGCCCCAGTCGTCGGTGACGGGCAGGCTGATGCTGTTGTCGCCAGCCTTGAGCTTGACGATCTGCTGGCTCACGACCCGGCTCGACAGAACCGAGACGATGCCGGTGCCATCGGCGATGGCATTGACCGAGACGGTCGCCGTGTCGCCGCTGCGATAGGCCGGTTTGTCCAGCGCGACCTTCAGGCGGTCGGGCGTTTCGCTGCCTGCCGAGGCGTCATAGCCCCAGCCCGCATAGAAGCGGCTCGACGAGGCGGCGCCGGTTTCGGTTTCGGCGACAAGCTCGTATTCGCCCCAGCCGATCTGGCCCGAGACTTCGACCGGGGTTTCGCCCAGATCGGAGGTGCCCGAGGTGATCATCTGACGCGTGGTCGTGGTTTCCCAACGCCATTCGCCTGCCATCGAATACCATTCGTAATTGGTATCGACGCGGTTCAGCACCCAATGGACCTTGGCCGAAGCCGGTTTCAGATCCGGGCCGACCGCGACCAGCGAGAAGCGCGCTTCCGCGTTTTCAGACACGGTGCCGTCTTCGAACATCTGGCGGATGCCGATGATCGGCTGATCGGGCATCACCAGTTTCGAGACTTTGCGCTCGACCGGACGGCCCGCGCCTTCGCGGACATCCAGAACGATGCTGGCATCGACCGGACGCTGGCCAAGGCTTTCGGCACTGGGCAGGGTCACTTCGGTCGAGAAATTGCCCTCGTCATCGGTCTCGCCCGAGGCGATGCTTTCGGCATTGGCCTGGGTCTGGTCGTCATAGCGGCCAAAGCTGTAGCCGTCGAAGCCCTCAAGCGAGCTGCGCGGCGACATCCAGAGCGTGCCATCGACCGGCAGACCGGCAGCGGGCGCACCAAAGAGCCAGCGCGCGTTCAGCGAAACCTCAAGGTTTGCGCCTGCCTTGGCCGGGCCTTCGGGCAGTTTCGGGGTGAAGTCGATCCGCTCGGGGCGGAAGTCTTCGACCAGCAGACGGGCGGTGGCGAGCGACGGGCCATTGGCCTCGGCGCGGATATCCAGCCGCCAGGTGCCGCGCGGCGCATTGCCGGGGATGTTCCACGAGACCGTGAAACCACCAGCGCCAGCGGCGGTTGCGGGCATCCGGATCTGCTCGACGCCGTCAGGACGCGAGAAGACCGCGGTCAGGGGCAGCTTGTCGAGCGCACGGGTCTCGATGTCGCGGGCCATCAGCGTGGCATTCACCGTATCTCCGGCGCGATAGGCACCGCGGTCGGTGGTGATGAACACGTCGATCGGCGGGGCGGGCATCTGGCCCTCGACGCCGCGATCCGAGAGGTCGAACTCGGGATCGGTGAGCGACAGGAAGGACATGTCGGTCGGCGCGCGATCTGCGCCGTCGCCCTTCCATTCCGTCACGGTGATCAGCGCAGGCGCGGCGGCGCCAGTGCCAAGCGAGAGGCCCGGCGCGAAATGGGCGATGCCTTCGTCATTGGTCTGCGTCCGGGCCAGCACTTCGTTCGCGCGCGACACCAGCGCAACCTCGATCCCGGCCTTGGCCGAGGTATCGGCAAGGCTGCGGACCGCGACGGTCAGCCCGTCCGCGCCGGAATAGGTGGAAATCCCGGAATCCGAGATCACGAACCACTGCGTTGCAATCCCGGTGTCATCGGCGCTTTTGCCGCTGAGCGAGGCTTCGAGGATATAGATCCCCGGCTCAAGATTGCCGACCTCCTTGGCAATGCCAAGGCGGGTGGTGACTTCGCGGTTCAGCGTGTCCTGACCCGAGGGCTTGGCGGTTTCCGCCGTGCCGGTCCAGACTTGGGTCGCGATATCGCCCGAGAAATATTCGCTCTGCCAGCTGTCGAGGGGCTTGGCGAACATGCCATCCGCCATGGTGCGCAGCAGGTTGCGGTCGGAGATGCGCAGCAAGGTCAGGTCGAGCTTGTCGGCATTGACCGTGGTCACGCTCAGGCCCTGATCGCCACCGGCGGGCAGGACATAGGACCGGCCGCCGAAACGCACCGAGGGGTCGCGGTCACGGATATAGGTCGTGAGCGTGACGTCTTTGGCCAGCTTCTCGCCATCGCGGGCGGGCAGGCCGGCGCGCAGCGTGATCTGAAGATCCTGACCATAGGTCAGCCCGGTGATGCACAGATCGGTGCCGCTGGCCGTGACCGCCATATCCTTGACCGGCAGGCGCAGATAGTCGGCATAGTTGATCGCCGGATCGAGCGGATGGGACAGGACGGCGCAGAATTTCGGCGTCGAGCCATTCGCATCGGTGCGGTTGTCGGTCACGCGCATCCCGTTGCGGTCTTCGGATTTCTCGAGAGCCGTAGCGATTGTCGCATTGTTGGCGTCAAGGCTCGCGGCCAGACGCAGCGCGCGCAGCCCATCCTGACCCCGACCGATCCGGTCGTAGGAATTGGCCAGCCAGCCCAGAGCCTGAGCGGCGGTCTGGTCATTTCCGGCGCGCAGATAGCCGTTCGTCGCGACGCGCGCGATCGTATAGGCATCGACCGATTCGATATTGTTGTCGTTGGCGTAAAGCATCAGCCGGGCGAGATTGGTCCAATCCTCGCCACGATCGAGCGCCGCGACCATGGCGCCGGTCATGCGGATCGCGGTCGGAATATCGCCAGCCGCTTCGGCGCGGGCGGCGGCCGTCGCCGGATCGCTTTCCGCCGAGGGCGGATAGGTCGAGCTGATGGCCTGAGCGGTCGCATAGGCGTCGCTCTTGTCGTTTTTGCCCAGAAAGTCCTTGGCGACCCCAGCGCGGTTCTCGGCAAGAAGCGCGATCTGCGAGCTGCGGTTTTGCACCCGACCCGAGAGCGCATTGGCGAAGGGCGAAGGACCGGTCGAGCTGCTATCTTTGGGGAAGCAAGCCCGGGCTTTCGCGTTATAGGTCAGGGCCTCGCATCGGCTGTTGTTCATACAAGCCTGAATGCAGGCCGAGAGCGATGTGTCGAAAATCGGTCCGATATCGCCACCCGGCATGTCCTGATCGGCCAGAAGCTCGATCCGACGCTCGGGGATCAGGGGCAGCTGCTTCGCCCCGTCCGTTTCTTGTGCGAGCCCGGACAGGGGCAAAAGCCCTGTGAGCCCTGCCAGCGCTATCCCGGCCAGCCATCTGCCAGTCCGTGCCATCTTGCCCCTCATTTTGCGGTTTGTTCTAACTTGTCTGAATTCTTGCCAGTTTGGCGAGATTTCTGCAATCGACTCACTGCCACTCAAGCTCGGAATAGGCAGCGGCGGCATTGCGCGCGGTGGTTGCATCGAAATCGACCCAAGCCCCGGCTTGTGGTTGCAAGGTGCTGACCGTCTGCGGCACTGCGCGCGACAAGGCGATCCCCTTGCCGACCAGCGCGCTCACCGTGTCGCGCAAAGCCGTGAAGTAATGCTCTTCCGGAGCAATCGCCGCGGTCCAGCTGTCCTGCACCGGGCCGTGACCGGGCACGATCAGCGCGATCTCGGGCTGGGGCGCGCCCTGTTTCAGCCAGTCGAGCCAGCCGGTCAGCGAGCCGTCGATTGTCGGGGTCAGGCCCTGAAAAATCAGGTCTCCGCTGAACAGAATGTGCTCGTTTTCGTCAAAGACGGTTAGGTCGTTGTCGGTATGGGCGGTGGCTATCGGGGTCAGGGTCAGCCGGCGGTCGCCAAGGTCGATGACCGTCGGGGCCGAGATCTTCTGGTCGATTGTCGGCAGATGGGTGCCCAGCATGGCGCGCGCGCCGATCTGGGCGGGGATCGACTCTTTCCAGCTCGCGGCGCGCAGGGCCAGCGCATCGGGTAGGCGGGCATTGGCAACCACGGTCGCGCCTGCCTCTATAAAGACCTCTGTGCCGAAAATGTGATCGGGATGCATATGGGTCAGAATGACATGGCTGATCGGCAGCGCGGTCTTTTGCCGGATCGTGGCAAGAAGCGCCTCTCCTTCGGCGCGAGTGCCGCCCGCATCGATTACCGCAACGGATTTCTCGCCGATGACGAAGGACAGATTCGCGATGCGGCCCTGATTTTGAAGCGAGAGCTGTTCAGCAAGGCCAAGATGCACGAAGCTGTCCGAGGCGATTTCTTTCACCTCGAGCATCGGCAGCTCTTTGGTCGCGACGCAGTTGAGCTTTCCCTGCGGCGCCACCTCGACATGGCGCGCGAACCAATCATTCGCAATATCAGGCCCGCGCATCAGGCAATTTTGCTCTGTATCGCTCACAGCAGCGGGAAGCAGGCGCGGCTCACAGATGTCCGGCGACGAGGCTAGACAGGCAACGACAATCAGGTGATACATAAGGAAATGGTTACCCCGTTCCCGGCGGATTGGCAAACTCGGGAACAGGCCCGCGCAGAGAATCTGTCAACTGTCGATATGTCTGCTTGACAGAAGCTGCGTTGTAATCTGCAATTCACAGACCCGCATTCTGCGGAACAACCCTGGAGGGAACATTATGGCCTGGTCGAAACCGATCCTTAAAGAAGTCGCCTGCGGCATGGAAATCAACATGTACGCCCCGGCTGATGACGAGCCCGTTCTGTTCTGAGGCTCTCAGACTGACAATCAAAACGTCCCTGCCCGAAGCAGCGCGGGCAGGGATTTTTTTACGGTGACGCTGACATGCGCATAGTCATTCTCGGAGCGGGGGCCGGTGGCGGTCTTCCACAGTGGAATTGCGGCTGCGGCAATTGCAATGCCGCCCGATCCGGCGCGATCCCCTCGATGACCCAAAGCAGCATTGCCGTCAGTCTGGACGGCGAGGCTTGGGCCTTGATCAATGCTTCTCCTGATTTGCGCGGCCAGTTGCAGGCGACGCCCGCGCTTTATCCGCGTGGGTTGCGCGGCTCTCCGATCCGCTCGGTTCTGGTCACGAATGGCGATATCGACCATGTCGCGGGGCTGTTGACCCTGCGTGAAAGCCAGAGCTTCGATCTTTTCGCGACCCCGGCCATTCACGATGTGCTCGCGGGCAATCCGGTCTTCACTGCGCTGAACCCCGATTTCGTCACCCGCAAGCCGATTGCGCTGGATGAAAGCTTCCCGCTGCTGCCGGGGCTTGAGGCGCGGCTCTTCGCCGTGCCCGGCAAGGTCCCGCTTTATCTGGAGGGCGAGACCGTCCAGACCGATTTGCTGGGCGAGAATACCGTGGGGGTCGAGCTGACCGCCGCAGGCAAGCGCGCCGCTTACATCCCCGGCTGCGCGACCGTGCCCGATTGGCTGCTGGATCGGTTGGCCGGCGCGGATCTTTTGATGTTCGACGGCACGCTTTGGGCCGATGACGAGATGATCCGCGAAGGTCTGGGCAAAAAGACCGGCCGCCGCATGGGCCATGTCCCGGTTTCGGGTGAGGGCGGCAGTCTGACCGCTTTCGCGCAGGCCGCGATTGGCCGCCGCCTTTACGTGCATCTGAACAATTCCAACCCGCTGACCGATCCGGCCAGCTCTGAGACCCATCGCGCCGAAGCTGCTGGCTGGCAGATTGGCCGCGACGGGATGGAGATCCAGCTATGACCACCCACACCCCGGCCTCTCGCTTGGGTCAGGCAGAAAAGCCGCGTCAGGCGCAATCGCGTGCGGACTTCCACGACCGCCTGCGCCAGATCGGCGCGGATCGCTATCACGACAAGCACCCCTTCCACGCGCGGCTGCATGGCGGCGAGTGCACCCCGGACGAGGTTCGCGCCTGGGTCGTCAACCGCTGGCAATATCAGTCGCGCATCCCGATGAAGGATGCGGCCTTCATGTCGCGCGTCGTCGATCCCGATCTGCGTCGGGCGTGGCGCTCGCGGATCGAGGATCACGACGGCGGCGTCGACGAGGGCGGCGGCATCCGGCGCTGGCTGAAACTGGCCGAGGCCGTGGGCCTTGCGCCCGATTACGTCGCAAGCGGTGTGGGCGTCATGCCCGCCACCCGTTTCGCCGTCGATGCCTATGTCCGTTTCGTGCGCGACATGCCGCTTCTGGATGCGATCGCCTCGAGCCTGACCGAGATGTTTGCCCCGAAAATTCACGAACAGCGCATCGAGGGGCTGCTGAAACATTACGATTTCGCCAATGAGACCAGCCTCTCCTATTTCCAGACGCGGCTGAAGGAAGCGCCGAAGGATGTGGAATTCGGGCTGAATTATGTGCTCGACCATGCCGATACGCTGGAAAAGCAGGATGCGGCGGCGGCGGCTTTGACCTTCAAGACCGATGTGCTTTGGGCGCAGCTCGACGCGCTCTGGCACGGCTATGTCGAGGGCCATCTGTCGCCCGGCGCATGGCGTCCCGGCGAGGGGATGCTCGCGGCGGGGGCCGTCGCGTGATGGAGGCGCTTGGCGACGATTGCCTGCCCTATCTGCCGCGCGGCGTCCGGCTGCATGACGACAAGCTGCGCGGCATCCGCGTGCTTCTCGCCCCCGAACGAGCCATCCAATTGGATGCCATCGGCGATGCCATCTTGTCTGAACTCGACGGCAAGCGCAGACTGGGTGAGATTATCGACCATCTTGCGACAACCTACGCCGCCCCCCGCGACCAGATCGCGACCGATGTGCGTGAGTTCCTGCGCGGGCTGGTCGAGCGTCGCATGGTCTTTGTGGAGGGGGCCGCATGAATCAGGAGATCGCGCGCGACATCAAGGGCAATCCCGTGACCTCGGGCCTGCCGATGGCGATGCTGGCCGAGCTGACCCATCGCTGTCCGCTGTCCTGTCCCTATTGCTCGAATCCGATCGAGCTGGCGCGCACCGCTTCAGAGCTTTCGACCGAGGAATGGGCCGATGTCTTCCGGCAAGCGGCGGCCTTGGGCGTGTTGCAGGTCCATCTCTCGGGGGGCGAGCCCGCCTCGCGCCGGGATCTGGTGGAACTGGTCGCGGCGGCGCGGGCGGCGGGGCTTTACGTTAACCTGATCACCTCGGGGATCGGCCTGACCGAGGCGCGGCTGCGTGAATTGGACGCCGCGGGCGTCGATCACGTCCAGCTGTCGCTGCAAGGCGTCAACGCGGAAATGGCCGATTGGATCGGCGGCTATAAGGGCGGGTTTGATCGCAAGATGCAGGTCGCGCAATGGATCGCCGAGATCGGCTTTCCGCTGACCGTGAATGCGGTGGTTCATCGCCAGAACCTCGACCGCCTGCCCGAAATGATCGCCATGGCCGAGCAATTGGGCGCGCGCCGGATCGAGGTCGCGACCGTGCAATTCCACGGCTGGGCCGATCTAAACCGCCGGACATTGATGCCGACCTATGAGCAATCGGTGCAGGCGCGCCGCATCGTCAATGCCGCGCGCGAGCGGCTGCGCGGGCGCATGGTCATCGATTATGTGCCGCCGGATCATCACGCGAAATTCCCCAAGAGCTGCATGGGCGGCTGGGGCTCGACCGGGCTGAACATTGCGCCCGATGGCGCGGTTTTGCCCTGCCATGCGGCGCAGACGATTCCGGGGCTTCATTTCGACAATGTGCGCGATCTGCCCTTGGCGGATATCTGGCACAAAGGCAGCGCTTTCAATGCGTTCCGGGGCACGGCCTGGATGCCCGAGCCCTGCCAGAGCTGCGACCGGCGCGAGGTCGATTTCGGCGGTTGCCGCTGTCAGGCGATGGCTGTGGCCAAAGATCCGACCGCGACCGATCCGGTTTGCTCCTATTCGCCGCTGCAGGCCCAGCTTCACGCGATGGCCGAGGCGGATTCGCGCAGTGAGGACACGGCGCTCGTTTATCGCAAAATGCCACGGGAGGCGCGGGGATGAAGATGCGGCAGGCTCTGAATGCGGGCCTGCTGGCCCTTCTCGCCGCCGGGGCGCCGGTCGCGGTTTTGGCGCAAAATGCGGTGGCGGCTGATGCGGCGGGATCGGCGGCTGCGATTGAGAACCCGATGCAGCCCTCGCCCGATTGGGACGATATGCGGCTCGCGGTGATCGGAACCGACACCGAGCCGCCGGTCGATCCCTCGGTCTTCGATCTCGATGCGCCCAAGCGCGCCGACAACCCGGCCTTGGTGCCGATCCGTATCACCCAACCCAAAGGCGCGCCCGCGATCACTGCGCTGTCGCTGGTCGTCGATCACAACCCGGCCCCGGTCGCTGCGAGCTTTACCTTCGGCGACGCCCTGATGCCGCTGGATTTCGAGGTCCGCGTCCGGGTCGATAATTACTCGGATATCCGCGCGATTGCGACTTTGGCCGATGGCCGCAAAGTCATGGCGGGGCGCTATGTCAAAGCCTCGGGCGGCTGCGCAGCGCCTGCGGGCAAAAGCATGGCCGATGTCCGCGCCACCATGGGTCAGATGAAGTTCCGCACCAGCCCGGGCGAGGGCGACGAGGCAGGTCGCCAGATCGGCACGCTGATGATCCGGCATCCGAATTTCTCGGGGCTGCAACGCGATCAGGTCACGCTGCTGACGATCCCGGCCGAATTCATCCAGACGCTTGAGGTCAAGCAGGACGGCAAGGAGCTGTTCTCGATGGATGCGGGGATCTCGATCTCGGAAGATCCGGTGTTCCGTTTCGCCTATGAGCCGGGCAAGGGCCAGATCTCGGTCCATGCGCAGGATACGGACAACCGCGTCTGGGACAATAATCTTTAGGACGGAAATCGCGAAGGCGGCGGTTTTCGGGGCGGATCGGGGGCTTTGCGCCCCCGTGCCGGGATTTCAGGGTTTGTGGAACAGGCCCTCTGGCAAGGACGGCGCCGCGCTGCCGCCAAAGAGCTTGCCGCCCTCGAGCCCGGTCAGCGCGCCATAAAGCGCCTCGGCCTTGGCGGGATCGAATTCGGCGACAATGCCCGCGCGGTATTCGCCTTTGATCTGGGCAAAGCGGGCGTCATCCGGCGCGCCCATGCGGTTGCGCAGCTTGTCCCATTCCGCATCATCCGTGCTGAGGATCTGGCGGGCCTCGGCGGCGGCGGCGAAGAAATCCGAGGCGAGTTTGGAATGGTGGTCAAGCCATGACTTCTGAAGCGCATAGCCTTGCAGGGCAAAGCCCTCTGGCGCGCCAAGCGCAGTGGCGGCGGCCCCGGCCGTGTCCATTTCGCGCAGGCCGGTGGCGCTGGTCACCGCCGCTGCGGGCCAAGGCTCGACCAGAGCGGCCAGCTCGCCGCGGTCGAGTTCCTGACGCAGCACCTCGGGCGAGGCATGGGTTTCCTTCGCCTCGATTGCCAGATCAATCCCCGCACCCAGCCCCGAGGCGCGCAGCAAAAGCCAGCCGCCATCTTCCGGGCTGCCATTGATCCCGATCTTGCGGCCCTTGAATTCGGTCGGGCTTTGATCGGCGCTGTCGGCCTTGACGATCAGGCTCGACGGCAGCCGCGCATTCGGCGCCACCACGAGATCGGTGCCCCGGCCCCGCTCGCCTGCGACCCAAAGCCAGTCGGTGAAGATCAGATTGACCTTGCCCGCTTTCAGCGCCGATTGGGCGGCGGCGGGGGCGGCCATGACGATCGGGGTCATGGCGAAACCATGTTTCTTGTCCAGCCCGAGGGTGCGGATGGTCTCGACTTCCCAGCTGAGCGGGCCGTTCTCGATCGTACCGATTCGGATATTGGGCAGGGGTTCGGCTGCGGCGGGCAGGGTCAGAGCCAGCGCGGCTGCGGCGGCGAACAGGGTTCTGCGGGTTAGCTTCATCAATGTCTCCTCGCTTCGGCGGCGGCTTCGGCAGGCGCCGGACGAAACCCGCCCATATCACGCCGAACAGCATTTTCCAGACATGACCCCTTGCGCGATGGGGGATGTCCCGTAAGATTATTACCGAAGCGAACGCGGAGCTTTCCAGTTCGCAATCGTTTTTGGGAGGAAAAACGATGTCGATACCCCAACAACAGGAGAAATCCTTGAGCCAACGCCCCTCGGCTGATCGTGTTCGCGAAATTCTGATCGTGGACGATCATCCGTTGATGTGTGACGCGCTGGCTTTGACCCTCAAGATCAGCTTCGGGCTGAAAAACGTGCGTTCCGCCAGATCTTTGGCGGCTGCAGTCGAGCAGATCAGGACGATGGGAGCGCCTGATGCGGTCATTCTTGACCTCAACCTGCCCGACGCACGTGGCTCGGAAGGGCTGGTGACTTTGCGTCGTCAGATCCCGGATGTGCCGATCACCATGATCTCGGCCGATCTTGAAAATGCCATGATCGGCGCCGCGATGGCGGCGGGCGCGCAGGGCTATATTTCGAAATCACTTGGTCGTGAGGCGCTGGTCGACAGCCTGCGTCGCATGTGGGAGGGCGAGCGCGTCACGCCCGAGGGCTATGAGCCAGAAGCCGGGAACGTGGAGGACGAAGCCCGGGTCGAGCTCGCACGCCGTTTTGCCAGCCTCACACCGCAGCAGATGAAGATCCTGCGCCTGATCTGTCAGGGCAAGGCGAACAAAGAGATCAGCTATGAGCTCTCGATCGCCGAGGCGACGGTGAAGACCCATATCACCGCCATCATGTCCAAGATCAACGCAAGACGCCGCACTCAGGCGGTGCTGCTGGCCAATACGGTGCGGCTCTTCGAACCGGCATGAAGCGGACTGCCATAGCGCCTGCGTCTGCCTATGCGCAGTCGCAGGTGATGCCCGCCCCGGTTGCCGTCTCGGTCGAATTGCGCGACCCGGATGTTGTAGGCAGCCTGTTGCGCGAGCTGACGCTGGCCGATCCCGGTCTGGTGCTTCTGTTCGCGTCCCATGCCGAAAAACTCGCGGCCCTCTCGGTGAAGCTGGCCGCGAAACTGCCCGAAGGTTGCCAGATCGTCGGTTGCTCGTCAGCCGGCGAGATCGGGCCGATGGGCTATTCCTCGGGCACGGTCACCGCGCTTGGCTTTCCGCGCGGAAGCTTTCGCGTGGGCGTGACTGTGCTGCGAAATCAGGAACATATCCCGGTTTCGGAATGGATGCATCAGCTGCGGGATTTCCGGTCCAAGTTCAACGCGGATGAAACCCGCTCTGTCTTCGGCCTGCTTCTGGCCGATGGCATGGCGCGTCACGAGGATGTGCTGGTCGCCACGCTTGAGGCGACGATGCCGGGGCTGCCGGTCATCGGAGGCTCTGCCGCCGATGGGCTGCGCTTTGGCCGGACGATTCAGGTGGTAAACGGGATCGAACATCCGGGCTCGGCGCTCTTTCTGCTGATCGAGACCGATTTCGAAGCGGCCGAGGTCAGTTTCGCCCATTTCAGCGCAACCGCGAAACGGGCGGTGGTGACGGCGGCCGATCCCCAGAACCGCACGATTCTTGAACTCAATGCCGAACCCGCTGCCGAGGAATATGCGCGTCTCAGCGGGATTTCCCTGCAATCGCTGACGCCGCCCGAATTCGCGCGGCATCCGCTGATCCTGCGCACCGGACGGCGCAACCATATCCGGGCGATTCGCGGCGTTACTGCCGAGGGCGGGCTTGAGCTGATGTCCTCGATCGAGGTTGGCACGATCCTGCGGCTGGGCCGGGTCGAGGATATGACGCAGGGCTTTGCCGATGCGATGGGGGCCTTGGCGCGACCGCCGCTGATGGTGTTGGGATTTGATTGCATCCTGCGTCGCCTTGCCCTTGAACGTGCCGGGATGAAGGACGAAATGTCAGAAATCTTCGCGCGATTCCACGTCGCGGGGTTCAACACTTACGGCGAGCAGCACAATGGTATGCATGTGAACCAGACCTTTGTCGGCATGGCATTCTTGCCGCGCCATGAGGCATGAGTCGGAACTATGAGTTTTGTTCGCGACAGTGACAGCCCCGACCGTCAGGTCGAAAAGCTCGCGCGCATCTCGGATGTGCTGATCGAGCGCATCGACCGGATGGAAGAGATGCGCGGCTCGGCGTGGTCGATGTTTCAGGCGGCCGTCGCTCTGGAGCAAGAGATCGACGCCCGCACCCGCGATCTTGAACGCGCCATGGCCGATCTGTCCGAGCGCAACCGAGAGCTGGCAATTGCCCGCGCTGCCGCCGAAGAGGCGAATCGCTCGAAGACCCGCTTTTTGCGCGCGGCGAGCCATGATCTTCTTCAGCCTTTGTCGGCGGCGCGGCTGTTTCTGACCGCGCTGCGCGACACCTCGCTCGACCCGTTCCAGCAAGAAATCACGGAAAGGCTCGCCGGGGCCTTTGAATCGGTCGAAGAGCTGATGCATGCCGTGCTCGATATCTCGCGGCTCGACAGCCAGAGGATCGAGTTCCACCGCAAGCCGGTCAATCTGGGCGAGTTGTTCCGCAGGCTGGCGATTGAATATGCGCCGGTCGCCGAGGCCAAGGAGCTGGCGCTTGGCTTCGTGCCGACCTCGGCCGTGGTGGACAGCGATCCGATCTTTTTGCGCCGGATTGCCCAGAATCTCGTGTCGAATGCGATCAAATACACCGAAACCGGCAAGGTTCTGGTCGGCGCACGCCGACGCGGCGACCGGGTCTGGCTGGAGGTGCATGACACCGGCATCGGCATTCCCGTCGGGGATCGCAACCGGATTTTCGATGAGTTCCAGCGGGTTGGGCGCGAGGGCGTCGCGCCTGGCATGGGGCTTGGCCTCTCGATCGTGCGCCGCGCCTGTGCCAAGCTGGGCCATCCGATCGCGGTCGAAAGCGAGCCGGGTCACGGCACGGTCTTCCGCGTCAGCCTGCCTCTGGTCGAGCCCGACGAGGACGGTCATGTCGAGGTGGTGAACAAGACCCCGGTCGCGCTGCGCGGGCGGGTGGTGCTTGTGGTCGAAAACGATCCGAACATGCGCCGCGCCTATGAGCTGGTTCTGCGCGATCAGCTGGGCATGGTGCCCCGGATCGCAGGCGGCACTGCCGAGGCCCTGGCGACGATGGGGGAAGAGCCCCCGGATCTGATTCTCGCCGATTACAATCTCGACAATGACGACAACGGGCTGGCCGCGATCCGCGCCTTGCGCGCGGCGGTGGGCGTGTCGGTGCCTGCGGTGATGATCACCGCGCAGCGCGCTCCTGAAATCGCGCGCGCCTGCGCTGAGATCGCGGTGCCTCTGGTGGAAAAGCCGATCCGTCGCGAAGAGATGCAGATGCTGTTTCAGCGCATCCTGTCCTGACACCCGGGCGCGGCGGCCTAAGACAAAAGCATGAAGGCGCGCCCTGCGCGCTTTTGTCAGGACCGCCCGGGCTGCAGGCTGATGGGCATGGGGGAGGAAATAAGATGAATCTGTTACGTCCCGCGACCGTTGTTGTGGCGCTGATGCTTGGGCAGGGGCTGGCTTTCGCCGCAAGCGCCAATGAGGCGGGCGATCAGGTCTTTGCCGATCGCGCGCCTTGGACGCTTGATCAGGGTCCGCTGGTCTGGCGGCTGACCGTCGAAGGCCCCGCCTCTGAAAGCTTCCGCCCGATCGAGAACGGCACGATCGAGCTTGTGCGCGCCGTTGATCCCGCCGACGGAAAGCCGATGCTGCAAATTCTGGAAAAGGGTGGGCCGATCGACCGCAAGCTCGGGCCGTTCCCGGTCGATGGCGGCGATCCGACGGTGGTGTTTTTCCTTGAGAACGTCGCGCGCGATATGGCCGCGATCACCGGAGGCAGCCCCTATTATATCCGCAACCGGATGAAGGATGCCCTGTTCCGGGGCGGCGAGTTGCGCAAGGAGGGCGGGCAGACGCTCGCGGTGTTCCAGCCCTTCCGCGAGGACAAGAACAAGGATCGGATGGGCGAATTCGCGCAGCTCGAACTGGTCTTCACGCTGGCCGATCCGAAAGCGCCGATCAAAAGCATGGTCGCCTCGACCGGCGGCGACAAGCCGACCTTCCGCATTGCCATGGTGCAGCCATGAGCGCGCGCAGTCTTGTCGCCGGACCGGCGTTCGCGCTGGTTCTGGGGCTGATGCCGCAGGTCGGGGCCGCGCAGGCGGTCAATGACTATCCGACGAATGCGCGCGCCGATTTCGTCTTCGTCTGCATGGCGACCAATGGCCAGACCCGCGAGATGCTCGACCGCTGCTCTTGCGTCATCGACCAGATTGCCGAGACCCTGCCCTATGACAAATATGTCTCGGCAGAGACCGTGATGCGGATGCGCCAGACCACCGGCGAGCGCTCGGGCATGTTCAAACAGGGCGGGATGATGACCGATATCGTCGCCGAGTTCCGCCGCGCGCAGGCCGAGGCGGAGGTCATGTGCTTCTGAGTGCGGCGCGGTTCTGA
The DNA here is from genome assembly GCF_000444995.1 of Paracoccus aminophilus JCM 7686. Taxonomy (NCBI): domain Bacteria; kingdom Pseudomonadati; phylum Pseudomonadota; class Alphaproteobacteria; order Rhodobacterales; family Paracoccaceae; genus Paracoccus; species Paracoccus aminophilus. Next base: position 3,508,763 of record NC_022041.1, on the reverse strand, counting down.
CGCGCTTGTGCTTGGGCGGGGCTGGACAATTCCGCCGGGCTTGGGTTGCTATCGCCGCGCAGCATGAGGAGAAATGAAGATGGATCTGGGCATCAAGAGCAAGCGCGGTTTGGTCTGTGCGGCGTCGAAAGGGCTCGGGCGCGGTTGTGCCGAGGCTTTGGCGGCGGCAGGGGTCGATCTGGTGATCAACGCCCGTGGCGAAGAGGCTTTGGTGCACACCGCCTCTGAGATCGCGGCGAAATACGGTGTCGAATGCACGCCGGTCGCGGCCGATATCACCACCGAAGAGGGGCGCGCCCGCGTGCTGGCCGCTTTGGGTCAGGCCGATATTCTGGTCACCAATGCGGGCGGCCCGCCCCCCGGCAATTGGCAGGACTGGAGCCGTGACGACTTCATCCGCGCGCTGGATGGCAATATGCTCTCGGCAATCGCGCTGATGCAGGCTTTGGTGCCGGGCATGATGGAGCGCGGTTGGGGTCGGGTCGTGAACATCACCTCGCAATCGGTGCGCTCGCCCATCGACGTTCTGGGCCTGTCGAACACCGCGCGTCTGGGCCTGACCGGCTTTGTCGCCGGCATGTCGCGCGCGGTCGCCAAGGACGGCGTCATCGTGAACAACCTGCTGCCCGGCATCCATGCCACGGATCGCGCGACCAACCTTGATGGCGGCGCCTCGAAAGCCGAGGGGATTTCGGTGGACGAGATCCGCAAGCGCCGCGAGCTGACGATCCCAACCCGCAGCTATGGCACGGCCGAAGATTTCGGTGCGACCTGCGCTTTCATGTGCAGCCAATATGCGAAATTCATGGTTGGCCAGAACATCCTGCTCGACGGCGGGTCGTCGAATATCTCGATCTGAGGAGGCGGGCGTGTTGACGCCCGTTCGCTGAGGCCCATCTGCTGGGGTCCGCGTGTTGAGGTCCGCGTGCTGGCCACAGTTCGCTGGCCTCAGTTCGCGGGTTTTAGCCCGTGGCATCATCGGGATGGCGGCCTGACCCAAGGCCAAGCCCCATCCCCATTCCTCCGCCACCCATGCCGCCGCCCATACCACCGGCGCCGCCACCTCCCGCGCCACCCCGACCGCCTTTGTCGCCCTCGCCTTTTCCCTTGCCCGAAGCGCCAGAGCCGGGTCGGGTCGGGCCCTGACGCGGGATGTCGAGATCGGCTGGCACCGGCTCTAGATCCAGCGCGGCGCGAATGAAGTTGCGCAAGGACACCACCAGCTCATGGGTCTGGACCGGGCGACCGGCGACAAGCTCGCGGGCGGCGCGCTCGGCCAGACGGACCTGCTCTTCGGTGCCGAGCAGGATGATATCAGACAAAGCCGCCTCGACCGCATCGCGGATACGTCTGGCCCGATCAGAGCCAGTTCCGGCCCCTTCGCTTTCGGTCTCGTCGTGTTCAGCCTCAACCTCGAGCGCGCGCTGTCGCAGATCGCGCAAATGGGTCGGATCGACCTCGAGACTGCCGGTAAAGGACCCGCCAAGCGTCTTGTAGGCGGCGATCAGCGTCTTGAGCCTTTCGTTAATCTGGCGATTGAGCCGCTCGCGCCGCTGCTGGATCACGACCATCATCAACAGCCGGATGCCGATGCCGATCAGCGTGAACAGCGCCAACCCGATCACGGTGGAAAGGATGCTTTGCCATGAGCTGAAGTCGAAACCGCGCATCCTGCTCCCCGTTCCGGGCTATTGGTGATCCGAGATGATCTGCTCCAGCGCATCGCTGAGCGCGGTCATCTCATCCTTGGGGCAGACCGCTTTGTAAAACATCCCGCCGCCGCTGATCTCGTCCGAGCCGTAATCCAGACAGATCGAGGTCGAGGCCAGCTTTTCCTTGGCAATCGGATGCGCTCGCAGATAGCGCAGCGCGGCATCATAGGCACCCGGGCGCAGATGCAGCGTGGCGACGCTTTGGGATTTATGCGGGCGGATCTTTGTGATCACAAGCCGATCATCGGGCGTAAGCCGCTTTTCTGTCGAGCCGCTGAAGCCGCCGCCCTGAAAAATCCGGATGACCTCACCGCTTGAAGCGCCGCTGCCGCCGCCCGTGACCGGAGCCTCTTCTGCCGCAGCACAACAGGCCAGTCCGAAGGTCAGGAGGAAGGGGGCGAACTGATACCGCATTCTGGTGATCTCCGCTGATCTATCAGACATTTATCCTCTTTGCTGCCGGGCCGCGCAAGCCCCGTTGCTGGCGCGTGGGCGAGGGTCGAACGCAAGGGCGATCGCCGTGTCGATGAGGCGGCGCGAATCCCTCTTGCCAGTTTGATGGCGCGCGGCTACGACTTTTGGTGGAAGACGGGAGACGCTGGCGCAAGTCAGGGCCGAAGGAGCAACCGCCCCGGTAAACTCTCAGGCAAAAAGACCGCCTTCCATAAAGACTCTGGAGAGAGGCGCGCAAGCGTCCGCCGAAGGGATAACGATCTCAGGCGCAAAGGACAGAGGGGGCATCAACCGCAGCGACAAGCTGCACGCATCGGACACTCACGTCCATGCACAAGGGGGATGCCATGGCCGAGAACCGGCGCACGACACTTTATGATTTGCATCTCGCCCGAGGGGCGAAGATGGTTCCCTTCGCGGGATGGGACATGCCGGTCCAATATCCGATGGGCGTGCTGAACGAGCATCTGCACACCCGCGCCAAGGCTGGGCTGTTCGATGTCAGCCATATGGGCCAGGTGATCCTGCGCGGCCCCGAGGTCGCTGTGGCGCTGGAAAGCCTGATCCCCGCCGATCTGGCCGGGCTGAAGCCGGGCCGCCAGCGCTATGGGCTTTTCACCGCTGAAAATGGCGGCGTGCTGGATGATCTGATGATCGCGAATAAGGGCGATCATCTTTATCTCGTGGTCAATGCCGCCAATGCCGAGGCCGATCTGGCCCATCTGCGCCAGCTTGAGGGCAAGGGCATTTCCGTCGAGCCGCAGGACCGCGCCTTGCTGGCCCTGCAGGGCCCCGAGGCTGCGGCGGTGCTGGCCCGGCTGATCCCGGGCGTGGCCGAGATGACCTTCATGGATTCGCGCGATTTCGACTGGCAGGGCGTCGATCTGTGGATCTCGCGCTCGGGCTATACCGGCGAGGACGGGTTCGAGATCTCGGTCCCGCAGGCGCGGGCGGTTGCTCTGGCCGAGGCGCTTCTGGCTAATGAAGCCGTGGCCCCGATCGGGCTTGGCGCGCGCGACAGCCTGCGGCTGGAGGCGGGGATGCCGCTTTATGGCCATGAGATGGACGAGATGACCTCGCCCGCGCAGGCCTCGCTGGGCTGGTCGATCCCGAAGATCCGCCGCTTGGGCGGTGCGCGCGCGGGCGGCTTTCCCGGTGCCGAGCGGGTGCTGGCCGAGCTTGCGGCAGGCGCGACCCGCGCCCGCTACGGTCTGCGCCCCGAGGGCCGCGCGCCGATCCGCGAGGGCGTCGAGATCTTTGCCGAAGAAACCGGCGGCACGGCGATTGGCCGTGTGCGCTCGGGTGGGTTCGGACCCTCGGTCGGTGCGCCGATCGCCATGGCCGATCTGCCAGCAGGGCTGAGCCCCGACACCCCGCTTTGGGCCGAGCTGCGCGGGCGGCGTCTGCCCGTCGCGATCACGCCCCTTCCTTTCCATACCCCTGCATATAAGCGCTGAGGAGCGACCCATGCTGAAATATACCGAAGACCACGAATGGCTGCGCGCGGATGGCGATGAGCTTGTCGTCGGCATTACCGCCCATGCCAGCGAGCAATTGGGCGATGTCGTCTTCATCGAGCTGCCCGAGGTCGGGCGCGAGGTCGAGGCGGGCGAAGAGATCGTCGTGATCGAATCGGTCAAGGCAGCCTCGGATATCACCGCGCCGGTGGCGGGTGTGATCACGGCGGTGAACACGGCTCTGGCCGATGCGCCGGGCGATGTGAATGCCGATGCTCTGGCCGCCTGGTTCTTCAAGATCAAGCCGAGCGATGCCGCTGCGGTTGAAGGCTTCATGGATGAAGCGGCTTACTCCGCGTTGATCGGCTGAGGCCGGATTTGGGTATTTGGGTGATGAAGAAAGCGCAGGCTTTATCATCTCTGTGACAGCGGCGAAGGCGCGGTGCTGCGCCTTCGCTTCCGACCTATCTGATGCACCGAGGATTCAGGGCCTGACCATGACAAAATGGACGCCGAGCACATATAACCCCGATGATTTCGCCAATCGGCGTCATATCGGACCTTCTCCGGCTGAAATGGCCGAGATGCTGACGGCGGTCGGCGCGACCGATCTTGAGGCGCTGATCAGCCAGACGGTTCCGGCCTCGATCCGCCAGGAGGCGCTGGATTGGCCGGCGCTGTCGGAATCTGCGCTTTTGGCGCGGATGCGCGCAATTGCCGGGCGCAACCGCGTGATGACCAGCCTGATCGGGCAGGGCTATTTCGGCACGGTGACGCCGCCCGCGATCCAGCGCAATATTCTGGAAAACCCGGCCTGGTATACGGCCTATACGCCCTATCAGCCCGAGATCGCGCAGGGTCGACTGGAGGCTTTGCTGAATTATCAGACCATGGTGTCGGATCTGACCGGCCTGCCTGTCGCGAATGCCTCCTTGCTCGATGAGGCGACCGCGGCGGCGGAGGCGATGACCATGGCCGAGCGCAGCGCCAAGTCGAAGGCCAAGGCGTTTTTCGTGGATCGCGGGCTCCATCCCCAGACGATCTCGGTGATCGAGACCCGCGCGGCGCCTTTGGGCATCGAGGTTGTGGTCGGTGCGGTCGAAGAGCTTGATCCGGCGCGGGTGTTTGGCGCGATCTTCCAATATCCCGGCACCCATGGCCATCTGCGCGATTTCACCGCCGAGATTGCCGCGCTGCATGCTGCAGGAGCCGTGGCCATTGTTGCGACCGATCTGCTGGCGCTTTGCCTGATCAAGGAGCCCGCCGCGATGGGGGCCGATATTGCGGTCGGCTCGTCGCAGCGCTTTGGCGTGCCGATGGGCTATGGCGGGCCGCATGCCGCCTTCATGGCGTGCCGCGATGATCTGAAGCGGGCGATGCCGGGGCGGATCGTCGGCGTTTCGATCGATGCCAAGGGCAACAAGGCTTACCGCCTGTCGCTGCAAACCCGCGAGCAGCATATCCGCCGCGAGAAAGCGACCTCGAATGTCTGCACGGCGCAGGCGCTTTTGGCGGTGATGGCGTCGTTTTATGCGGTCTTCCATGGGCCCGAGGGGCTGCGCGCGATTGCGCAGCGCGTGCATCTGAATGCGGTGACCTTGGCCAATGCTTTGCGCGCGGCCGGGGCCGAGGTTGCGCCCGAGGCGTTTTTCGACACGATCACCGTGCGCGTCGGTGTCGGCCAGCAGGGCATCATGGCCGCCGCGCGTCATCGCGGCATCAACCTGCGTCGGGTCGGGCGTGACCGGGTCGGCATTTCGGTCGATGAGACCACCGATGCCGGCGTGATCGCGCGGGTTCTGGATGCGTTCGGGATTTCCGCGCCAGCCGCGCAGGCAGAGGCTCCGGCGATCCCCGAGGCGCTTTTGCGCGAGAGCGCCTATCTGACGCATCCGATCTTCCACATGAACCGTGCCGAATCCGAGATGATGCGCTACATGCGCCGCCTCTCGGACCGCGATCTGGCGCTTGACCGTGCGATGATCCCGCTGGGGTCCTGCACGATGAAGCTGAATGCGGCGGCCGAGATGATGCCGATCACCTGGCCCGAGTTCGGCGGGTTGCATCCGTTCGCCCCCGAAGATCAGGCGGCGGGCTATCACGAGGTCTTTGCCGATCTGTCGGAGAAGCTGTGCCAGATCACCGGATATGATGCGTTCTCGCTGCAACCGAACTCGGGCGCGCAGGGGGAATATGCCGGGCTTTTGACGATTGCCGCCTATCACAAGGCCAATGGCGAAGCGCGCGACATCTGCCTGATCCCGGTCTCGGCGCATGGCACCAACCCGGCCTCGGCGCAGATGGCGGGGATGAAGGTCGTCGTCGTCAAATCAGCGCCGAACGGCGATATCGACCTTGAGGATTTCGCCGAGAAGGCCGCGAAAGCGGGCGACAAGCTCGCGGCGGTGATGATCACCTATCCCTCGACCCATGGCGTCTTTGAGGACACCGTGCGCGAGGTCTGCGAGATCACCCATCGCCACGGCGGGCAGGTCTATATCGACGGCGCCAATATGAACGCTCTGGTCGGTCTGGTGCGGCCGGGCGATGTCGGGGGCGATGTGAGCCATCTCAACATGCACAAGACCTTCGCCATTCCCCATGGCGGCGGCGGTCCGGGCATGGGGCCGATCGGGGTCAAGGCGCATCTGGCGCCGCATCTGCCCTCGGATCCGCAGACAGGCGACGAGGGTGCGGTGAGCGCGGCCAATTGGGGCTCGGCCTCGATCCTGCTGATCTCTTGGGCCTATATCCAGATGATGGGCGGGGCCGGGCTGACGCAGGCGACGCGGGTCGCGATCCTCAATGCGAACTATATCGCAAGCCGGTTGCAGGCCGCTTACCCGATCCTCTTCATGGGCAATCGCGGGCGGGTGGCGCATGAATGCATTCTCGATACCCGGCCCTTCGCTGAGCATGGCGTGACCGTGGACGATATCGCCAAGCGCCTTGTCGACAACGGCTTCCACGCGCCGACGATGAGCTGGCCGGTTGCGGGCACGCTGATGGTCGAGCCGACCGAGTCGGAAACCAAGGCCGAGATCGACCGCTTCATCACCGCGCTGCTGGCGATCCGCGCCGAGATCACCGATGTCGCCGAGGGTCGCATCAGCGCCGAGGACAGCCCTCTGCGCCATGCGCCCCATACGGTCGAGGATCTGGTCGCCGATTGGGACCGGGCCTATTCGCGCGAACAGGGCTGCTTCCCGCCGGGCGCGTTCCGGGTCGACAAATACTGGCCTCCGGTCGGGCGCGTCGACAATGCCTATGGCGATCGCAACCTGATCTGCACCTGTCCGCCGCTGGAGAGCTACGCCGAAGCGGCCGAGTAAACAGGGGCCGCGCCGTCTCTTTTGCGGGCGGCGCGGCCTGTCGAACCCGGGCCTCTGGGGAACTTTGCACGCGTCTTGGCGGTTGGTCGCAGAGAAACTGATGAGGTCTATCATGAGTGCTGGACGTCGATTTCTTCCGATGATGGCTCTGGCCGCACTCGCGGCTTGTAGCTCTGAGGCCATCCCCGTTGTGGTGCCGCAGACCGCCGTCGCCCCGCCGCCCGAGAATATGCCGTTCTTGGGGAGCTGGGATTGTGGCGTGACGGTGATGCATTTCGCGCCCGACAAATACACTCCGTCGAAGGGCGCCAAGGCGCTGCGGGTCCATTCCTATACCGTCAAGGGCACGACCACGGATATCGCGCTTGAAGGCGGGGACCGGATTGCGGTGCAGGTCACGGCACCGGGCCAGATGACATGGACCTCGAACCAGTCCGGCGACAGCTTCCAATGTCGGCGCGTTGCAAGTTAGAAGAGGCAGAGGCGAGCATCGCCTTCTGCAAGGAGAGCGCGCATGTCCGGTAAGAAAATCACCTGTCTCGATTGTGGGCAGGTGAACCGCGTCCCGTCCGAACGTTTCGGTGAAAATCCGAAATGCGGCACCTGCGGGGCGGCGCTCTTTTCGGCCAAGCCGCGTGCGATTGACGGCCAGATCCTTGCCAAAGCGGCGAAAACCGACGAGGTGCCTCTGGTCGTCGACTTCTGGGCGCCGTGGTGCGGTCCCTGCCGTCAGATGGCCCCTGAGTTCGAGAAAGCCGCGCGCACGCTTGGCACGGCGGCGCGTCTGGTCAAGCTCGACACCGAGGCCAACCCGGCAGCGGGTGCGAAATGGGGCATCCGCAGCATCCCGACGCTCGCGGTCTTTCAAAATGGCCGAGAGCGCGTCCGAGAGGCCGGTGCCCGTCCGGCCGCCGCTTTGGTCGAGCTTGCGCGAAAAGCATCGAGCTAGTTTTACCGCCCCTTGACATCTCAAAACCATTGCGCGACACAACCCAGCAGTGGGGCCGTAGCTCAGTTGGTAGAGCGCATCGTTCGCAATGATGAGGCCAGGGGTTCGATTCCCCTCGGCTCCACCAGATCTTCAGATTTGTGTCGTCCGACATCGAAACACCGACTTTCGACAAAAGTTGGTTTTCTGATTTGAGATGCGCGCGGGCTCTCTGCGAGGCAGAATTGGCTTCGATTCGTCACGGATGATCCGAGCGCAAGACCGCTTCAACCTGCTGGCGTTCATAGAGCGCACTGAAGTCCTGCACGTCAGGCGAGAACGGCGAGATCTTCGCAGCGTTCAACCTGGCCACGCAGGCTCGCCAACTCACCCCGATCTCGGCCTGCATCGTCACCGGCGTCATGAAGCGGCGATGGAAGGCCGCAATGTCCTCATCGGTGAGATAAAGAATGTCTGCACCGGTGATCGGATGCGGAACCCAGCGGGCCGAGACATGCCCCGCCTCGAAAAGCCTCAGGAACCATTGCCTGGTCTTGATCCCAACCTTTATCGCATAGCTGGAAGCAAGCTCACCGGATGGGATGGTTTCCGATCGCATCGCGAAAGAGCGAGGCGATCAGGAGGCGAGCGAGGCTCTGCTTGATTGCAAATCGGCGACAGCGACAATTACTTCAATGCCGGGCTCCGTCGCAGATCTATATGGTTTGCTCGTCTCCCTATATTCGCTGACGCCAAACCCGCCGCCAAAATCCCTCTTCGGACAGGGCGCGAGCCACTAGAATGCGGACTTCGTTTTCGGGCGCATAAAGCTTGATCAGCCATCGCGTTCGGATTGCGCCTGCGCATCCTCATACCCCGAATTCTGGTCTAAGAGCTTTTATCCATCCTTCGTTTACTCCCCCACCCAAACTGGACCGGACGACCGATCTGCGGCCAGAGGAAGACCGTTCGCGCGGGTCAAAGGCTGCGGATCAGGGCATTGCTGCGCAAGAGCTTGTCGGCGATCGCCTTGGCAAGACCGCGGTGCAAGAGGATCGCGGTGGCCGGGGCCTCGGTTTCCAACTCGGCAATGCGCGCGGCGGTCAGGACCAGCACGGTGCTGTCCTCATCGGCGCGGACCAAGGCCGAACGTGGTGCGCCGGTATAAACGGCCAGCTCTCCGACCAGCGCGCCGGGGCCGAGACTGCGCATCCGCGACAGGCCCTGCTGGGTTTCAAGATAGACACCGAGACGCCCGTCCTTCAGCAGATAGATATCGCTGCCCGCGCTGCCCGGCTGGATCAGCACCTCGCCCTTGGCCAGTGCGCGCGGCGCGAAATGCTGGGTCATCTCAGCGAGCGGCAGGGTCTCATCGGACGCCTGCGCCGCGCGCGCCTGTAGGAGCCGCGTCTCGGCCGCTTCGAGTGCGGCATCGACCGAGGTCGCGAGCTGCAATTGCGCGGCGCAGGCGAAATCCGGATTCCAGACGAGCAGCCGATGCCGGACCTCGGGGTGAAGCGCGGTGACCGTGCATTGCGTGCCCGCCGCGCTCAGCTCGCGGAAGAGCTTGTCGAGCGCGGCGCAGGCGGCGCCGTCGATCCCGGTCACGCTGGTGAAATCGAGGATCAGCTGGCGCGGCATGCCCTCGGGCCAGTCGAGATTGCGCGCCTCAAGGCTGAGCGCGTCGATCGAGCCGAAGAAGAGATAGCCCTGAAGGCTGAGCCCCTGCACCGCATCGCCCGATTGGGCCAAAAGCGCGTCGAGCGCCGGCGCGCGGTCATAGGAGGAGCGCCGCGTCCGCGCGCTCCACCGCGCGCGAATGACCGGGCTGCGCGCATATTCCAGCGCAAAGCCCGCCAGCGACAGGCCAAGCCCGACGACGATGGCGGTCAGCAGACCAAAGAGCGCCGCCATGATGACGATGCCCAGAATGACCAGCCATTCGCGAAAGGCGATCTGGCGGCGCAGCGCCCAGACCCAATCCCGCATCAGCCCAAGGCCGATGAAGAAGAGCATCCCGAGGCTGACGAAGCTCGGGATCAGCGGCACGAGCTGCGCCACGAAGAGGCTGCCCAGCAGTGTCGCCACCGCATAGCCAAGACCGACGAACCGGCTGTGCAGGCCCATTTTCTCGACCATGGCGGTGGTGGCGCTGTCGACATAGCTGACCATGCCGCCGAAGCTTCCGACCGCGAGATTGGTGAGCCCGTTCATGCGCAGCTCGCGGTCGAGATCGGTGTCGCGCTGGGTGTCGAGCTCGACCCCGGCGACATTCAGGATGGCCGAAATCACATTGATCAGCACAACGGTGATCACGCCCGGCAGCGCGACCCACAGGACCCCGGGATCGAGCGCCAGAAAATCGGCCAGACCGGGAGGGTCGGTCTCTGACGACGCGGAAAGATGCGGGATCAGGCCCAGCTCGCCCGCGCGATCAAGGTCAAGCCCCAGCGCGCGATGCAGGGTCCAATAGGCGGCAATCGCGACCATGAGCGTCAGGATGAAGGCGAAAGCGTTGGCGAGACGCTCGACCACGACCAGCAGCACGAGGGCCAGTATCAGCGCCGGAAGAAGCACGGCGAGCAGGGGCAGATCGAGGCGACCGTCCCAGACCATCTCGAAAGCCGAGGTGACCAGCAAAAAGCCACAGGCCGCGAGAAAGCCGCTCGCCACCGGATAGGGCAGCATCCGGGCGAAGCGCCCGAGCCGGAAGCGGCCGAGCGCCCAAAGTGCCGCGCCGGTGCCAAGCGTCGAGAGCCCAAGCACCGCCAGCGCGGCGGCGATCTGGGCCGCGGTCTCGCCCGTCGTCGCAGCGGCGGCTGCGGCCATTGCCAAGGCCAAGGGCGCGATCCCGGCATCCTGCGCGGTCGAGATCGCATTGGGAAAGCCGCTGTAACGTGCCGCGATTAGCGCGGCGAGGCTGCATGACAGCAGGATCAGCGTCGCACCAAGCGTCAGCCCGCCGATCAGCGCACCGGCAAAGCACAGCGAGGCCAGCGCGACGGCCTCGCCAAGCGTATCAATGCCGAGAAGAAAGCCCATCAAGGCCGCTTGCGACCGCTGCGGCGTCTTCCGAGCCGTGCCCGCCGCAGCAGGCTCCGATGTCAGGAAATCGGCTTTGGACAAAGGGATACCGCAAAAAGGATAATGCGCCATGTTTCCCGCTCTGCGTGTGGAAATCAAGTCAGCGGTTTGCCCGTGACGGCGGCAGGCGCGCGACAACAAGCCGTGATCCGGCCCCCGCCGGGCAGAGGTTGAAAAACCGGGGCAGACCCGGCAAAGTCCGCTGGAATGTCAGAGGTTGGAAGATGCGCCTGCTCTTGGTCGAAGATGACCATATTCTCGGTCTTTCGCTGGCCAGAGCCCTTGAGAAACACGCTTACGGCGTCGACTGGATGCAGGACGGCGAGGCCGCGCTCGCTGCGCTGGCGACGCTGACCTATGACATCGTCGTGCTTGACGTAAACCTGCCCGGCGTCAGCGGGCTCGAGATCCTGCGGGCGCAGCGTGCGCGCGGCAATGCCGTGCCGATCCTGATCCTGACCGCGCGCGACGCGCCCCAGCAACGGGTCGAGGGGCTCGATCTCGGGGCGGATGATTACCTCGTGAAGCCCTTCGATCTTGACGAGCTGCTGGCGCGACTGCGCGCCTTGTCGCGGCGTCGCAATGGCCGGGTCGATAGCGTCATCAAATGCCGTGGCATCGAGATCGACCCGGCGGCGATGGTGGTGCGCGGCCCCTCGGGGCAGATCCCGATGACCGCCAAGGAGTTTCAGGTGCTGAAGCTTCTGGCCGAACGCGAGGGCAAATATGTCACCAAGCGCGATATCGAATATGCGCTCTACAGCGCCGAAGGCGGGGCGGAAAGCAACACGACCGAGGTCATTGTCTATAACCTGCGCAAGAAGCTCGGGGCCGAGTTCATCACCTCGATGCGCGGCGTCGGCTATATGATCGCGCAATGAGGAGGGTCGCGCCATGACCCGCGCGCGCCGCGCCGAGGTGCCCTCTTGGCCCTGAGCCGCCGCCGATTGACCACGCAGCTCTCGGCGCGGGTGGTTCCGACCATCCTGCTGACGCTTGTCGTGATCGCGGGCTTTGCCTTTTCCAGCGCCAAGCGCGAGATCGACCACGTCTATGACGCGCAGCTGATCAACGACGCCAATGTGCTGTGGAACCTGTTGCAGAAGCGTCTGGATCATCCCGAGTTCAACCGGCCGGTCGCCTTCCGCGATCTCGATTTCGCCATGAGCAACCAGCTTGCGCTGAATGACGACGTCGATGATTACGCCGATGCCCATATGTTCCGCATCTGGAAGGGCGAGCGGCTGGCGATTTATTCCAGCACGGCTTTCGAGACCGATCAGCCGATCTCGGCCCCGGGCTTGAGCGATGTGCTATACGATGGCGAGCTCTGGCGGGTCTATACATTGCCGGTGCCGCCGCGTGGCATCACGGTCGAGGTCGGCGAAAAGGTCGCTTTGCGCGAAACTCTGGTCGCGAATATCCTGCTCAATCTGGTGCTGCCGCTTGGGGTGCTGGTGCCGCTGATCGGGGCCTCGATCTGGCTGGGGCTGCATGGCGGGCTCAAGCCGATCCGCGGGCTGGTCGAGCAGATCCGCAGCCGCTCGCCCGATGATCTGTCGCTGGTGCGCACCGATGCTCTGCCGCGCGATCTGGTGCCGCTTGGCCGCTCGGTGAACCAGCTTCTGGGCAAGCTGGCGCGCTCGCTGACGGCGGAACGTCGCTTTGCCGACAATGCCGCGCATCAGTTGCGCACGCCCCATGCCGGGCTGAAGCTGCTGCTTCAGATGCTGCAACAGGCCGAAACCGAGGAAGAGCGCGACGAGATCATCGCCAATCTGGTGCGCAGCAATGACAAGGCGCTGCGCCTGATCGAGCAGCTGTTGCGCGCCGGTCGCATTCTCCACCAGCCGGTCGAAATGCGCGAGGTCGCGCTCCATGATCTGACCGCTTCGGTGCTGGCCGATCTGGGGCCGCGCATCAGCCAGAAGCGCCAAGAGGTGACGCTGGACGGTCCCGACACCGCCATGGTGCGCGCCGACGAGCCGCTGCTGCGGCTGCTGATCGAAAATCTGGTCGAGAATGCGGTGAAATATACCCCGGACGACGGCCGGATCGCGGTCGAGATCACCGAGGCGGGCGAAAGCCGTTGGTGCCTCGCGATCACCGATTCCGGCCCCGGTATCGCGCCCAAGGATCGCCATGTCGTCTTTCAGCGCTTCCACCGCGTCGGGGCGCCCAAGCAAGAGGGCGCGGGGCTGGGGCTTTCGATCGTCGCCGATATCGCCTTGCGGATTTCCGCGCGGATTTCGCTGCATACGCCGACCTCGGGGCAGGGGTTGCGGGCCGATGTGCTGCTGCCGCGCGCGCACATCCGGTAACATCCCCGTCAATTCAGTTTCGCCTCAGTTCCGCCTCACCTTCATCTCAGCCTGACCCGATAGAGAGCGGGCAACGAGATAAAAGGCAGGTCAATGCAGGTATATTGCGATTTCGACGGGACGATTTCCGTCGTGGACGGGACCGACCACGTCCTGAGCCGCCTTGCCGATCCGGCTTGGGAAGAGGTCGAGACGCTGTGGCTAGAGGGCGCGATCGATTCCGGCGAATGTATGCGCCGCCAGGTCGCGCTGATCCGGGCCTCGCGGGCGGAACTTGACGCGGTGCTTGACGGGATCGCGATTGATCCGGGCTTTGCCGATTTCGCGGCTTTCTGTCACGCCAAGGGTCTGCCGCTGACCATCGTCAGCGATGGGGTCGATTACTTCATCCGCCGCATCCTCGCGCGGCATGGGCTCGACAAATTCCCGGTCATCGCCAACCGCCTGAGCATCCACGAGCAGGGCGGGACCACCCGGTTCGAGCTGGTCTCGCCCCATGCGCGCAAGGATTGCACGGCGGCCTCTGGCGTCTGCAAATGCGCGGTCATCGCGCCGCGCGGTCTGCGCATTTTCGTGGGCGACGGGCGGTCGGATTTCTGCGTCTCGGACAAGCCGGAATTGGTCTATGCCAAGGGAAAGCTTGCCGATTTCTGCGCAGACGCTGGCACGGCCTTCATCCGCTATGACCGCTTTGCCGAAATCACGGCCCATTTGCGCACCGCTTTGCCCGGACTGGCGCAGCCGCTTCAACCCGACACCGAAGCCGCCTGACCGGCGGCGCCACCTCTCCTGCCGCGCCCGTCCGTGCGGCTGAACTCTGGGGATTGCTCCGCGCTGTGCGGACCCCGAACACGAAAGACATCAGATGAACGAGATGACCAAGGCTCCAACACTGGATTCGTCACCGGCCCCGATCAACTTCGAGACCGCGACCGAGGACGATCTGCGCCGGTTGGAGGCGCTTTATTGCTCCTATGGCGATACCGTCCATTACGCGACGATCCCGCCCTTCTTCGCGGGCTGTGAGGGCTCGTTCATGTTCGACGCGGCTGAAACGCCGTTCCTCGATCTGCAGATGTGGTATTCGGCGGTCAATTTCGGCTATCGCAACCCCCGCCTGAACGCTGCCGCACACCGTCAGCTCGACACGCTGCCGCAAGTCGCCTCGCAATATCTCCACCGCGAGAAGGTCGAGCTGGCGACCCGTCTGGCGCAAGATGCCGAGCGCAAATTCGGCACCAAGGGCCGCGTCCATTTCAACGTCGGCGGCGCGCAGGCGGTCGAGGATTCGCTCAAGCTCGTGCGCAACTTCACCGGCGGCAAAAGCCTGATGTTCGCCTTCGAGGGCGGCTATCACGGCCGCACGCTTGGCGCCTCGGCGATCACCTCGTCCTATCGCTACCGCCGCCGCTTCGGCCATTTCTCGGATCGCGCGCAATTCATTGAATTCCCGTATCATTTCCGTGGCCCCAAAGGCATGGACAAGGAAGAATACGGCCATTACTGCGTCCAGAAATTCGCCCGCCTGTTCGAAAGCGAATATAACGGCGTCTGGGATCCGAAAGCCGGAAAATCCGAATATGCGGCTTTCTATGTCGAGCCGATCCAAGGCACCGGCGGCTATGTCATCCCGCCGATGAACTTCTTCACCGAGCTGAAGAAAGTGCTCGACCAACACGGCATCCTGCTGGTCGTCGACGAGATCCAGATGGGCGTCTACCGCACCGGCAAGATGTGGTCGATCGAGCATTTCGGCGTCAACCCGGACGTGCTGGTCTTCGGCAAGGCGATCACCAACGGGCTCAACCCGCTGTCGGGGATCTGGGCGCGCGAAGACATGATCAACCCCGAGATCTTCCCGCCGGGCTCGACCCATTCGACCTTCGCCAGCAACCCGATGGGCACGGCGGTCGCGCTCGAAGCCGTCAAAATGCTGGAAGAGGAAGATTTCGGCGCGGCGATCATGGAAAAGGGCGCCTATTTCCTCGACGGCCTGCGCGAGCTGCAAAAGCGCCACAAAATCATCGGCGAGGTCGATGGGCTTGGTCTCGCGCTGCGGGCCGAGGTCTGCAAGGAGGACAGCTACACGCCCGACAAAGCGACGCTCGACTGGATGTGCGACGAGGGCATGAAGGGCGATCTGGTCGTCAACGGCAAGAAATACGGCCTTGTTCTCGATGTCGGCGGCTACCACAAGAACGTCATTACGCTGGCGCCGAACCTGCTGATTTCGCACGCAGAAATCGACCTCGCGCTGAACCTGCTGGATCAGCTGTTCACCCGCGCGGCGAAACGATGACACCATGCGGCTGCAACTGCTTCACCTTGACGACGCTCTGACAGGGCAGCCGCACTTTCTCGCCCGCGCGCAAGCTGCGGGCGCCGAGACCGTCGAGGCGCAAGAGCTGGGCAGGCTCTTGCGCCTTTGGGGCCGCCCGGGCGAGCTGCAGGCGCTGAAGGCGCGGCTCGCGGCGGGCTTTCGCTGGGAAGGCGAGCGCCCACCGCTGACCTTTTATGGCTCGGGTGACTTCCACCATGTCGCGGCGCTTTTGCTGGAGCTCGCGCTCGATCACGAGCCCGGCCCGGTCACGCTTTTGCATTTCGACAACCACCCCGATTGGGTGCATTTCACCAATGGGATGCATTGCGGGTCGTGGGTGAACCGCGCGCTTACGCATCCGAAGCTGGCGAAGGTCGTGACGCTTGGTGTGTGCAGCGACGATCTCACCCGGCCCGAATGGAAGGGCGCGAACCTTGCGCCGCTGCGCGAGGGCCGGCTCGAACTTTTCCCCTATGCCCATGCCCCCAGCCGGGTGCGCAAAAGCTACGGCGCGGGCGCGGGCTATGAGCAGCAGGGCAAGCATCTCTATTGGCGCAATATCGCGGATGAGGGGGCAGAGGCGTTTCTGCCCCGCCTGCTCGACAGGATCGAGACCGAGGCGATTTACATCACGCTCGACAAGGATGTCCTGCGCCCGGCGGACGCCGTGACGAATTGGGATCAGGGCCAGATGAGCCTTGACGAGCTGACGGGCTTTTTGCGGGCGCTTGGCGCGCGCCATCGCATCATCGGCGCGGATGTGACCGGCGATTATGCGCGGCCCGATTATGCGGGCGGGCTGTTTCGCCGTCTCTCCAAGCGGGCCGAGATCCTGATTGACCAGCCCCGCAGACGCGAGGCCCCGGAAGCCGCGCGCGCCTTGAACGAAAGCGTGAATCTCACGCTGCTGACCCTTTTCTCGGAGATCATGGCATGAGCGGCGATCTGACCTTGCCGATGCTGGCGCTGATCGCCTTCTGCATCCTGACCGAAGTCGGGCGCGAGGTCTGTTTCAAATATTCCGCCTCGCGCGCGCCCGATATGTTGCGCGCGATCCTGATGCCGATGACCTGGCTTGGCATCGTTTTCTGGGCGGTCGAGCTCTTCGGCTGGATGCTGGTTCTCGAGCGCGTGCCTCTCTCGATCGCCTTCCCGCTGATGGCTTTGAGCTATGTCGCGATGGTCTTTGCCGGTGCTTGGTTCTTTGCCGAGCGCGTCACCCCGCGCCATGCGGCGGGCGTCGCTTTGATTACGGCGGGCGTGATCTGCGTCGGCCTGACCGGGCTTTAGGGGGGCTTTTACATGGCCAAGACAGGTGACCCGCGCGTGACGCTTGACGATCCTCATTCCTTCTTCATGCCCGGCACCAATGGCCGGGGGGTACTGCTGGTTCATGGCATGACCGGCGCCCCGGCCGAGATGCGTCTGGTCGCGCGGCTGTTGAACAAGCGCGGCTATAGCGTGCTTGCGCCTTTGCTGGCCGGGCATGGCGCGGATGAGGCCGAGTTTCGCAAATATCGCTGGCAGGATTGGCAGGACAGCGTCGAAGCCGCAGCTGAAAAGCTGCGCGCCGAGGTTGATGAGACCCATGCCGCCGGGATCTGTGTTGGCGGCAAGCTGGCGCTTCTGGCGGCGCATCGCAATCCCGGCACGCTGCGCTCAGTCGCGCTTTATTCGCCCTGTTTCAGCTATGACGGCTGGGCGGTGCCTTTCTATTATCCGCTGCTCTCGCGCCATATCGGTTGGCTCGCGCATGTGCCGTTTCTCCAGCGTCTGAGCTTTTCCGAAACCCCGGCGATGGGGATCAAGGACGAAAGGCTGCGCCGTTTGATGGCGGGCATGTCGGCGGATGGCGTGCTCGATGATTTCCCCGGCTCGGGCGTGGTCGAGATGTATCGGCTGGGCAAGCTCGTCCGGCGCGAGCTGCCGCAGATCACCACGCCGACGCTGATCCTGCACGCTCGCGAAGACGATCTGAGCAACCCGCGGCAGGCCGAATATATCGACCGCCACATCGGCGGCCCGCACGCGCTGCATTGGATCGAGGACAGCTATCACATGATCCATGTCGATCGCCAACACCGCCATGTCGCCGATCTGACCGCCCGCTTTATCGAGGCCCATTCCCGCTCGGGCGTGGCCGCCACCCCGGCATTCGAGACCCATGATGTTTGACGCAACCGCCGCCCGCTCCAGCCACATGCCCCAGACGCGGGCGGTCGAGATCCGCATCCACCGCTCGATTGCCGAGATCGCCGCGCCCGATTGGGACGCCTGTTTTCCCGGCAATCCCGAAGGCCATGCCTATCTTCTGGCGACCGAGCGCGCCGGGATCGAGGGCTTTGGCTGGCGCTATCTGACCGCGCAGGAGGGCGGGCGGATCATTGCCGCCATGCCCGCTTTCCTGACCGATTATGCGCTGGAAACCACGGTGGACAATCCGCGCCTGCGCGGCATCGTCGCCCGTATTCGCAAAAGCTGGCGGCGGTTTCTGGTCCTCAAGCTCGCCTGCCTCGGCTCGCCCTGCACCGAGACCGGGCGGCCGGGCTTTCACCCGCTGCTGGATGAGGCCCGCCGCCCCACGCTGATGGCCCAACTGATCGCGGCGTTCGAGGCGATGGCCAAGGCCGAGGGCTGCGCGCTGCGCGGGCTCAAGGACATGCCCGAAACCGAGCTGCCCGCCCTACGCCCGGTGATCGACGCGGCGGGCTATGCCGCGTTGCCCGGTCTGGCGACGGCCTGGCTCGACATCGATTTCGACAGCGAGGACGATTATCTCGCCCAGCTCTCCGCGCGCACCCGCAAGGATATGCGGCGCAAGCTGAAATCGCGCGCGCAGGTTTCAGTGGAGCATGTCACCGATCTCGCCCCGGTTCTGGACCGCTACATGGCGCTCTACAATGCCACGCGCGACCGCAGCGATTGGCAGTTCGAGGCGCTGACGGCGGATTATTTCACCGCCATTCTCCGCGATATGCCGGGGCGCAGCTTCTGCACGCTTTACCGCGTCGAGGGGCGCCTCTTGGCCGCGAATTTCTTTGTCGCGAATGAGGATGTGCTGATCGACAAATTCTTCTGCATGGATGCCGAAGAGGGGCGCGCCTACAATCTTTACTACCTCAGCTGGTTCAACAATATCGCCTATTGTCTCGAGCATGGCATTGCGCGCTATCAAAGCGGGCAGGCCTATTACGACAACAAGCTGCGGCTGGGCAGCCAGCTGACCGCGAATTTCATGTTCTTCCGCCACCGCAATCCGATCCTCCAGCGGGTGCTGCGCTGGGTCTCGCCGCTGTTCGCGATCGAGGAATCGGCGGAGAAAAGCGAATGAAAACCACGCTCTCGCTTTGGGTCGGCATTCCGGTCTTCAACACGCTGGCGCAGGTCTTCGTCAAGCTTGCCGCCGAGCATTCC
The DNA here is from genome assembly GCF_000444995.1 of Paracoccus aminophilus JCM 7686. NCBI lineage: Bacteria > Pseudomonadati > Pseudomonadota > Alphaproteobacteria > Rhodobacterales > Paracoccaceae > Paracoccus > Paracoccus aminophilus. The sequence continues at coordinate 3,489,742 of NC_022041.1, read as the reverse complement.
GTCCAGATCGAGGCCACCGGCTGGGCTTGGGTCGCGCAGGCCGCCGCGCAGCCTTGGATGCTGGCCGCCGCGGTGGTCGAGATTGCGTGCTTCTTTCTCTGGATGCATGTTTTGGCCGAGGTCGATCTTGGCCGCGCCTTTCCGCTGACCGCGGTCAGCTATGTGCTGATCGTCCTGAGCAGCTGGTTCTGGTTTCTCGAACCGGCGAGCGCGTTGCAGATCATCGGCAGCGCGCTGATTTTGGGCGGGGTCTATCTGATCGGCACCGCCAGCGAGGACGAAGCGCCCGAGCCCGAGCGTCAAAGCTAAGCCCTGCCGCGCTGATCCCTCAGCGGGTCTTTGCCCGCGCCAGTGACCTGCCCAAAGGAATGGGGCGTTTCACCTCACTGTCACATGGATTGCGCCGAACTGTCATCTTGGCGGGATAAAGCGGCGGCAGAGGGCTCTGTGCTCTGCTCGACATCCAATGAGGCATCCATGCGCACCATTTTCGCCGCTCTTGCGGCCAGCACCATGCTTGTCGGCACCGCCGGCGCCGCCGAGATCTATCCGCTCGACCGGGCGACCATCCTTGCCAGCTCGCCCTTCGACTTCAAGGTCGAACTGGATGCGGTTCACGGCGAGGGCGATATTTCGGTTCTGGTGAACGGCAAGCCCTATGCCGAGGTTTTCGGCAAGCCCGCCGATTATATCGCCGAGGAAAAAGGCAAGGATGACAAGGTTCTGGGCTCGGCCCTGATCCTGCGCGACCTCGCTCTGGCTGCACCGGGCAGCTATAAGGTCGATGTCAAAGCCGGGGACGAGACCAAATCCGTGACCTGGGAGGTCTATGGCACTGCCGAGATCGCCAAGGCCAAGAATGTGATCTTCATTCTGGGCGACGGCATGTCGGTCGCGCATCGCACCGCGGCGCGGATCATGTCCAAGGGCATGACCGAGGGCAAGGCGAACGGTCGTCTGGCGATGGACGATCTCGACCATATGGCCTTCATCGGCACCTCCTCGACCCATTCGATCGCCACCGATTCGGCCAATACGATGTCGGCCTATATGACCGGCCACAAAAGCCGCGTGAACGCGCTTGGCGTCTATGCCGACCGCACGCCCGCAAGCCTTGACGATCCGCGCGTCGAGACCATCGGCGAGGCTCTGCGCCGCACCACCAAGAAATCCATCGGCGTCGTCTCGACCGCCGAGGTCGAGGATGCTACCCCGGCGGCGGTCGTCTCGCACACCCGCAAGCGCGGCGACAAGGCCGAGATCGTCGGCATGTTCTACGATGTCCAGCCCGAGGTCCTTCTGGGCGGCGGCTCGGCCTATTTCCTGAAATCGGACGTGCCCGGCTCGAAGCGTAAGGATGACAAGGATTACATCCAGCTCTTCAAGGATGCGGGCTATACGCTGGCGACGACCAAGACCGAGCTTGACGCGGCGGCTGGCACCAACACCGGCAAGATGCTGGGCCTGTTCCACACCGGCAACATGGACACCTGGCTCGACCGCAACCAGCTGAAAAAGGGCACGGTCGAGAAATTCCCCGATCAGCCCGGTCTCGTCGACATGACCAATGCCGCGCTGACGCAGCTTTCGAAGAACCCCGATGGCTTCTTCCTGATGGTCGAAGGCGCCTCGATCGACAAGATGTCGCATCCGATGGACTGGGACCGCGCCGTGGTCGAGACGATCGAGCTCGATCACGCCGTGGCCGTTGCCCGCGACTTCGCCGCGAAACATCCCGACACGCTGGTCGTGGTGACGGGCGATCACACCCATGGCGTGTCGCTGATCGGTACGATCGACACCGAAAAGCCGGGCACCGACATGCGCGAGAAGGTCGGCGTCTATGACGATGCGGGCTTCCCCGATTACGCCGACACGAATGGCGACGGCTATCCCGACAGCGTCGATGTGAAGCGCCCGCTGGCGATCTTCTCGTCGAACTTCCCGGATTACTATGAAACCTGGGGTCCGAAGCTTGACGGTCCCTTCGTTCCGGCGATCCAGGACGCGAATGGCAATTACGTCGCCAACGAGGCTTACAAGGATGTTCCCGGCGCGGTTCTGCGCACCGGCAACCTGCCGCGCGAAAACGACACCGCCGTTCATGCCGTCGATGATATCGTGCTGCAAGCGACCGGCCCCGGCGCCGAAGCCTTCAAGGGCTATATGGAGCAGTCGGACGTCTACCGCGTGCTGGCCGATGCCTTTGCTCTGGGCAAAGTGCAGAAGTAACCCAACACTCGGATCTGCCCGGCCTCTTCCGGGCAGGTCCGTCGTCTCAGGAGGATCGCCATGTCCCGCCTCATCACGCGCCGCTCTTGTCTGGCTGGCCTGAGCGCCGGCTTTGCGGGTTCCGCCCTTGCGCCGATGTCTCCGGCCCATGCCGCCACGCCAGAGCTGTCCTTCAACGAGCTTTACGGCTCGTTCAGCGCGCTCGGGCTCGAGTTCTCGGACAAGGTCAAGACGCTCACCGGCCAGCGCGTCGGCATCGAGGGCTTCATGGCGCCGCCGCTGAAGGCCGAGGCCACATTCTTCGTGCTGACCGAGATCCCGATGGCGCTTTGCCCGTTCTGCTCGACCGATGCCGATTGGCCCGACAATATTCTGGTCGTCTATCTCGACCGCAAACAGACTTTCACCGATCCGAACCAGCGCATCGAGGCGCGCGGCCTGCTGGAGCGCGGTTCCTGGACCGATCCGGACACCGGCTTTGTCAGCCAGCTGCGCCTGCGCGAGGCGCGGTTCGCCAAGGTCTGAGCCCGGATGCTGTCGCTTCGTCTGGCGGGGATCGAGGTCCGCTTCCCCGGTCTCGACACGCCCGCTTTGTCGCTTCCGGACCTTGCGATTGCCGCAGGTGAACGTGTCGCGATTGCCGGGCCTTCGGGCTCGGGCAAATCGACGCTGGTCAATGTGCTGACCGGGCTTGAGCGGCCGACGGCGGGGCAGGTTCTGTGGAACGGCACCGATCTCGCCGCCTTGCCCGAGGCTGCGCGTGACCGCTGGCGCGGCGCGAATGTCGGGCTGATCATGCAGGATTTCCACCTCTTTCCCGGGCTTTCCGCGCTCGAAAACGTGCTCTTGCCCGCCCGCCTTGCCCGCGTCGCGGACCGTGCCGCCGTGGCGCGCGCGGGCGATTTGCTGGCCGCGACCGGGCTCAAGCGTCCGCAGCAGAAGGTTGAAACCATGTCGCGCGGCGAGATGCAGCGCGTGGCGGTGGCCCGCGCCCTGCTGCGCCAGCCCGGCGTGATCGTTGCCGACGAGCCGACCGCGAGCCTCGATCCGGTCAATGGCGCGGCGATCGGCGCGCTGCTGATCGGGCTGGCCGAAGACACCGGCGCGACGCTGATCGTCGTCTCCCATGACCCCGGGCTGATCGCGCGCCTGCCGCGCCGCTTGTTCCTCGCGGGCGGCCAACTCAGCCAAGACCAGATCGCGGAGCCCGCCTGATGCTGCGTTTCATCCTTGCCGATCTCGGGCGGCTCAAGGCCGGTTCGGCGGTCGTGGTGTTGTTGATCGCACTCGCGGTGGCCTTGGGCGTCGGCGTGACCCTGCAAGAGCGCGCGCTGCGGCTGGGCTCGGCGCGGGCGGCGGATAAGTTCGATCTGGTGATCGGCGCGCCCGCGAGCGAGACGCAGCTCGTGCTCTCGACGGTCTTTCTGCAACCGGCGGCGCTGCCTTTGGTCTCGGGCGCGATTCTGGCCGAGCTGCAAGGCGATCCGCGCGTGGCTTGGGCTGCGCCGGTGGGCTTTGGCGATTTCCATGACGGCGCGCCGGTGATCGGCACGACGACGCGGCTGATTACGGAGACCGCGCCGGGCTTTGCCGAGGGCCGCACCTTTGCCGCCGAGGGCGAGGCCGTGGTCGGCGCCATGGTCGCGCTGGCGGTGGGGGACACGATCACGCCCACCCATGGCGAATTGCGTCAGGGCGGTCACGGCCATGACGGCGTCGCCTATCGCGTTACCGGCAAGCTCAAGCCGACCGGAACCGCATGGGACCGCGCCATTCTGGTGCCGATCCAAGCGGTCTGGCATGTCCATGGCCTTGAGGCTGGGCATGACCACGACCATGACCACGCCGATGCGGCGGCACCCGACCACGACCACGAGCATGAGGCCGCGGGGTTCGACCCGGACGCGCCGCTCGAGGAAAACCTGCAAGGCGCTGAGATGCCCGGCGTGCCCGCCATTCTGGTCAAGCCCGCGAGCATCGCCGATGCCTATCGGCTGCGGCAGGACTATCGCGCCGATCCGCGCAGCATGGCGGTCTTTCCCGCCGAGGTGCTGACCAGCCTTTACGGAACCTTGGGCGATGCGCGTCAGGTGCTGGTGGCGGTCGCGGCGGGCGCGCAGGCGCTGGTCGGCGCGGCGCTTTTGCTGGTCACGCTGACCCATATCAGCCAGCGCCGCCGCCAGATCGGCGCGCTGCGTGCGCTTGGTGCGCCGCGCGGCGCGATCTTTCTTCTGGTCTGGACCGAGCTCTTCGCGCTGATCGCCTGCGGCACGCTTCTGGGACTGGCGGGCGGCTATCTTGCGGCGCGGCTCTTGTCAGCGGCGATCTCGGCCGAGCAAGGCTTCACGCTACCGGTCGAGCTTGCGAGCTCGGATTTCGCGGGGCTTGGGGTGCTGCTGGGGGTCGCGGCGGTTCTTGCCGCGCTGCCCGCCTTCATCGCCTATCGGCAATCCCCGGTCGCCAGCCTGCGCGGCTAAGATCGGGCCTCTTTCGCAAGCCGGGCAGGGGCACAACCCCCCGCCCGGCCTTTTGCATCAGCTTGCAAGCCTTGCGTAAAGGCCACCTTGCGAGATCAGTTCGTGATGGGCGCCCGCTTCGCGCATCTGGCCATTCTCCATCACGACGATGCGGTCGGCGTTGCGGATCGTGGTCAGGCGGTGCGCGATGACCAGCGTCGTGCGTCCGACCGCCAAAGCCTCGAGCGCGGCCTGAATCTCGCGCTCGGTTTCGCGGTCGAGCGCCGAGGTCGCCTCGTCCAAAATCAGGATCGGCGGGTTTTTAAGGAAGGCGCGGGCAATCGCCACGCGCTGCTTCTGCCCGCCCGAGAGCATCACGCCACGCTCGCCGACCAAAGTGTCGAGCCCTTCCGGCAGGGTCTCGATCAGCGTCGCCAACTGAGCCTTGGCGGCGGCGGCGAGGATCTCGTCATCGCTCGCGCCGAGGCGGCCATAGGCGATGTTGTCGCGCAGGGTCGAGCCGAAGAGGAAGACATCCTGACTGACAATGCCGATCTGGCTGCGCAGGGAATCGAGCGTCATCTTGTCCAGAGGCAGCCCGTCGATGGTGATGCGCCCGCCATCGGGTTCGTAAAAGCGCGGCACCAGCGCCAGAAGCGTGGTCTTGCCCGCGCCCGAGGGGCCGACGAAGGCCACGGTTTCCCCGGCCTGCACCTCCAGCGAGATATCGCGCAGCACCGGGCGCTCGAGGTCATAGCCGAAGGAGACCTGCTCGAACGCGATCTGTCCGCGCAGCGCCGGAGCGGGGCGGGCGTCGGCGCTGTCGGCAATCTCGGGCTCGGTTTCCAGCAGCTCAAGATAGCGCCGGAAGCCCGCGATGCCGCGCGGATAGGTTTCCAGCACCGCCGCGATCTTTTCGAGCGGGCGGAAGAAGACCCCGACCAGCAGCAGGAAGCCCACGAAAGCGCCGGTGGTCAGCGTGCCTTGCAAGACAAAGCCCGCACCGACCACCATGACCACGACCTGAACGAAGCGCAGCCCCATGTAATGGATCGCGCTGGACACGGCCATGATCCGATAGGCGTCGAGCTTGGTCGCGCGATAGGCGCGGTTGTCGCGCTCGAACAGCTTTTCCTCGTGCTTTTCATTGGCGAAGGCCTGCACCACGCGGATGCCGCCAATCGCCTCTTCCAGACGGACGTTGAAATTGCCGACCCGAGAATAGATCTGGCGCCAGGTGTTGGTCATGCGCGCGCCGTAAATCACCACCAGCCAGATCGTCAGCGGCACGATGGCCGCCGTGACCAGCGCCAGCGTCGGGTGCAGCATGATCATCAGGACCAGCGCGCCCACGAAGGTCATGATCGCGATGAAGAGATCCTCTGGCCCGTGGTGGGCGACCTCGCCGATCTCTTCAAGGTCGCGGGTCACGCGCGCCACCAGCTTGCCGGTGCGCGCCCGGTCATACCAGCGCCAGGACAGCCGCGTCAGATGCGAGAAGGCGCGGGCGCGCATCTCGGTCTCGATTTCGATGCCAAGCATATGGCCCCAATAGATCACGATCCCCATCAGGATGGTGTTGAAGGCATAGATCAGCAAAAGGCCGATGGCGGCGGCAATGGTCAGCGACCAATCGCCCAAGGGCAGCAGATGGTCGATGAAGAGCGTGATCGCCAGCGGGAAGGACAGCTCCAGAAGCCCCGAAAGCACCGCCGAACCGAAATCGAGCCAGAAGAGCCGTCGGTGCGGTTTGTAATAGGCCATGAACTTGCGCAACATGCGGGGAGGGTCCTTCTTGGGGTCTTAGCGCGGAAGCGCGAATATAGGGCCGTCATGCGCAGCGACATGCAGGGGCAAGTCGTGGATACGCAACGGCGGCTTGAAAGTCATCAGCGCGACGACACGGTCGCAAGAGCGCGCCGCCATGCTGAAATCATGCAGAACGACGACAGCGGCGCGCCCGTCATCGCGACACATCGAAGCAGAAGCCCGCGCGGGGAAAGAGCGTCATGCGGCGGTCCTTTTCATCAAGGGGGCGACGGGCCAAAGTGATCTGATTGGCGCGGCGGATACCTCAAGCGGCAAGTCATCGGGAGAGCTCACGACGCGCCGTCCAGAGGTCGGCAGATGCCCCGAACCCGTGGCGCTCTCAGGGGTCGGACCTCACTGTTGGGCGATATATGTTGCAACGCGATCTCGGTGCTGGCGTGGGGCGGGGTTGGGCTTCGTCCGGTTCGCAGGATTGTTGATCGAAAAACTATGTTTTTGCAAGAAGCCCTCCCCCCAACTCGTGATTTCAAATGTTTGGCGCCGATTTCGGTTTGCGAGGGTCGCCCCGTTGGGCGCAGGTGTGGGATCTAGCGCGATCTGCCGCGCATCAGGGTAAAGATCAGGTAAAGCCCGCCGAGAAAGCCGGTCATCAACCCAATCGGCAGGTTCAGCCGCAGCGGCAGGCGCTGGCTCAGAAGATCGGCCGCCATCAAGAGCGCGGCTCCCATCAGCGCGGCGAGGATCACCGGCACCTCGGGCGCGCGGGTCAGGCGGCGGGCCAGTTGCGGCGCGGCCAGCGCGATGAAGGCGATCGGTCCGGCGGCGGCGGTCGCCAGCGAGGTCAGCCCGACAGCGGCCAGCACCATGGTCATGCGCAGCCGCTCGGCCGGGATGCCCAGCTGACGCGCCATGTCATCGCCCATTTCCAGCGCCGACAGCCGCCGCGCGTGCCAGATCACCACCGGCGCGATCAGCCCCAATCCCAGCGCCAGCGGCCAGACATGGGCCCAGCTGCGGGTGTTGAGCGAGCCAGAGAGCCATTGCTGCGCCACGGCGGCCTGATCGAGGTCGCCCATGACCAGCAGAACCGAGTTCACCCCCGACAGGATCGCGCCGATGCCGATGCCGACGAGGACCAGCAGATAGCTGCCGCCGCTGTCTCCGCGCCCGCCACCCCGGCCCCGGCCCCGCCCCCGGCGCGACAGCGCAAGCACCAGCGCCGCCACCACGATCCCGGACAAGGCGGCGGCCAAGGCGGTCTCGAACGGGCCCGCGTTGAACAGGATGATCTGGACGATGGCGCCGGTCGCGGCCCCGGTCGTGAAGCCGATCAGATCGGGCGAGCCAAGCGGATTGCGCGAGATCGACTGAAAGACCGCCCCCGCCATGCCAAGCGCCATGCCGACCAGCGCGCCGGTCAGCAATCGGGGCAGGCGGATGCGCTGGACCATGCGCCGCGCGGTCGCGTCCTCGGAGTGGCCGGTCAGCGCCGCGATGACCTCGGGCGGCGAGAGCTTCAGCGTGCCGGTCCCCAGAAGCAGCAGCGCAAGGACCAGCACCGCGCCGCAGAGCGCGAGCCCAACCAACACCGCGCGCGGTCGCCACAAGAGCGAGAGCGGGCCAAGGCGCAGCACGCGCAGGGGCGCGGCGCTCATAGCCGCGCCAGCCGGAATTTGCGCACCGTCCAGACAAAGAACGGCCCGCCGATCAGCGTGGCGATGATCCCGGCGGCGATTTCCGAGGGCGGCGCGAGCACGCGCCCGATCACATCCGCGCCCAGAAGCAGGCTCGCGGCAAACAGCGCGGATAGCGGCAGGATCCAGCGATAATCCGGGCCTCCGGCCATGCGGGCAAGATGGGGTGCGACCAGACCGATAAAGCCGATCGGACCCGCCGCCGCTGTGGCCGGACCGGCCAGCACCATCACCGCCAAACAGGTCAGCGCCCAGATCCGCGCGGGCCGCACTCCCAGCGTCTGGCCAAGCTCTTGGCCCAAGGCCAAAGCATTGAGCGGCCCCGCCAACGCGAGCGCGAGCCCGCCGCCGCAGGCAAGCGCCACGGCCATGACCGCGACCGCGCCCATGTCGCGGCCCTCGACCGATCCGGCGGCCCAGTTGCGGAAATTGTCGAGCACCGAGAGCGGCGCGTTCATAATGACAAGCCCGGTCACCGCGCCCAGAACCACCGAGATCCCGGCCCCCGCCAGCACCAGCCGCACCGGATCGGTGCCCGAGAGATGCGCGCGCCCGAGCAGAAAGACCGCCGCTCCGGCCAGCCCCGCGCCCAGCATCCCGAACCAGACGTAGCCGGCCATGTTATGTAGCTGAAAGGCGGCGATGGCCAGAATGACCGCGACCGAGGCACCCGCGCTGATCCCCAGAAGGCCGGGCTCGGCCAAAGGATTGCGGGTCGCGGCCTGCATGAGGGCTCCGGCAAGGCCAAGCGCGGCGCCGACAAGCATCGCCAGAAGCGTGCGCGGGATGCGCAGAACCGAGACGATCAGATGCAGGTCATTGCTCGGGTCGTGGTGAAAGAGCGCGGCGAGCGCCGTTCCGGGCGGGATCGGACGCGAGCCGGTGGCAAGGCCGAGAAAGCCCAGCACCAGCAGCGCGAAAAGCCCCAAGGCGACGCCGCGCCGCCGCCGCCGCGCGAGATTTGCGCCGGACCTTGAGCGGGAACCGGGGGAGGGGGCGGCGGCGGATGAGGTCATTTCGCGAAATGCGGCGCGACCCGGTGGGCGAGTTCGAGCCCGGAATAATAATCGATGCGAAAGGACGACGGCCCCAGCGCATAGACCCGGCCCGCGCGCACTGCGGGCAGGTTGGCCAAAACCGGATCGGCGAGAAAGGCCGTGACGGCGTTGTCATCGGCGCTCATCAGGAAAACCGTCTCGCCGGTGATCGCGCCGGGCAGGTTCTCATGCGAGACGAAATCGAAATCGGTCGAGCGCGAGACCTCGGCCCGGCGATCGGCGGGCAGGCCCACGACGCGAAAGCCCAGACCTTCCAACACATGGGCATGGGGGCTTTCCGGTCGCCCAATCGAATAGCTGCCGCCGAGATTATAGCCGACAATGGTGACCTTGCCCGGCGGCACGGCCATGCCCGCCGCCAGTTCGGAGATCTGATCGCCAAAGCGCCGGATCGCCGCCTCGGCCCCGGCCTCATGGCCGGTGGCGCGGCCCAGAAGGCGCGCCAGATCCTGCCAGCTGTGCTTGGCATAATTGAGCGAGATCACCGTCAGATCCTGCTCGCGCAGGGCGGGCAGATAGGCGGTGATGCTGTCCGCGCCGGTGGTCGAGGCCACGACCAGATCCGGCTCGGCCAGAATGAGCGCCTCGAGGTCGAATTGCAGATTGGGGTAGAGCACCGTGACGCCGCGCGCATCGGCGACCTCGGCCCATTGCGTGAAAAATCCTTTGTCATCCGTCAGATAGCTGCGCGTGGTCGCGGTCGAGGCGGTCAGCGGCACCTCCATCGCGAGCAGGATGCCGGTCAGGCTGGGCGCGGTCGAGACGATACGCTGAGGGGGCGCGGCCAGCTCAACCGTGCCGAGCTCATCGGGGAGGCTGCGCGGCCAGCCCTCCTCGGCCTGCGCGGGCAGGCCAAGACAAAGCGCGGCAAAAAGCGCAAGGCCGGTCAGGGAAAACGCGCGGGCCATGTCAGAGCGCGAGCTCCGAATCCTCGAATTCGGCGAGCCCCTTGCCCGCCGCGACCAGAGCCTCGTAATGGGCCAGACGCGCGCGGTCGATGTCGGTGCTGCTGGTGCCGCGTTTCCAATAGCCCTCGACAAAGAGATGGCCGCGCGCGATCCCGGCGGCGAGGAAATGGCTGCGGATCTCGCGCATTTCGACGCGCTCGCCCGCTGCCCAGATCGTCCAGTCTTGCGCCGGATCGAGCGCTTTTGCCGCGCGGATCAGATGGCCGCTTGCGCCTGCGGGCTCGTCCGGGGCGCGCAGGATCAGCCGGGCCTCGACTCCTGCCGGGATCACCAGCTCGTCGAAAGCGGCGCGGTCGGCGCTCTCGACCACGACCAGCCCCGGCGCGTCCTTGGGCCAGGCCGCAAGGATGGTGACCAAAGCCGGAACGGCGGTTTCATCGGCGAAGACCGCCGAGGGATGGCCGGGGCGCTGGAACGTGCCCGCATGGGGGCGCGGGCCGGTGATCATCACCTCGGTTCCCGGCCCGGCCGCGTTCAGCCAGCGCATCGCGGGCGTGTCGTCGTCATGCAGCACGAAGTCGATCTCGGTGCGCCGGGTTTCGGGGTCGAAGCTGCGCAGGGTATAAACGCGCGAGACCGGGCGCGGTCCGGAGCCGGGCTCCAGCTCGATGCGGATCGCGACATTGACGGCGGCCCAGATCGCGGGGGTCTGGGTCTCGATAATGCCGATGACGCGGGCGACCGAGGGCACGGGGCGCGCGATGCGCTCGACCCGCAGCGTGACGCTTTCGAGCCCGCCCATATGGTCCCTCTCGCTCAGAACTTTGCCGCCGGTCGTGCCGGTTTCCGTGTCGGATTGCGCCATGTCACCGCTCCTGTCTTGCGTCGCCCTGTGGGCGAGAGATGAGATCGGCTGGCACGGATAGTGCGTGGCTGACGCCATATTGCAGAACACATCCCGCGATGCAATACAAAGAGCCAATACCGGAGATCGCCATGACCGACCGACTTTGCGCCGAAGACGTTACCCTCAGCTACGAATCGCGTGAGATTTCGCGCGGGCTGCGTCTGGCGATCGCCGATGGCGGCTTCACCGTGATCGTCGGGCCGAATGCCTGCGGCAAGTCGACCCTGCTGCGCGCCTTGGCGCGACTTTTGCCGCCGGTCGCGGGGCGCGTGGTGCTGGATGGGTGCGACATTCACACCTTTCCGGCGCGTGAGGTGGCGCGTCGTCTGGGGCTTTTGCCGCAAAGCGCGACCGCGCCCGACGGCATCACCGTCGCCGATCTGGTGGCGCGTGGGCGCTTCCCTCATCAGCGGTTTTTGCGGCAATGGTCGCCCGAGGATGCCGCAGCGGTTGCCTCCGCCATGGCGGCGACCGGGGTTGCGGATTTCGCCGAGCGTCCGGTTTCCGAGCTCTCGGGCGGGCAGCGCCAGCGGGTCTGGATCGCGATGGTTCTGGCGCAGGACACGCCGATCCTGCTGCTCGACGAGCCGACCACTTTTCTCGACATCGCCCATCAGATCGAGCTGATGGAGCTGCTTGCCGATCTTCATGCCGAGGGCCGGACCGTGGTCGCGGTGCTGCATGATCTCAATCAGGCCTGCCGCTATGCGACGCGGCTGGTGGCGATGAAAGAGGGTCGAATTCTGGCCGAAGGCGCGCCCGAGGCGGTGATGACGCCTGCGCTGGTCGAAGAGGTCTTCGGCCTTGCGGCGCTGGTCCTGCCCGATCCGGTGGCGGGCACGCCGATGGTCGTGCCGCGGGGGCGCGACCGGACGCGCGCGGGGCAGCAGGCCGGGCTGGCGCAGGCGGGTTAAGTGGTCGGTTTAGGCCGGGTTTTCCGCAGGTCGCGCGATCTCGGCGCGCAGGCGCAGCGCGATATCATAAAGCGCGCGTCGCTCCTCCGGCTCATGCGGGCGGGTGAAGTCGGCGATGGTGGTGATGACGCAGGCAAGTTCGCCCTGCGCGTCAAAAACCGGCGCGGCCTGCCCGGTCACGCCGGCCAGCAGATGGCTGGTCAGCTCGATCCAGTGATCGCGCCGGATCTCGTCCAGCCTTGCCGCCTGGGCGATGCTGCCGCGAAAGGCGGCGGGCTGAAAGCCGCGCGCCATGTCGATGGCGGGCTGTGGCAGGAAGGCCTGAAACACCAACCCGCAGGCGCTGTTGTCGACCGGGAGGATATCGCCGAGCGAGACCGGATTGAGCGCGAAATACGGACTTTTATACCAGCGCACCAGCACCGGGCCGCGTTCGGTCCAGACCGCGACGCCGCCGCCCATGGGGTGGCTGCGCGTCAGCTCTTTCATGGCGCGGGCGGCGATTTCGACCGGCTCGATCCGCTTGAGCGCGCTCAGCCCGATGCTCAGCGCCGCCGCACCCAGATCGTAATGGCCGGTTTCGGGGTCCTGCCGTGCCAGCCCCTCTTTCACGAGGCTTTGCATATAGCGATGCGCGGTCGAGCGGCCCGCGCCGGAGCGCCGCGCCAGCTCGGCCAGCGGCAGATCGGTGCCTGCGCGCGCAAGGATATTGAGAAAACCCGCCGCAACCGAGACCGACTGGATCGTGCTCGAGCGCCGCGCGCCGCCTGCATCGGCGCCCTCATCGGGGAAGAGTTCGAATTCGTCCATCTGGGGCTCCTCAATCTGGGCGGCCGTCTGAGGGTGGGCGCCTGGCGGATGTCCTTCATAGCTCGCCCGGCGTGAAAAGCCAGAGCGTGGTCTCGAGTGTTGCGATGGCGAGTCATGTTGACATGCGGAATGCGTCATGCAATTCGGAATGACAGATCAACCGCCAGCCCGGAACTCTCCCCAGCCAGCGCCGCTCGACAGAAAGCTTCCGGGGACATCATGCCATCACATCACCAAATTGCGCCGATCACCGGGGTCAGTCTTCTGGCCCTTTGCACCGCTCTGGCGGCCGGGCCTGCCTTGGCGCAGGATGCCGATACGATCACGCTTGAGACCGTCGTCATCACCGGCGAGAACCTGACCCGCGATCTCAAGGAGACGCCGACCTCGGTCACCGTCATCGGTGCGGGCGAGATCGAGCAGGAAAAGCAGGGCAAGGGCAGCATCACCGAGGTCGTTCAGGGCACGGCCAATGTGATCTATCCCGACAACGTCAGCCTGCCGATCATTCGCGGCATCGACGCGCAGGGGCCGCATAACGGCGCGACCGCGTTTTTCGGCGGCACCGTGCCGCGCGCGACGATCAACCTCGACGGCCATTATCTCAGCTATAACGAGGCGTTTTTCAGCGGCACCACGACTTGGGATGTCGAAAGCGTCGAGGTGTTTCGCGGGCCGCAAACCACCTCGCAAGGGGCCAATGCAATCGCGGGCGCGATCATGGTGCGCACCAAGGATCCGAGCTTCACGCCCGAGGCGGGCTATCAGCTCGAGGCGGGCAGCTACAACCAGCGCCGCGCCTCGCTGATGTGGTCGGGGCCGATTGCCGAAGATCTCGCGGCGCGGGTGGCGCTGGATTATTCGGCGCGCGACACCTTCATCAAATACACCCATCCCGCCTTCCTGCAAAACGGCACGGATCAGGATTTCCTGTCCAAGAATGCGCGGCTGAAACTGCTGTGGACGCCCAAGGAAATCACCGGGCTCGAGGTCAAGCTGACCTATGCGCATAACGCGTCGAACCGCCCGACCTATGAGGCGGCGGCCGAGCCTTTCGACAAGCTTGAGCATCGCTCGAACACCATGCCGAGCTGGGATCAGCGCACCAATACCGGCATTCTCGATATCGGCTATGACATGGGGAATGGCTTCAAGATCACCAGCCAGAGCCAATATTCGAAAAGCGCGGTTGCCCGTCACACCGGGATCGTCGATGGCGGCGACGCCTATGTCGATACGCGCAATGCCTCGAACGAGACGCGGCTGACCTATGGCCTGCCCGAGGACCAATTCAGCGCTGTCGCCGGGATCTATTACGCCCGCACCCATCAGGATGAAGAGCTGCAACTGGCGGGCCGTTTCGGCAATCGCTCGAATTTCGATGACCGCAAGACCAATCTTGGCATCTTTGCCGAGGCGAATTGGCGGCTGGCCGAGCAATGGACGCTGAGCGGCGGGCTGCGCTATCAAGAGGATCAGATCCGCCGCAAGGGCACCTCGTCGATGAGCGCGGTCTCGGTTGATTTCGACACGACCTACAGCAAGCTGCTGCCGAAACTGTCGCTCGCCTATGATGCGACGCCGGACTGGACCTTGGGCGCGATGGTCAGCCGGGGCTATAACCCGGGCGGGGTCTCGCTGAACTTCACCACCGGGCAATGGGGCGAGTTCAAGGAAGAATCGATCTGGAACTACGAGCTTTTTACCCGCGCGAGCCTGATGGAGGACCGGCTGTTTTTGACCGGAAACCTCTTCTACATGGATTTCCGCAACGCCCAGTATAACATTCCGGTCGAGATCTCTCCGGGCAATTACCAATCCTATACGATCAACGCCGAAAAGGCGAAATCCTATGGGTTCGAGGTCTCGGCGGATTATCAGGTGACCGAGGCTTTGATGCTGCGCGCCAGTGCCGGGGCGCTCAAGACGCGGATTTCCGAAATCAGCTCGAATGCCGCGCTTCAGGGCAATGAATTCGCCCGCTCGCCCGGCTTTACGCTGGCGCTTGGCGCGAATTGGGATGTGAATGACCGCTTCCAGCTCGGCGGTCAGGTCCGCCATGTCGATGGCTATTATTCGGACACCGCCAATACCGCGATCTATGCGGTTGACGGCTATACGATTGCGGATGTTCATGCGAGCTACAAGGTCCGCAACGGCGTCGAGCTTTATGGCTATGTGAACAACCTCTTCAACGAGCGCGCGGCGGTCTCGAAGCAGAACAACCGCGGGATCGGCGGGATCGAGGCCTCGATGACCTCGCCCCGGATGATCGGCCTTGGGCTGCGCGGCACGTTCTAAGATCAGACCCGCAAGAAGCGCGAAAAGACCCCAGCCGGACCGGCGCGATGGCGTGCCGGTCCATTGCCAGACAAGGACAGACATATGGCCCCCCGCAGGACGCTTTGCATCGGTATGGCCCTCGCCCCCACATGGTTGCGCGGCGAGGGCTGGCGGCGCCCCGACAGCAATATCGAAGGGCTGTTTTCCAGCGATTTCGCGCTCGACATCGCGCGCCGGGCCGAGGCGGTGCATCTCGATTTCGTCTTCCGCCCGGACACCTTGTCACTGCCTCTGGGGATGCTCGAGCAATCCTTCGGCTTCACCAGTCTCGACAGCACGCTGCTCATGGCCTCGATCGCGCGTGAAACCTCGCATATCGGGCTGGTCACGACGATTTCGACGATGTTGCAGCAGCCCTATATCGTCGCGCGTCAGATGATGTCGCTGCATTGGCTCAGCAATGGCCGCGCGGGCTGGAACGTGGTGACCGCGATGCAGGGCCAAGAGAATTTCGGCATGGAGGATCTGCCGAAATCCGAGGACCGCTATGCCCGCGCTGCCGAATTCACCGAGGTCGTGCTGAAGCTTTGGGACAGTTTCCCCGCCGAGGCGGTGCTGATGGACCGCGAGGCCGGGCGCTATGCCGATACCGCGCTGATCCGCCCGATCGACCATGAAGGCCCGCATTTCCGCGTGAAGGGCCCGCTCAACCTGCCCGCCCGTCCGGGGCCGCGCATTCCGCTGATGCAGGCCGGAGCCTCGAGCTCGGGGCGCGATTTCGCCGCCGGTGCGGTCGATATGGTCTTTGCGCCCACTCCGGATATCGAGGCGGCGCAGGCTTTGCGTCGGGATCTGCGCGCCCGGGCCGAGGCCCATGGCCGCGACCCCGATGCGATCCGGTTGCTGCCCGGGCTGGGGCTTTACCTCGCGCCGACCCGCGCCGAGGCCGAAGAGCTCTTCCGCGCCGTTCATCTGCGCGTCGACCGCGCCAGCCGGATCGCGCAATTGCGCGACTGGCTCGGGGTCGATTTCTCGGCATGGCCCGATGAGCGCGTGGTGACGCTGGCCGATCTGCCCGAACAGGCCAATCCGAAAAGCCGCACCCATGCCGAGCTGTTGCGTCGCGTGATCTCGCGTCAGGAGCTCAGCCTTGCCGCGCTGCTTGAGCGCCCCGAGGTGCTTTCGGCGGCGCATTGGCATGTGATCGGCACGGTCGAGGATGCGGTGGCCGAAATCCGACGCTGGTCCGAGGCGGGCGCGATCGACGGCTTTGTCATCGCCTCGGGCGGCTCGGTCCAGTCGATGCATCTCGCGCTCGATGCGCTGATCCCGCGGCTTGCCGAAGAGGGGCTGTTCCGCAAGGCCTATGACGGCGCGACCTTTGCCGATCATCTTGGCCTGACCGAACCCAAGGGCGATCCCAGCGCCGAGTCCGGAACCGAGGCCGCCCCCTAGGCCGTAAATCGGCCCAAGGGGCTTTCCCTTCGGCTTTTGCGACGGATTCTTACGTCGCGGTCATCCTTTTGGATTGAATGTTTCAAGAATCGCCGAAGATCACGTATTCTCGTGGTCATGCGGTGTTGCAATTCCCCGCGCGACTCCCCAGAACCTGTTGCGCACGCCATTCCGAGAGGTTCAGCCCATGCCCGCTTATCGTTCCCGCACAACCACCCACGGCCGCAATATGGCAGGCGCTCGGGGGCTCTGGCGCGCGACCGGGGTCAAGGATGAGGATTTCGGCAAGCCGATCATCGCCATCGTCAACAGCTTCACGCAATTCGTGCCCGGCCACGTCCACCTCAAGGATCTGGGCCAGCTCGTCGCGCGCGAGGTCGAGGCTGCGGGCGGGATCGCCAAGGAATTCAACACCATCGCCGTCGATGACGGGATTGCGATGGGCCATGACGGGATGCTCTATTCGCTGCCCTCGCGCGAGCTGATCGCGGATTCGGTCGAATATATGGTCAATGCCCATTGCGCCGATGCGATGGTCTGCATCTCGAACTGCGACAAGATCACCCCCGGCATGCTGATGGCCGCCATGCGCCTGAACATCCCGTCGATTTTCGTCTCGGGCGGGCCGATGGAAGCGGGCAAGGTCACGCTTGGCGACGGCCGCACCGTGGCGATGGACCTTGTGGACGCGATGGTTGCCGCCGCCGATGACAAGATCTCGGACGAGGATGTTCTGGCGATCGAACAGGCGGCTTGCCCGACCTGCGGTTCCTGCTCGGGCATGTTCACCGCGAACTCGATGAACTGCCTGACCGAAGCGCTTGGCATGTCGCTGCCGGGCAACGGCTCGACGCTCGCCACCCATTCCGCGCGCAAGGCCCTGTTCCTCGAGGCAGGCCGCCGCTCGGTCGAGTTGGCCAAACGCTATTACGAAGGCGAAGACGCCTCGGTTCTGCCGCGCAATGTGATGAACAAGGCCGCCTTCAACAATGCGATGGCGCTGGATATCGCGATGGGCGGCTCGACCAATACGGTTCTGCACATCCTTGCCGCCGCACAAGAGGGCGGGATTTCCTTCGATATGGACGACATCGACGCGCTGTCGCGCAAGGTGCCGTGCCTGTGCAAGGTCGCGCCGAACAAGGCCGATGTGCATATGGAAGATGTGCATCGCGCCGGCGGCATCATGTCGATTCTGGGCGAGCTGGATCGCGGCGGGCTTTTGGACCGCAGCTGCACGACCGTTCACGCGCCGACCCTTGGCGCGGCGATCGACCAATGGGACATCGGCCGCTCGAATGACACCACCGCGCGCGACCTCTTCCTTGCCGCGCCCGGTGGCGTGCCGACGCAGGTCGCTTTCAGCCAGAGCTCGCTCTGGCCGAGCCTCGACACCGACCGCGAAAATGGCGTGATCCGCTCGGTCGAGCACGCCTTTACCAAAGACGGCGGTCTGGCGGTGCTGAAAGGCAATATCGCGCTCGACGGTTGCGTGGTGAAAACCGCGGGCGTGGACGAGTCGATCCTGGTCTTCTCGGGGCGCGCCAAGGTCTATGAAAGCCAGGATGCGGCGGTGTCGGCCATTCTGACCGGCAAGGTCGAGGCGGGCGACGTGGTCGTCATCCGCTATGAAGGGCCGAAGGGTGGGCCGGGGATGCAGGAAATGCTCTACCCGACCTCCTATCTGAAATCGAAAGGTCTGGGCAAAGCCTGTGCGCTGCTGACCGACGGGCGTTTCTCGGGCGGCACTTCGGGCCTCTCGATCGGCCATGTCTCGCCGGAAGCGGCGGCAGGCGGTGCCATCGGTCTGGTGCGCGACGGCGACCGGATCGAGATCGACATTCCCGCCCGCACCATCCATCTCGCCGTGTCCGAGGCCGAGATGGCCACGCGCCGGGCCGAGCAGGATGCGAAAGGTTGGAAGCCCGAGCAGAAGCGTCAGCGTCAGGTCTCGACCGCGCTCAAGGTCTATGCGCAATTCGCCTCGTCCGCCGACAAGGGCGCGGTGCGGGTTCTGCCGGAGTAAAGACCGCGCGATATGGCAAGGGCCCCGAAAGGGGCCCGCGCGCCGGGATCATTCCCGGAGAGGTAAAGGCGCGCGGCCAAAAGCGGCGCGCCATTTTCAATTCCGGCAGCGATCAATCGCGACCGATATGCTCGACATGGGCAAGGCCGAAGTAGTTGGTCGAGCTGTCATCTGCGACGGCGCGCATCGTGCCTTGGGCTTTTTGCTCGGTGATGAAACGGGCACGCTCTTGCTGGTTCACGTTGCCTTTTTCTGCGCTGATCCGGCCAAGCTCGCTCAGCGTATAGGCCGAGTTATCAACGTTCAGAAGCTGGGCCATCATGGCTTTGCCGGGGTTCGTGTCAGCGGCAAAAGCCGGAACGGCGACAAGGGCGGCAACAGCGGCAAGGATGGATTTGGTGATCATGGTCTTTCTCCGGATGAACGGGAGCACGTCCCGTCTTGGTTTCTGTGAGACCAATATGTGCTCTGGATTTGTTCGTTAAACTTGCGCAAAAACACAGTGACTGTGCGAAACTGAGGTGAACCAATGCGCCTGAACCTTTGGACGGAAATCAGGACGGCGGCGCAGGTCGCGCGGCTGGGTCGGGTCAGTGCGGCGGCCGAGGCTTTGGGGATGCATCACTCGACCGCGATCCGCCATATCGACGCGCTTGAGGATGCGCTGAAGACCAAGCTCTTCCAGCGCCATGCCCGCGGCTATACCCCGACCGAGGCGGGCGAAGAGCTGTTGCGCACCTCGAATATGGTGATCGACCAGCTGTCGCAGATGCTCGACCGCATCGAGAGCTCGCGCGAGGAGGTGACGGGCCAGCTGATCGTGACGGCGATCCCGATCATGGATCAGCTGGTTTTGCCGATCATCAAGGATTATCAGGCCGAGCACACCGCAGTGCAGGTGCTCTATCATGCCGATGTGCGCACCTTTCATCTGGCTTACGGCGAGGCTCATGTCGCCTTTCGCGCCGGGGCAGAGCCCGACCATCCCGACAATGTGGTGACGCCGCTGCTGGATTACCGGCTCGGTCTTTACGCCTCGCAATCCTACATCCGCCAGCATGGCCGCCCCGAGACGCTCGCGGATCTGGCCCAGCATCGCTTCGTGATCTCCGAGCTTGGCGAGGTTCGCGCCCCCTTCCATCGCTGGCTGCTCGAGCGCGTGCCAGAGGACCGGATCACGCTGCGGACCTCGCAAAGCTATTCCGCTTATTTTGCGGTCTTTACCGGGCTTGGCATTGGCTTTTTGCATCCGGCGACCGCGCCCGAGGGCATGGTCGAGCTGTTCCCCGATCAGGACATTCCCGAATGGGCGACCAAGATCTGGCTGGTGACCCATGTCGATCTGCATCGCTCGATCAAGGTGCGCAACTTCACGCGGCTGGCGCAAGAGGCGGCGAAAGGCTGGGCGCGTTAGGGGCGCTGCCTTGGCCGCGGGCGTCATGCGGCACTGCGGCATGAGGGGCTGGACGCCGCTTGCGTTCCGCTGGATCATCGCCGGGATCTGATCGAAGGAGAGGCCCTTGCCCGAATATCTTGCCACGGCGAAAGGGCAGCGGTTCCGCTTCCGCAATCTGGCCCATGTGATGGCTGCGGCCACCTCGGAACGCTCGGGCGATCAGCTGGCGGGGCTGGCCGCTGACAGTGCGCTCGAACGGGTCGCGGCGCGGCGGGTGCTGGCCGATCTGCCGCTGACGACCTTTCTGAACGAGGCGCTGATCCCCTATGAGACCGACGACGTCACGCGGCTGATCCTTGATCGCCACGATGCCACGGCCTTCGCGCCCTTCCGCGCCATGACGGTCGGCGATCTGCGCGACTGGCTGCTCTCGCCTGCGGCGCAGGCCACGACCATGGCCGCCGCCGCGCCGGGGCTGACGCCGGAAATGGTCGCGGCGGTCTCGAAGCTGATGCGCAATCAGGATCTGATCCGGGTCGCGAAAAAGGCCGAGGTCGTGACCGCCTTTCGCAACCGCATCGGGCTGATGGGGCGACTTGCCACGCGGTTGCAACCGAACCATCCCGCCGATGATCTCAAGGGCATTGCGGTGGCGATCCTTGACGGGCTTTTGCATGGCGCGGGCGATGCGGTGATCGGCATCAATCCGGCCTCGGACAATCTTGCCAATTGCCGCGAGCTTTTGCTGGCTCTGGACGATCTGCGCGCGAAATTTGAGATTCCGACCCAGAATTGCGTGCTGACCCATGTGACGAATTCGATGGCGCTGCTCGAACAGGGCGCGCCGGTCGATCTGATCTTTCAATCCGTCGCCGGAACCGAGGCCGCGAATGAGGGCTTTGGCGTCTCGCTGTCGATGCTCGGCGAGGCGCATGAGGCGGGCCTTGCTGCCGCGCGCGGCTCGATCGGCCAGAATGTGATGTATTTCGAGACCGGGCAGGGCTCGGCGCTCTCCGCCGATGCCCATCACGGCGTCGATCAGCAAACGCTGGAGGTGCGCGCCTATGCCGTCGCCCGCGCCTTTGATCCGCTGCTGGTCAATACGGTCGTGGGCTTCATCGGGCCGGAATATCTTTATGACGGCAAGCAGATCATCCGCGCCGGGCTCGAGGATCATTTCTGCGGCAAGCTGCTGGGCCTGCCGATGGGGGTGGATGTCTGCTACACCAACCATGTGCAGGCCGATCAGGACGATATGGATGTGCTGTCCACGCTTTTGGTCGAGGCGGGGGTGAACTTCCTGATCACCGTCCCGGGCGCGGATGATGTCATGCTGGGCTATCAAAGCCTCGCCTTCGAGGATCTCGCCTATCTGCGCGAGATCTCGGGCAAGAAGGCCGCACCGGAGTTCGAGACTTGGCTTGATGCCTTCGGTCTGGCGCGCCCCGGCACGCGCGCGCTGCCCGATCCCGCCGATCTGGCGCGCCGTCTGGGGTTGTCGGCATGAGCGGCGGGCTGCGGTTTCAGGACCTAAGCCGTCTGACCCCCGCCCGCGTGCGGCTGGACGCGAGCGCGAGCCCGACGCCGATGGGCGATCTCCTGCGCTTTCAGGAAGATCACGCGGGCGCGCGCGACGCGATCTTCAGCGCCGCCAATTGGGAGGCGATCGCGACGGATCTCGCGCCGCTGACCAGCCTGCGCGTGGCCAGCCGTGCGACCGATCGCGCCGAATATCTGCGCCGCCCCGATCTGGGCCGGAGGCTGGCCGAGGGCGCCGATCTGCCCCGGCTCGATTGCCCGCTGGTGGTGATCGTGGGCGATGGGCTTTCGGCGCAGGCGGTCGATCGCCATGCCGCGCCGCTGATCCATGCACTTCGCGCGCGGCTGCCCGAATTGTCGACGGTGCCAGTCGTCCTGGCGCAAGGCGCGCGCGTGGCTTTGGGCGACGAGATCGGCGCGGCGCTTGGCGCGAGCATGGTCTTGATGCTGATCGGAGAGCGGCCCGGCCTGACCGTCGCCGACAGCCTTGGCGCTTATCTTACGCTGTCCCCGCGCGTGGGGCTGCGTGATTCCGCGCGCAATTGCGTCTCGAACATCCACGACCACGGCGGGCTTTCTTACGATCAGGCGGCGGATCGGTTGCTCTGGCTGATCGAGACCGCGCAAAAGATCGGCGTGACCGGCGTGGGCTTGAAGGATGAAAGCACGCAAACGCCGCGTCTAGGATAAATATCCTGCGACATAAGTCTGATAACCCCGCTTTTTCATTAGGTTCTCTGCCCGGCAGGCCGTGAAACTGAACTCGGGGGGACGCGGATGACACATCATGACAGGATCGAGGACCATGCCGTTCAGCGGCTGACGCGCGATGTCGCGGCGGGGTTGGTTGGCCATCAGCGTATGGCCGAGCGGCTGGTGATTGCGCTTCTCGCGGGGGGGCATGTGCTGCTCGAAGGCCCGCCGGGCATCGCCAAGACGCGGGCGGTCAAGCGCCTTGCCGCCCATCTGCCGGGCAAACATGCGCGCATCCAATGCACGCCCGATCTGCTGCCCTCGGATCTGACCGGGACGCAGGTCTTTCGCGCCGACAGTGGCGCATTCGATTTCGTGCCCGGCCCGCTTTTCCATTCGCTGGTGCTGGTCGATGAGATCAACCGCGCGCCGCCGAAGGTCCAGTCGGCGCTGCTCGAGGCCATGGCAGAACATCAGGTCACGACCGGCGGCGTGACGCGGCCCTTGCCCGATCCTTTCATGGTGGTCGCGACCCAGAACCCGATCGAGCATGAGGGCACCTTTCCGCTGCCCGAGGCGCAGATGGACCGCTTTTTGCTGCATCTTTTCCTTGAACTGCCGGATGCCACGTCGGAGCGCGCGATCCTTGATCTGGTTGAGGCCGAGGCGTTGGCCCCGCCCACGACCGGCGGCGCGGTGATTGCCGAGGCCGATCTTCACGCCGCGCGCCATGCGGTGGCGGCGGTGCATCTTGCCCCGGCGCTCAAGGATTTCATCGTGCGGCTGGTGATGGCGACGCGCGCCGGAGGCGTTGTCGCCGATTGGGTCGAGCATCCGGTGTCGCCGCGCGGGACGCTGTCGCTGGCCTCGGCGGCGCGGGCGCGGGCCTGGCTGCATGGCCGCGATCACGCGCTGCCCGAGGATGTCGAAGAGCTCGCCGAGGATGCGCTCGCCCATCGTCTGATCCCGAACTGGCAGGCGGTCAGCGAGGGCCGCACCGCGCGCAGCCTCGTCGCCGAGGTCCTGCGCGAGGTGCGTCCGTGGTAGCTGCCGCGCTGGATCATCCCGGCCTGCGCCTGACCACAGCCGAGCTGATCGCGCGCCGTCCTCCGCCTCAGACTAGCCGGCAGCGCCCGGCCAGCCGTCGCCCCGGTGCGCTTGCCGCGCGGGTGGCGGGGCAGGGCATGGATCTGCGCGAGATCCGCGCCTTTGCCGAAGGCGATGACCTGCGCCGCATCGACCCGGCGGCAACCGCGCGCACCGGGCAGCTTCACGTCCGCAGCTTTCACGAAGACCGCGACGACAGCACCTTGCTCATCGCCGATTTCCGCCATGCGATGCTGTGGGGCACGGGCACGGCCCTGCGCTCGGTGCGCGCGGCGCGCTGGCTGGCGCAGTTGGGCTGGCAAGCGGTGACGCGCGGCGGCTCTGTCGCACTGCTGGCTTTGGGTGACGACGGGCCTCTGGTGCTGGGCGCGGGGACCGGCGCGCCGCAGATGACGGCGGTGGCGACCGCGCTGGCGCAAAGCCATGACGCCGCGCTGATGCGCCGCGCCCGCCCGGCGGCGCTGGCGCCCGCGCTGATCGAGGCCATACGTCTTGTGCCTTCGGGCGGACAGGTCCATCTCGCGACCGGGCCCGAGGGGCTTGCGGGCAGCGATGGCGCGCTTTCGCGGCTGGCGCGCGGGCGGAAGGTGCAGGTCCATCTCATCCTCGACCCCGCCGAGATCGCGCCGCCGCCTCTGGCGCTTTCGGTCACCGATGGCAAAAGCAGCCGGCACGGGCGGTTGCGCGACTATGATCCGCAGCCGCTTCTGAGCCATCTGCGCGGCCTTGGCACAATCCCGCAACTGGTCCTGGCCGATGACACCGGATGAGCTGATCGCCGCCCTCGCGCCAAGCCGCCTGCCGCCTGCTTTGCTCGGTCTCGACCGCGGCGAGGCTTTGGCGCTTTTCGGTCTGGGCCTGCTGGCCGGGCTGGCGATCCATGCGCTGATCTCGCCTCTGCTCGCGCGGCGGCCCTCGCGGCGGGCGCAGATCCGGGCCACGCGCGGGCTTGAGGGCGAAGAGCGGCTTCTGGCAATCGCCCGCATTCTGGGCCGCTTGCCGAAAAGCCTGCGCCCGGCAGCCTATGGCGCGGCGCCGGTCCCGCCCGACGCCCAGATCGAGCGGCTTGCGAGGGACCGCGAATGAGCTTTGCCCTGCCGCTGGCCTTCCTGCTCTTGCCGCTGCCCTTGCTGCTGCGCCTGCTGCCGCCCGCGACGGTGCGTGGCGGTCTGCGCGTGCACGAGGCGCTGTTCGCGGGCGTGGTCCCGGAAAAAGGCGCGGCGCGCGGGCCGTTGCTGGCGGCGCTGGCCTGGGTGCTTCTGGTCGTGGCGCTGGCCGGGCCGCAGGTCAGCCGGGTCAGCGCGCTGCTGCCCGCCTCGGGCCGCGACATCGTGCTGGCGCTCGATCTGTCGGGCTCGATGCTCAAGAAGGATTTCAGCCTCGACGGCGAGCCGATCTCGCGGCTCGATGCGGTCAAGCGGGTGGCGGCGCGCTTTGTCGCGGCGCGCAAGGGCGACCGGATCGGGCTGGTGATCTTTGGCGACCGCGCCTATTTCGCGCAAAGCCTGACCTTCGATGTCGGCGCAGTCGCGCGCGCCATCGACGAAGCGCAGGTTGGGATTTCCGGTCGCGCCACCGCGATTTCGGACGGGCTTGGCCTTGCGATGAAGCGACTTGCCGCCAGCGAGGCGCCGACACGGGTCGTGGTGCTCCTGTCGGATGGGGTCGATACCTCGGGCAAGGTGCAGGCGAGCGATGCGGCCGCGCTCGCCGCGCAGCATGGCATCCGCATCCACACGATCGCGCTTGGCCCGGAGGATCTTGAAAACCAGCCGAAATCCCGCGACGCGGTCGATACCAAGACGCTGCGCGAGGTCGCCGAGAAAAGCGGTGGCACCGCCTTTCGCGTGCGCGGGATGAGCGATCTCGAGGCGATGGCGGCCAGCCTCGACAAGCTCGAGCCCAATCCGACCGACCGCCCGCCGCTGCGCTATTGGCAGTCGCTTTGGATTTGGCCGGGCGCAGCCGCGCTGGCTTTGATCGCGCTTTTGGGCTGGAGGCGGCGATGATGCTTTTGCGGCCATGGTGGCTTTTGGCCCTGCTGGGGCTTGCGGCGCTGGCGCTCGCCCTGTGGCGGCGCGGCCCCGAGGCGGGCGGCTGGCAAGCGGTGATGCCCGCGCCGATGCTCGCGGCGATGGCGGCGCTTGGCCAGATCGTGACCGGCTCGGGTTGGATGCGCTATCTGCCGCTTGGCGGTGCCGCGGCGCTGGTGCTAGGCCTCGCGGGCCCCGCGATCCCGCGCAAGGATGCGCCGGTCTTTGCCCAGAATGATGCGGTGATCCTCGCCATCGACATGTCGCCCTCGGTCGCGCGCAGCCCCGCGCTCGCCGATGCGCAGGCCGCAGCCGCCGGGCTTCTGTCCGAGCTTGCGGGCCGTCCGGTCGGGCTGATCCTTTACGCGGGCGAGGCCTATGCGGTCGCCGCCCCTACCGATGATCCGACGACGCTGGAAACCCAGATCGCGGTTCTGGACGAGGCGACCATGCCCGATGAGGGCACGCGCCCGGCGGCGGCGATCGCCTTGGCCGGGCAGTTGCTGGCCGGGGTCGCGCGCGCCGATCTGGTGCTGATCAGCGATGGCGGCGGCGTCGATCCCGCCGCCCGCGCCGAGGCCGCGCGGCTGACCGGCGCGGGGGTGCGCATCTCGGCCTTGACGGTGACCGGAGATCCGCCCGCCGATCTGGCCGGGCTGCGCGAGATCGCCAATGGCCCGGTCGCGCCCTTTGCCCAGCCCGGCCCGGTGGTGCGGGCCTTGGCGCGCTCGGGGCTTGGCGATGATCCGGCGCTGGTCGCGCTGCGCTACCGCGATCTTGGGCCGTGGTTCGGGCTGCTCGCGCTCTGCGGGCTGGTGCCGCTGTTTCGGAGGCAGGCATGAGGCGGCTCGCGCTGGTCCTTCTGGCGCTTGGCGCTTTGGCTCTGGCGGGGCCGGGGGCGATCGGGCGGCTGTTGCTGCTGGGTGGTGCGCCCGGCCTTGCCGCGCCGCTTTTGGCTGATCCGGTCGCGAAGGGCGTGGCGCTCTACCGCGCGGGCGATTACGCCGGGGCCGATGCCGCTTTCGCCAAGGCCGGGCGCAGCCAGACCTATAATCGCGGCCTCAGCCTTGCCGCGACCGGACAATATCCGCTGTCGGTCGCCTATTTCGATGCCGTGCTTTTCGTCAATCCGGCGGATGCCGATGCCCGCCGCAACCGCGAGCTGGTCGCGACCATGTATCCCCCCGATCAGGGCGTGAGCATCGCGCCCGGGCGCATTCAAGGCGCGGGCGGCTTGGGCGAGGGCGACAAGACCGCACAAAGCACGCCCGGCATTCAAGACCCCGAAACCCAGCGCCCGATTGACGCCAAGGGCATTGTCGCAAGTGACGACTGGCTCGCGACCCTGCCCGACGATCCCGGCGAGTTTCTGAAGCTGCGGCTGCGCGCCGAATATGAGCGCCGCGCCGAACAGGGGCTGGTGCGCCCGCGGGAGGCCGAACCATGGTGATCCGCGCTTTGCTGTTCCTGCTTGCGATGGCTTTGCCGGGGATGATGGCGCTCCCTGCGGCGGCGGACAGCCTGCGGCTGATCGTGCCCGAGGGGCTGCGTCCGGTGGTGGGCGAGATGATCCCGGTCACGGTGCGGGGCGAATATACCGGGCGGATCGCGCTGGAAAAGATGATCTTCCCGGATTCCGAGGCTTACGACTGGATTCAGGTTGCGCGGGACAAATGGGCCGATGAGATGATCGAGGGCAAGCCGTTTCGCACCTTCGAGCGCCATCTCGCGGTCTTTCCCCGTCAGGCGGGCACGCTGGCAATCGGGCCGGTGACGCATCTTTTGACGAAATCCGAAACCGGGCAATGGCAGGAAGAGCCGGTGACGGCGGCGGGGGTCTCGGTGCCGGTCATGGCCTATCCCGGCGCGGGGCGGCCCTTGGTTGCGCGCGAGGTTGAGGTCAAGGATGAATTCTCGGCTGATCCCTCGAAGCTCGGTCCCGAGCAATCCTTTACCCGCCGCATCACCGTGATCGCGCAGGGCACCATGGCGCATTTCCTGCCGCCGCGCCCCGATCTGCACGAGCCTTGGCTGATCAGCTTCGCCGCCCCCGAGATCCGCGAGACCCGCCTGACCGCCGAGGGCCCGGTCGCGGTGGTGGTCTGGGAATGGACGATGCGCCCCAAGACCGGCGAGACCGGCGAGCTCACCCCGATCCAGATCTTTTTCTATAACCCGCTGATCCGCGAATTGCGCGGTGCCTTCACTTTGCCGATCGAGATCGGGCTGGGGGGGACGGCGGGCAATCTCGCCGGGGCGGCGCGGCCTTCGGAACGGTTTTTCTGGAGCGCGGGTGGCATCGGTCTGGCCGGGCTGGTGCTGGCGCTGGTGGTGCTGATCCCGGGGCAGGGCTTTGCCGGGCCGCGACGGGCTTGGGCGCGGTTGCGTGGTGCGCTGCCCAACCCGCACCGGCAGGGCCTGCGCCGGGCGGCAGAGGGCGCCGATCTGATGGCGCTGCGGCAGGTGGCGCGGGATTACGCGGCGCATGAGCGCGCCTTCGGTCGCGGGGTCGATGAGGCAGCGCTGGCCACGCTCGACCGCGCGATTTTCGCGGCACCATCCTCAGCCACGTCGCAAGAAAGCTTTGATCGTGGCGCCTTTCTGCGCCGCTTGCGCGCGCGCCGCCCGGCCTTGGGCGATTGACGTTGCGCCCGGCGGCGGGCCTGTCTTAATGCGGCACAGCGCCCGAAGCGGCGGACAGGTCTGAGAGGATGGGATGAAGCACGCGAAACTGGTGATCTCGATCCAGAGCCAGGTGGTTTTTGGCCATGTCGGCAATTCCGCCGCCGTCTTTCCGATGCAGGCGGTTGGGCTCGAGGTCGCGCCGGTGCCGACCGTGCTTTTGTCGAACACGCCGAACCATCCGACCATCCGGGGCCGCTCGCTGCCGCCCGAGCTTTTCGCCGATCTGCTTTTGGGCATCGAAGAGCGCGGGCTGATGGAGGCCGCCGATTTCATCGTGACCGGCTATTTCGGCTCGGCCGAGGTGGCGGGGCTGGCGGCGGATTTCATCGCCCGCGCCAAGGCGCGCAATCCCGACCTGACCTATCTGTGCGATCCGGTGATGGGCGATACCGGGCCGGGGCTTTATGTGCCCGAAGCGATTGCTGCGATCTTTCGTGACCGGCTGATGCCGATGGCCGATCTGGCGACGCCCAATCAATTCGAGCTCGGCTATCTGGGTGGGACTGCCGTCACGCGGCTGGCCGATCTCGAGGGGATCGGCGCGCGGCTGGGGCTGTCGCCGCAGGCGCAGATCATCTGCACGGGCTGCGTGCTTGAAGAAACCCCCGAAGGTCAGATCGAGAGCCTTCTGGTCTCGGGCGGGGCGATCAGCCGCCACCCCTGCGAGAAGCTGCCGGTGGCGAAATCAGGGACGGGCGATCTCTTCGCCGGGCTGGTGATCTCGGGGCTCGGGCGCGGAAAAAGCCTGCCCGAGGCGGTCGACTTCGCGCAGCGACTGACCGCACGCGCGATTGGCGATGCGACGCGACACGAGACCAAGGAAGTGCTGCTGAGCGACGCCGATTTCCGCCGGGCCTTGCTTTTGGACTGAACCCGGGTTGGGGCTGGTTGGCGCCCTATTCGGGAATGCTCAGCCCGCTTTCCTTGAGGCAGCGCAAGGTGAAGCTTGACCGCGTCTGCCGGATGCCCGGCACCCGCGAAAGCTTGTTGCGCAGAAACTCCTCATAGCCGCGGGTGCCATCGACGGCGACTTTGACGAAGTAATCATATTCGCCGGTGGTAAGGTAGATTTCGAGCACCTCGGGCATCTCGGCCAATGCGCGCCCGACATTGGCGAGCACGGTTTCATCATGGCGTTCCAGCATGATGTCGACGATCACGGTTTCCGCCGCGCCGAGTTTTTCCTGATCGAGCACCGCCGTATAGCCGCGGATGATGCCCAAGGTTTCCAGCCTGCGCGTGCGCTGCCAACACGGCGAGGGCGAGAGGCCGATTTCTTCGGCAAGCTGCGCATTCGTCAACCTTCCGTCCCGGCGCAAAGCGCGCAGGATCCGACGGTCAATGGCATCGAGCTTTTTGGCTTCGGTCGGCATTGGGTATTTGTTTGATGAAGAAAGCTGGAACAATCTTTCTGAGATTGAGCAAAATTTCAGAAGATAGAAAGAAAATTCTGCGAAAACTGCGGCAGGATCTGTCTAAGCGCCCCGGTGGGAGGGGGCGCGGGGAACGGCTTCTGACGGATGTTCGTTCTGTCTTGAGGGGTTGGGAGGCCCGGTTTGGCGCGTCGGTTCGCCGGCATGTCGGGCTTGGGCGCGGCAGGGAGGAGAGGTCGAATGGGAGAGACGAGGCAAGAGGAGTTTCCGCCGCTCGGTCTGAATGTGCCCGAGCCCGAGGTGCGCCCGGGCGGGCAGCCGGATTTCTCCAAGGTCCAGATCCCGAAGGCGGGCTCGGTGCGCCGCCCGCCGGTCGAGGTTGATCCGGAGGAAATCCGCGATCTCGCTTTCACCATCATCCGCGTCTTGAACCGCGACGGTCAGGCGGTCGGGCCCTGGGCCGAGGGTTTGGCGCTGGAGGATGAGGAGCTGCTCAAAGGGCTGCGCGATATGATGACGCTGCGCGCCTATGATGCCCGGATGCTGATGGCGCAGCGCCAGCAAAAGACCTCGTTTTACATGCAGCATCTGGGCGAAGAGGCAATTTCCTGCGCCTTTCCTTTGGCGCTGCGTCAAGGCGACATGAATTTCCCGACCTACCGGCAGGCCGGGCTTTTGATCGCGGCGGGCTATCCTTTGTCGACGATGATGAATCAGGTTTATTCGAACGAGAAAGATCCGCTGAAGGGGCGCCAGATGCCGGTGCTCTATTCGACCAAGGAATTCGGGTTCTTCTCGATCTCGGGCAATCTGGCGACCCAATATATTCAGGCGGTGGGCTGGGCGATGGCCTCGGCGATTTCGCGTGATCGCAAGATCTCGGCGGCCTGGATCGGGGACGGCTCGACGGCGGAGAGCGATTTTCACGCGGCTCTGGTCTTTGCCTCGACCTATAAGGCGCCGGTGATCCTGAATATCGTGAACAATCAATGGGCGATCTCGACCTTTCAGGGGATTGCCCGGGGCGGTGCCGGGACCTTTGCCGCGCGCGGGCTTGGCTTTGGCATTCCGGCTTTGCGCGTGGACGGCAATGATTATCTGGCGGTTTGCGCGGTCGCGCGCTGGGCGGCCGAGCGGGCGCGGCGCAATCTTGGCCCGACCCTGATCGAATATGTGACCTATCGCGCGGGCGGGCATTCGACCTCGGACGATCCCTCGGCCTACCGCCCGGCCGAAGAAAGCGCGGCCTGGCCTTTGGGCGATCCGATCCTGCGCTTCAAGAATTACCTGATCGGGCGCGGGATCTGGTCCGAGGATCGTCATGCCCAGGCCGAGGCGCAGATCATGGCCGAGGTCACGCAGACCCAGAAAGAGGCGGAGGCGATCGGCACGCTCCATCAAGGCCATCACCCCAGCCCGCGCGACATGTTCGAGGATGTCTATGCCGAGATGCCGCCGCATCTTTTGCGCCAGCGTCACGAAGCGGGGTTCTGAGCCATGCCCAACATGTCCATGATCGAGGCCATTCGCGACGCTTTGGACGTTGCTATGGGGGCGGACGAGCGCGTCGTCGTCTTTGGCGAGGATGTCGGCTATTTCGGCGGCGTTTTCCGGGTGACGGCGGGGCTGCAGCGCAAATATGGCAAGACCCGCTGTTTCGACGCGCCGATCAATGAAAGCGGCATTGTCGGCGCGGGGATCGGGATGGCGGTTTACGGCCTGCGTCCCGTGGTCGAGATCCAGTTCGCCGATTACGTCTATCCGGGTTACGACCAGATCGTCTCTGAGGCCGCGCGCATCCGCTATCGCACCGCCGGAGAGTTCACCTGTCCGATGGTGATCCGCATGCCCTCGGGTGGGGGGATTTTCGGCGGGCAGACGCATAGCCAGTCTCCCGAGGCTTTGTTCACCCATGTCACGGGGCTGAAAACCGTCGTTCCCTCGAACCCCTATGACGCCAAGGGGCTGTTGCTGGCGGCGATTGCCGATCCCGATCCGGTGATCTTTTTCGAGCCGAAGCGGCTTTATAACGGCCCGTTTGACGGCCATCACGACCGGCCCGTCGCCTCGTGGAAGGGCCATGATCTGGCCGAGGTGCCCGAGGGTGCCTATCAGGTGCCGCTTGGCCGCGCGGTCATTCGCCGCTTCGGCAAGGCGGCGACCGTGCTCACCTATGGCACGATGGTCCATGTCGCTTTGGCCGCTGCCGAGGAAAGCGGCATCGACGCCGAGGTGATTGATCTGCGCTCGTTGATGCCTCTGGATCTCGAGACGATCACCGCCTCGGTCAAGAAAACCGGGCGCTGTCTGGTGCTGCATGAGGCGACGCTGACCTCGGGCTTTGGCGCCGAGCTTGCGGCGCAGGTGCAGGCGGAGTGCTTCTTCCAGCTCGAAGCGCCGGTGCGCCGGGTCGCTGGCTGGGACACGCCCTATCCCCATGTCCATGAGTGGAGCTATTTCCCCGGTCCGGCCCGCGTGGCCGAGGCTTTGCGCGAATTGGTCGAGGAGGTCTGACATGGGTATCCATTCGATCCGTATGCCCGATATCGGCGAAGGCATTGCCGAAACCGAGATCGCCGAATGGATGGTCTCGGTCGGCCAGACCATCCGCGAGGATGATCCGATGGTCGCGGTGATGACCGACAAGGCGACCGTGGAAATCCCGGCTCCTGTCACCGGGACCGTGCTGTGGCTGGCCGGTGCGACGGGCGACAAGATCGCAGTCGGCGCGGAGCTGATCCGGCTGGAGGTCGATGGTGCGGGCAATGTCGCGCAGGGCGGGGCAAAGGCTGACGCGGGGGCTGGAGCTGACGCGGGGGCGAGGGCTGACGCGGGGGCTGGAGCTGACGCAAAGGCCTCCGCTCAGGCAGAGGCGCGGTCTGGCGCAAGTTCCGAAGCTCATGCCGAGGCGCATTCTGACGCGCAATCTACGGCCCAAGCCGAGCCCACTTCCACGCCAAAACCGCCAGCGGACCCGGTCCCCGCCGCCAAGGCGCCGCGCGCGACCGCGCCTTTGCGCGCTGAAGGGGAAAAGCCCATCGCCGCGCCTTCTGTGCGGGGCCGAGCGCGGGATGCCGGGATCGACCTGCGACTAGTGCGCGGCTCGGGTCCGGGTGGGCGCATTACCCATGAGGATCTCGACGCCTTCATTGCCACCGGCGGTCTGCCGCAGGTCAGCGGTCCGCGCAGCGATCCGCGGGTCGAGGACATCAAGATCATCGGCCTGCGCCGCCGCATCGCCGAGCGGATGGAAGAGGCCAACCGCGTCCCGGCGATCACCATCGTCGAAGAGGTCGACGCGACCGCGCTCGAAGACTTGCGCGCCCGGATGAATGCCGAGGGAAAGGCGGCCAAGCTGACGCTGCTGCCCTTCATCGCCCGCGCCCTGATCCGCGCGTTGAAAGACCATCCGGTCATCAACCAGCATTATCTGCCCGAGGAGGGCATCGCGCGCCGCTTTGGTGCGGTTCATCTTGGCATCGCGACCCAGACGCCGAACGGGCTGATGGTGCCGGTTCTGCGCCATGCCGAGGCGATGTCGCTGCGCGACACGGCGGCCGAGCTTTTGCGGCTGGCTCAGGCCGCGCGTGACGGCTCGGCCAAGCGCGAGGAGCTGTCGGGTTCGACCATCACCGTGACCTCGCTGGGGCCTTTGGGCGCGATTGCGACGACGCCGATCCTCAACGTTCCCGAGGTCGCGATCATCGGCATCAACCGGCTGGCGGTGCGGCCGTTCTGGAACGGCACCGCCTTTGAACCCCGCAAGATGATGAACATTTCCTGCAGTTTCGATCACCGCATCATCGACGGCTGGGATGCCGCCGTTTTCGTCCAGCGGCTGAAAGAGCTGCTCGAAACCCCCGCTTTGATCTTCGTGGAGGCTTAAGATGCGCGAGATTTCCTGTCGCCTTCTGGTGATCGGCGCCGGTCCCGGGGGTTACGTCTGCGCCATCCGCGCGGGTCAGTTGGGCGTTGATACGGTCGTGGTTGATCCGCTGCCGCCGGGGGGGACCTGCCTGAATATGGGCTGTATTCCCTCGAAGGCACTGATCCACGCAGCCGATGAATTCCACCGCATTGCCAGCCTGTCGAAAGCGCCCGAAATGGGGATTTCCGCCAGCGGCGCGCAGGTCGATCTGGGCGCGACGGTGGCGTGGAAGGACGGCATCGTCGAGCGGCTGAACAATGGCGTCTCGACGCTTTTGCGCAAAGCGAACGTTCGCCTGATCGCGGGCGAAGCGACCCTGCGCGACGGCAAGACCGCGCTGGTCGAGACCCCTGAGGGCCCGGTTCTGATTCGCGCCGAGGCGGTGGTGATCGCGACGGGATCGGCCCCGGTAGAGCTGCCCGCGCTGCCCTTTGGCGGGAGGGTGATGTCCTCGACCGAGGCTCTGGCGCTGCGTGAGGTGCCGAAAACGCTCGCCGTGGTCGGGGGCGGCTATATCGGGCTCGAACTCGGCACGGCCTTCGCCAAGCTTGGCAGCGAGGTCACGGTGCTGGAAGCCGGGCCGCGCATCCTGCCGCAATATGACGCCGAGCTGACCCGGCCGGTCTCGCAGCGCCTGCTCGCGTTGGGCGTCAAGGTGATGACGGGCGCGCGGGCGGGCGGCCTCTCCGATCAGGGCGCGCTGCGCGTCGCGGTCACCGATGCCGCGATCGAGATTGCCGCCGAGAAGATCCTCGTCACCGTCGGCCGCCGTCCCCGGTCCCGCGAGGCCGGGATCGAGGGGCTGCGTCTGGCGATGAGCGGGCCTTATCTCGCGGTGGACGGGCAATGCCGGACCTCGATGCGCGGGGTCTTTGCGATTGGCGATGTCACCGGAGAGCCGATGCTCGCCCATCGCGCGATGGCACAGGGCGAGATGGTCGCAGAGATCGTCGCAGGCCACCGCCGCGACTGGGATCACCGCGCCATTCCGGCGGTTTGCTTCACCGATCCCGAGATCGTCTCGGTCGGGCTTTCGCCCGATGAGGCGCAGGCGGCGGGCCATGAGGTCGTGACAGGGCTTTTCCCCTTTGCCGCCAATGGCCGCGCCATGACGGCGGGGCGCGAGGATGGGTTCATCCGCGTCACTGCGCGCAAGGACAGCGAGGAGATCTTAGGCATTCAGGCCGTCGGCGCGGGGATTTCCGAACTCGCGGCGGGTTTCGCGCTTGCCTTGGAAATGGGCGCGCGGCTGGGCGATCTCATCGGCACGATCCACGCCCATCCCACCCGGGGCGAGGCTTTGCACGAGGCCTGCCTGAAAGCCCTTGGCCGCGCCTTGCACATCTAGGGCCGCACTAGTCGGTGTTGATCCAGATCGCCTTGGTTTCCAGATAGGCCTCGATCTGCTCGACACCGCCTTCGCGGCCATAGCCCGACTGTTTCATACCGCCAAAGGGCACGGCGGGGTCGATGGCGTGATACATATTCACCCAGACCGAGCCCGCCCGAGTGCGCCGCGCCAGCTTATGCGCGGTGCCGAGGTCGCGGGTAAAGATCCCGGCGGCGAGACCATAGGGCGTGGCATTGGCGCGCGCGACGACCTCGTCCAGTGTGTCGAAGGGCAGGGCCGAAATCACCGGACCGAAGATTTCCTCGCGCGCGATGCGCATCTCGTCGGTGACATTGCCGAAGACGGTCGGCGCAAAGAACTGCGCGCTGCCGTAATCCGCACCGCTCAGCCGCGTGCCGCCGGTGATCAGCGCGGCCCCTTCCGCGCGTCCGGCCTCGAGATAACCCGCGACGCGCTCGGCCTGCCGCGCCGAAATCAGCGGCCCGAGATCGACGCCGGGGTCAAGCCCATCACCCACCCGCAGCTTTTGCGCGAAATCGGCAAGCCGGGCGAGGACTTCGTCCTGAACCCCTCGCTCGACAAAGAGCCGCGAGCCCGCGATGCAGACCTGCCCGGAATTGGCAAAGACCGACATCGCCGCGACCGGCACGGCTTTGTCGAGATCGGCGTCCTTGCAGATGATGACCGGAGACTTCCCGCCGAGCTCCAGCGTCACCCGTTTCAGCGTGCCGGTCGCCGCGCGTGCAATCGCCTGCCCGGTCGCGGTCGAGCCGGTGAAGACGATCTTGTCGACCTCGGGATGCGCGGCGAGCGCCGCCCCGGCCTCAAGCCCCATGCCGGTGACGATGTTCAAGACGCCCTCGGGCAGCCCGGCATCTTGCATGATCCGCGCGATCATCAGCACGGTCAGCGAGGCCTCCTCCGAGGGTTTCAGCACCACCGTGCAGCCGGTGGCGAGCGCCGGGCCGATCTTCCAGATCGCGCTGGCCATGGGCCCATTCCACGGGATGATCGCGCCGACGACGCCGACCGGCTCTTTGACGGTCATCGACAGGATTTCGCCCGGGAAAGAATTCGGGATGGTCGCGCCGTGGATCGCCACCGCTTGCCCCGCATACCAGCGCAGCATCCCGATGATGCGGCGGTGGTTCAGCAGCGTGCGCGAGATCGGCATCCCCATATCGAGCGTATCGGACAGGCACAGCGTCTCCCATTCGGCGTCCATGCGCTCGGCGATGCGCAGCAAAAGCGCCTGCCGCTCGAAAGGGGTGAAGCGCGCCCATGGGCCCTCGAGGGCGCGGCGGGCGGCGCGGACGGCAGCGTCGATATCCGCCGGGCTGCCCTTGGGGATCGTCGCCAGAAGCGCGCCGGTGGCGGGGTTGCGCGCCTCGATCACCTCGCCCGATTGCGCGGGGACCCAAGCGCCGCCGATGAACATCGGGCGGAAATCGCCGGTGTAAAGCGCCGCGGCGCGCGCCTGCCAATCGGTCATGACCGTCCTCCCCAACCCGTCGTCCCGTGCCGATCATGCGCCCCCAAGATCGCAGTTGTCGAGAGCGGTGGGATCGGCGCAAGCTTGGGCAAAGGACAGGAGGAGAAGATGCGGCTTTCGGGAAAAGTGGCGATCGTGACCGGCGCGGCGTCCGGTTTCGGCGAGGGGATCGCGCGGAAATTCGCGGCAGAGGGGGCGAAGGTCGTGGTCATGGACCGCGACGGCGCGAACGCGTTGCGCGTCGCCGAAGAGCTGGGCAAACAGGGCCGGGCGCTGGTCGGGGATGTCACGCTGCGGGCCGCGTTCGAAGAGGCGCGCGCCCTGGCGCTGGAGGCCTTTGGCGGGCTCCATATTCTGGTCAACAACGCCGGGGTTGGGCATGTGCCGACGCCGCTCGACCAGATCGATGACGCGACCTACGACCGGATTGCCGAGACGAACATGCGCTCGGTCTATAATTCCGCACAGTTGGTCGTGCCCTATTTCAAGTCGCAGAAATCAGGCGTCGTGCTGAATGTCGCCTCGACCGGAGGCGTCTCGCCGCGCCCGAATCTGACGTGGTATAACGCGTCCAAAGGCTGGATGATCTCTGCGACCAAGGGCATGGCGGTCGAGCTTGCGCCCTTCGGCATCCGCGTCAATGCGGTCAATCCGGTGATGGGCGAGACCGCCCTGATGTCCACCTTCATGGGCGGCGATACGCCGGAAATCCGCGCGAGAATCCTCTCGACCATCCCGCTCGGGCGCTTTTCCACCCCAGAGGATCTGGGCAATGCCGCCTGTTTTCTGTGCTCGGACGAGGCCTCGATGATCACCGGCGTCGCGATGGAGATCGACGGCGGGCGCTGCCTTTAAGCGGCTTCGACAATCGCGCCGTGCTGGGGTAGGAGGGAGAAAACCCCAGCAAGGCCCGCCATGACCTACCGCATCCCCGGCGCAACCATCCGCGATCATCAGCTCTCCGTTCCGCTGGATTGGGCCAGACCCGAAGGCGCGCAGATCTCGGTCTTTGCGCGCGAGGTCGTGGCGCCGGGCGGCGAGGCGCTGCCGGTTCTGGTCTATCTGCAAGGCGGGCCGGGCGGGAAATCGCCGCGTCCGATCGGCGGCGCGCCGGGCTGGCTTGGGGTCGCGCTCAAACGCTTCCGCGTGCTCTTTCTGGATCAGCGCGGCACCGGGCGCTCGACCCCGGTGCAGGGCCGTGCCTTTGCCGCGATGAGCGCCGAGGAGGGCGCGCATTACCTCTCTTGCCTGCGCGCCGACAGCATCATCCGCGACGCCGAGCATCTGCGCAAAGCGCGTTTCGACGGGCAGAAGTGGTTCACGCTTGGCCAAAGCTACGGCGGCTTTCTGACGCTGAGCTATCTCTCGCTGGCCCCCGAGGGTCTGGCGGGCTGCTATATCACCGGCGGTTTGGCCGGGATTTCATCCGATGCGCGCGAGATCTATCGCCACACCTATCCGCGCGTTGCCGACAAGAATCTCCAGTATTTCGCGCGCTACCCGCAGGATCAGGCGGTTCTGGACCGCATCGCCGTTCTTTGCGCGACGCAGGATGTGCGCCTGCCCGATGGCGACCGCCTTACTGTGCGGCGGCTGCAATATCTGGGCCTGAGCCTCGGCATGAGCGACGCTTTCGAGACGCTGCATTGGCTGCTCGACGAGGCTTTTGCGGCGGATGGCCAGCTTTCCGAGAGCTTCCTTGGCACGGTCCGCGACACGACGTCGTTTGACCATAATCCGCTCTTCGCGGTCATCCATGAGGCGATCTACGCCCAGCATGGGCAGGCGACAGACTGGGCCGCCGAGAGCCTGCTGGCTGAATTTCCAGAATTCGACGCGGCTCGTCGCCCGCTGATGCTCACGGGCGAGATGATCTATCCGTGGATGTTTGACGAGATCCGCGCCCTGCGCCCCTTTGGCCCGGCGGCGCGCGCCTTGGCGCAGATGCCCTTGGACGCACAGCTTTACGATCCGGCGCGGCTTGCGACCAATGAGGTGCCGGTGACGGCGGCGGTCTATACCGATGACATGTATGTCGACCAAGACCTTTCCCTGCGCACGGCGCGCGGGCTGGGCAATGTCCGGCTGTGGCTGACCAATGAATTCGAGCACAACGGCTTGCGCGCCTCGCCCCGCGTCTTCGAGCATTTGCTGGCGATGGATGAGCAGCTTGCAGGGTTCAACGCCTTTTCGCGCTGAACCCCACGCGACCCTATGCCCTAGCCGCAGACTCTAACCGCAGCCCCTAACCGCAGCCCCTAACCGCAAACCGAGCGGATGCGATTGGCCTTTTGCGCAAGCTCTGGCCAGTCCTCGGGCCAGGCGGGGGCCGGAATACCCCTGCTGTCCTCAAGCCGGGCGAGTCGGCTTTCGCCCTCGGCGATATAGTCGCGAGTGATCGGTACATTCTCGACCCGGTGGGCGAGCTGGATCTGGAACACGACCATGCCGCCCTCGCGAAAGGTGGCCTCGCTGCCCGCGAGGTAGAATTCCCACATCCGGCAAAAGGCCTCGTCATAGATCGCCTTGGCCTCGTCGCGCCGCGCCATGAAGGTCTCGCGCCAGGCTTTCAGCGTCTCGGCGTAATGTAGGCGCAGGATCTCGATATCGGTGGCGATCAGCCCGGATTTTTCGATCGAATGCATGACTTCGGACAAGGCCGGAATATAGCCCCCCGGGAAAATATACTTGTGGATGAAGGGGTTGGTCGCACCGGGCGGATCGGCACGGCCGATTGTGTGCAACAGCATAACGCCGTCTTTCTTCAAAAGCTGCGCGCTTTTGCGAAAGAAGGTGTCGTAATGGTTGATGCCGACATGTTCGAACATGCCGACCGAAACGATGCGGTCGAAGCTTTCGGAAATGTCGCGATAATCTTGCAGGCGGAACTCGACCCGGCCCGCCAGATGCTCGGCTTCGACCCGGCGCTTGGCGACCGCAAGTTGTTCGTCCGAGAGCGTGACCCCGGTCACCTTCGCCCCGGCAACCCGCGCGAGATAAAGCCCCATGCCGCCCCAGCCGCAGCCGATGTCGAGCGTTTCCATCCCGTCGGCCATCAGCATCTTGGCGGCGATATGGCGCTTCTTGATCAGCTGCGCCTCGGTCAGATCCATTTGGGGATCGGAGAAATAGGCGCAGGAATATTGCATGTCCGGGTCAAGGAACATGCGATAGAGATCCGCCGACAGATCATAATGGCGATGGACATTGCCACGCGATTTGTTGCGGGTGTTGAGCTGATGGAAGCGCCGCCAGGCGACGCGGAACTGCTCCATCAGCTTGGCCCAGGGCGTGCTGACCAGATCGCGGCCGGCGTTGCGATAGGCCAGCATGATGAGGTCGTAGACCGTGCCCTCTTCGAAATCGATCTCGCCCTCCATATAGCACTCGCCGAGTTTCAGCGCCGGATCGAGGGCGACGGCCCGTTCGGCAGAGGCGGTGTTGAAGCGCAGTCGGATTGCGGGGCCGGTGCCGTCCCCGACGGTCATCTCGTCTCCGGTATGGCCCGCGATGGTGAGATGTCCCGTGGTGATCGCCTTGCTGAGAAAGGCGCGCAGTAACGTGTTCATTCCTTCTCCCAACCTTGTCCCGAAGTCCTTGGCAGCCTCGCGTCCGGAGCAGCTGCACAAGGCTCAGGGGGCGGAGGCTTGGTCAAAGTTAACCCGCCCAGAATTCACCCGGTCAACATAAGGTGCAATAGGGTCAGGGAAAAATTTCGCGACGTCAGTCTGAGGGCGCTGCGCCGAGACCGGCAGAACTGCGCTCTGGCGGCCCGGCGGGTGCATCTCTGGCGGTTAACCTTCTCTTAACATTCGTCTGCGAGCAGAGCGCACCGGGGTTATAAAGAGAACTGTTCAACACCTGAGTCCGGAGAGTCGCCATGTTTACAATCGGCGGGATCATCTGTCTGCTTTTGGCAGGCCTTGCCTTGGAATCCGCCTTTCATGCGGGGCATGGGGATGATGACAAAAGCTCTGACGACAGCACGCCGGACGAAGAGCATCCCGCCGGGGAACATCCCGATGGCGGCCCTTCCGGCGAAACGCCGGAGGGCGAAGAGGGGCGGCCCTCTCAGGCGGGCGCTCATCTTCAGGGCAGCTCGGACGGGGATTGGCTGGCAGGAACCACCGGTGATGATCTGATCTACGGCGGCGGGGGGCGCGACGATATTTTCGGCAATCTCGGCAATGACACGATCTATGGCGGTCGCGGAGATGATTGGGTCCACGGCGATGGGGCCTATGGTCCGGGCGGCCATGATCTCATCTATGGCGGGGCCGGGAATGACATGCTGGCCGGGGATGGTGGCAATGACACGATCTATGGCGGGCCGGGGAATGACACGCTTTTTGGCGGCGCGGGCGATGACAAGATCTTTGGCGGGCGCGGGCGGGACACGATTTATGGCGGCGACGGCAATGACACGCTGGTCGCAGGCCCGGGCGAAAGCGATCTCAACGGCGGCGAGGGCAATGACCTCTTGATCGGCAATCGCGGGCCAGAGCGGGCTTGGCTGCATGGCGGCCCCGGTCGCGATACGCTGGTCGCCCATGCCGGGGATTTTGCCGAAGGCGGCGAGGATGAGGACCTTTTCGTCCTGATGCCCGACAGCCACCACAATCCGCCGGTGGTCGGGGATTACACGCCCGGCGTCGATCGCATCGAAATCCGCGTTGAGGGCGATCCGCGCGGTCCCGTGCCGAAGCTGCATTTCGAGCAGGATGACGACGGCATGACCGTGATCCATGTCGATGGTGTGGCCGTGGCGCGGTTGCAGGGCGGGCCGGTGATCGATCCGCGCGATCTCTTTGTCACCCGCATCCGCCGTGCAGCCTGAGACCGGTCTGAGATCGAGCTGGGAGCGGTTTAAGCGAAGCCTGAACACCGGCAAGAATCGCTTTCCTTTTTGGCGCGATCCTTCTATATGGCCCGATCCTTCGGATGCGAATCCGGGGGCGCTTTACGGACCCGTGCTGGACGACATCCCGGCCGGTGCCTGATTTCCCTCTATCCTGAAAGGAGATCCCGATGTCGATCACTGTTGAGGAAAAGAACCGCGTGATGACCGAATTCGCCACCAAAAAAGGCGATACCGGCTCCCCGGAAGTTCAGGTTGCAGTCCTGTCCAACCGCATCGCGACCCTGACCGAGCACTTCAAGACCCACAAGAAGGACAACCACTCGCGTCGTGGCCTTCTGAAGCTGGTTGCGACCCGTCGTAAGCTGCTTGACTACCTCAAGCGCAAAGATGAAGCGCGTTACACCGCTCTCATCGGCAAACTGGGTCTGCGCCGCTAATCCGGTCCCAGATTTCAGATGCAGCGCCCGTGGTGAAAACCGCGGGCGTTTTTCTTTGCGTCGCGACTAGCGGTCGTTGAAGCCCTTACCCGCGCGGATCGCGGGCGCCGCCTTGGCGATCCGCGCCTGACGGGTCGCGGCCTGCTTGGCTTGCGAGACATGCAGCACCCAGCTCCGCCGCCGCCCCGGTGTCAGCGCCTCGAAGGCTGCGGCAAGCTCGGGGTCTGTAGCGAGCGCTTCGCTTAATTCGTCGGGATAGGCGAGATCGTCCTTCGCGAGCGCGATCTTGACGGCGGCCTTCTCCTTCGCCTCGGCAAGATAGGCGAGGAGCACCGGCTTGAGCTGCGCGATCTTTGCGGGATCCGTGAAATTCACGATCCGGGAGCTGCGCGAATTCTCTCCCGGCACCTCGAGGATCCGCTCTGGGTCGTCGAGCAGCACGCCCTTGAAGAACCCCAGCGTCGCGCGATCCTTGAACCCCCAGACGATCGCGACATTCTGGCCCTCATGGGTATAAACCGGCGAGGACCATTTCCATTCCTCGCGCAGCCCCGCAGCCAGCAGGATTGCGCGCAGCGCGAGCAGCTCTTCGCGCCACTGGCTGAGGGTGGCGAAATGGGTGTCGAGGGTCTGGCTCACGTCCGCTCCGCCGCAAGGGATGGTTGCCGGTCAGACTAATCTGTTTGCGCAAATGACGGAAAGCCACAGTTCTGCGAGGATGCGCGGGCCGCCCCCAGCACTCTCCGCTTCCCAAAACACTTGTTTTGTTGTATGCGCCGCCCATCTGTGACGTGACGCTCTATCCTCCGGGGCACATGCGTAAGGATTGGGGGACGGCGGCAATGGGGCCGCCATATGCAGGGCAGCCGGAGGGTCCGGTGGCGCCCAGAGGAACATAGATGCATTTTGATGAAGTGAAGAAATCGATCCAGTGGGGCCAAGAAACCCTGACGCTGGAGACGGGCAAAGTTGCTCGTCAGGCTGACGGTTCGGTTATCGCCACTCTGGGCGAAACCAGTGTCATGGCGAACGTCACCTTCGCCAAGGAACCCAAGCCCGGTCAGGACTTCTTCCCGCTGACCGTTCACTATCAAGAGAAATACTACGCCGCCGGTAAGATTCCGGGTGGTTTCTTCAAGCGTGAGGCGCGTCCGTCCGAAAAAGAGACGCTGACCGCCCGCCTGATCGACCGTCCCTGCCGTCCGCTGTTCGCTTCGGGCTTCAAGAACGAAGTTCTGGTGATGTGCACCGTGCTGTCGCATGATCTGGTCAACGATCCCGATATCGTCGCCATGATCGCCGCTTCGGCCGCGCTGACCATTTCGGGCGTTCCGTTCATGGGCCCGATCGGCGCTGCGCGCGTCGGTTTCGTCGATGGCGAATATGTCCTGAACCCCGAAGTTTCGGATATGGACCACCTGCGCTCGAACCCCGAGCAGCGTCTGGACCTCGTCGTCGCCGGCACCAAAGACGCCGTGATGATGGTCGAATCGGAAGCCTATGAGCTGACCGAAGAAGAGATGCTCGGCGCCGTCAAATTCGGCCATGAAGCGATGCAGCCGGTCATCGACCTGATCATCGATCTGGCCGAAGTCGCTGCGAAAGAGCCCTTCAACTTCCAATCGCCCGATTATTCGGCGCTTTATGGCAAGGTGAAGTCGCTGGGTGAGGCCGATATGCGCGCCGCCTATGCGCTGCGCGACAAAGGCGAGCGTCACGACGCGATCGAAGCTGCCAAAGCCAAGGTCAAAGCCGGTCTCTCGGAAGAGGAACTGGCCGATTCGAACCTCGGTTCGGCGCTGAAAAAGCTGGAATCGGGCATTCTGCGCGGCGACATCATCAATGGTGGCGCACGCATCGACGGCCGTGACAACAAGACCGTCCGCGCCATCGACAGCGAAGTCGGCATCCTGCCGCGCACCCATGGTTCGTCGCTCTTCACCCGCGGCGAAACTCAGGCGCTAGTCGTGACCACGCTTGGCACCGGCGACGATGAGCAGATCATCGACGCGCTGCACGGCAATTCGCGTTCGAACTTCCTGCTGCACTACAACTTCCCGCCCTATTCGGTTGGCGAAGTGGGCCGCGTGGGTTCGCCGGGCCGTCGTGAAATCGGTCACGGCAAACTGGCATGGCGTGCGCTGCAAGCGGTTCTGCCGGCTGCGACGGACTTCCCCTACACGATCCGCGTTGTCTCTGAGATCACCGAATCGAACGGCTCGTCCTCGATGGCGTCGGTTTGCGGCGGCTCGCTGGCGATGATGGATGCGGGCGTTCCGCTGAAAGCTCCGGTGGCTGGTGTTGCCATGGGCCTGATCCTTGAAGGCGAGAAATGGGCGGTTCTGACCGACATTCTCGGCGA
This sequence comes from Paracoccus aminophilus JCM 7686, assembly GCF_000444995.1. Classification (NCBI taxonomy): domain Bacteria; kingdom Pseudomonadati; phylum Pseudomonadota; class Alphaproteobacteria; order Rhodobacterales; family Paracoccaceae; genus Paracoccus; species Paracoccus aminophilus. The sequence continues at coordinate 3,445,972 of NC_022041.1, read as the reverse complement.
CGAAGATCACCTCGGCGACATGGACTTCAAAGTCGCAGGCACCTCGAACGGCATCACCTCGCTGCAGATGGACATCAAGGTTGCTGGCATCACGCCCGCGATCATGGAGCAGGCTCTGGCGCAAGCCAAAGACGGCCGGATGCACATCCTCGGCGAAATGGCGAATGCGTTGACCGAAGGCCGCCGCGAATTCTCGGCTCATGCTCCGCGCATCGAGACCATGACCATCCCGACCGACAAGATCCGTGAAGTGATCGGCTCGGGCGGCAAGGTCATCCGCGAGATCGTGGAAACCTCGGGTGCAAAAGTCGACATCAGCGACGACGGCACCATCAAGATCGCTTCGGCCAATGCCGATTCGATCAAAAAGGCTTACGACATGATCTATTCGATCGTGGCCGAGCCCGAGGAAGGCAAGATCTACACCGGTAAAGTCGTGAAGCTCGTCGATTTCGGCGCCTTCGTGAACTTCTTCGGCAAGCGCGATGGTCTGGTCCATGTCTCGCAAATCGCGAACAAGCGCCTGACCCACCCGAACGAGATCCTGAAAGAGGGTCAAGAAGTGAAGGTGAAGCTCTTGGGCTTCGACGATCGCGGCAAGGTTCGCCTTGGCATGAAGATGGTCGATCAGGAAACCGGCGCGGAAATCGCTCCGGAAGCCGCCGAGAAATCGGAAAAGACCGAAGGCTGATTGCCTCAGGTTTGAGACATGGAAAGCCCCGGCCCGGCCGGGGCTTTTCCTTTTGGGCCCTTTGCGAACAGATCTCTTGCAAGCATACCGGACGGTAGGTATGTTTCTTGCATGAACAGCTCATCCCCCAGAAAACGACAACCCGAGCTGGTGCGTCAGCGCCTGCTCGATGCCACGGCAGAGATTGCCGTGGGGCAGGGCCTGCACGCGGTCACCGTCCAATCCGTCGCTGCGGCGGCGGGCGTGACCAAAGGCGGGCTCTTTCATCATTTCGCCAGCAAGGACGATCTGATCCACGAGGTCGTGCGCCAGCAGCTCGAACAGGTCGATGCGATCGTCGAAGAGGCTTTGGCGCAGGACGGCGCGAGCTACGGTTGCTTCACCCGGGCCTATGTGCTGGCGATCTTTGCCGTTTGCGACACCGCCGCGCCGGTCTCGATCGCGCTTTTCGCCGAGCCGAGCCACCGCCGGATCTGGACCGATTGGGTCAACCAGCGCCTCGAACGCCACCGCGAGACCGATGGCAGCGTCGCGCTGACCGCGGTGCGGATGGCGGCGGATGGGGTCTGGCTTTGGGATCTTTGGGACGAGGACACCTGTTGGATCGAAGACCGCGCCGCCCTGCGTGACCATCTGCTCGCCGCAACCCGAACGGAGTAACCCCGCCATGCATCCTCTTGTTTTCAGCTATGGCGCCTTGCTGATCGCCATCGTCTCGGAAGTGATCGGCACGACCTATCTGCAACGCTCGCAACAGTTCACCCTGATCGGGCCAACCGTGCTGATGGGGCTGTTTTACCTCTCGGCCTTCTTCTTCCTGTCGCAGGCCCTGCGTCACATGCCGGTCGGCATCGCCTATGCGATCTGGAGCGGGCTCGGCATCGTCCTGATCTCGGCGGTGGGCTATTTCCGCTTTGGCCAGAAGCTCGACCTCGCCGCATTGTCGGGCATCGGGCTTATTCTGATCGGCGTGATGGTCATCAACCTGTTCTCACGCTCGGTCGGGCACTAGGCTCACCCATGAAAAAGGCCCGCCAATGTGGCGGGCCTTTCGCGTCTCAAGCCGTCAGCTTCAGGCTTTGGCTTTGGGGTCTTTGGCAAAGCGCAGATAGGGCAGCTTCTTGTCGAGCGTGCCGTATTTCGCTTCCGCCGCCGCGTCGTCGAGCGACAAAGCCACGATCACGTCCTGACCCGGGATCCAGTTGGCCGGGGTCGCCAGCGGCACGCCGTCGGTTGCCTGAACCGCGTCAAGCGCGCGGACGATTTCCGCGAAGTTGCGGCCGACCGACATCGGATAGGTCATGGTCAGGCGGACTTTCTTGTCCGGCCCGATGATGAAGACGGTGCGCACGGTCGCCGAATGGGCCGGGGTGCGGCCTTCGGTCGGCAGGTAGAACTCTGCCGGCAGCATGTCGAAGGCTTTCGCGACGTTCAGCGAGGTGTCGTCGATGATCGAGAAATTCGCCGGCACGCCCGCAACCTGGGCGATGTCGTGCTTCCATTTGCCGTGGTCTTCGACGCTGTCAACCGAGACGCCGAGAACCTTGGTGTTGCGCTTCTCGAACTCGGGCACGAGCTGAGCGACGGCGCTGAATTCGGTGGTGCAAACCGGGGTGAAATCGCGCGGATGCGAGAACAGGATCGCGTAGCTGTCGCCGATCCAATCGTGGAACCGGATCTCGCCTTCGGTCGAGTCCGCGGTGAAGTCAGGTGCGATATCGTTGATGCGCAGGCCCATCTGGTCCCTCCAGTAAAAGTCTGACGCCAACATAGTGATCGCGCGGCCAATTGCCAGTCTGTCCTCGTGTCGCAGCAGAGAAGAAACTTCCTGCGGCTTGCGTTATGGCGCGCGGAATGCCAACTTTCGCCGCAAATGAATCAAGGGAGCGACCCATGTCCGGACTTGCTGACAAGCGGAAATTCTACATCAACGGCCAGTGGGTTGATCCGGTCAAGCCGCATGATCTCGACGTGATTGACCCCTCGACCGAAGAAGCGGTTGCCGTGATTTCGATTGGCGATCAAGCCGATACCGACGCGGCCGTTGCCGCCGCCAAGGCCGCCTTCCCGGCCTGGTCCGAGACCCCGCCCGCAGAGCGTCTGGCCTATGTCGAGAAGATTCTCGAGATCTACAAACGCCGCGCCGCCGATATGGCCGAGGCGACCAGCGTCGAGATGGGCGCGCCCGCCGATATGTCTCTGAACGATCAGGTCGAGGCTGGCACCTACCATATCGAGAACTTCATCGAGGCCTTCAAAAGCTTCGAATTCATCCACCCGCTGCGCACTGGCGAGCCGGGCGCGATGGTCTCGTGGGAGCCGGTCGGCGTCGTTGCTGCGATCACGCCCTGGAACTGGCCGATGAACCAGGTGACGCTCAAGGTGGTTCCGGCGCTGCTCGCCGGGGATACCGTGATCCTGAAACCCTCGGAAATCGCGCCGCTGTCCTCGATCGTCTGGACCGAGATCATCGACGAGGCCGGTCTGCCCGCAGGCGTCTATAACATGGTGAACGGCGACGGTTTCGGCGTCGGCAGCCAGCTTTCGGTCCATCCCGATGTCGATATGATCTCGTTCACCGGCTCGACCCGCGCCGGGATTGCGATCACCAAAGCGGCGGCGGATACGGTCAAGAAAGTGGTGCTCGAACTCGGTGGCAAGGGCGCGAACCTGATCTTTGCCGATGCCGATGAAAAGGCCGTGGTGCGCGGCACCCGCCATGTCTTCTACAACTCGGGCCAGTCCTGCAACGCCCCGACCCGGATGCTGGTCGAGCGCAGCTTCTACGACAAAGCGGTCGAGACGGCGAAGAAAGTCGCCGAACAGACCGAGGTCGCGACCGCGCATCAGCCCGGCCGTCACATCGGCCCGGTCGTCTCGAAGCAGCAATGGGAAAAGATCCAGGACCTCATCCAAGCCGGGATCGACGAAGGCGCGCGTCTGGTTGCGGGCGGCACCGGCCTGCCGGAAGGCGTCAATCGTGGCTATTTCGTGCGTCCGACGGTCTTTGCCGATGTGAACAACGACATGACCATCGCGCGTCAGGAAATCTTTGGCCCGGTTCTGGCAATCATCCCCTTCGACAGTGAAGAAGAGGCCGTCGCGATCGCCAATGACACGATCTATGGCCTGACCAACTATGTCCAAAGCCAGGACGGCGCCCGCCGCAACCGGCTGGCCCGCAAATTGCGCGCAGGCATGATCGAGATGAACGGCGAAGCTCGCGGTCGCGGCTCGGCGTTCGGCGGCATCAAGGCCTCGGGCCGTGCGCGCGAAGGCGGCGTCTATGGGCTCGAGGAATTCATGGATTCCAAGCATATCTCGGGCTGGGACGATAAAGCCTGATCAGATGACTTGTTGAGATGATGAAAAAGGCGCCGGTTTTCCGGCGCCTTTTGCTTTGGCCTCAGTCTTTTTCTGTGATCTCAGCCTTGACCCCGGTCGGGATCAGACCGGCCATCGCCGCGCCGGTCAAAAGATCCGGGGCGATGTGATGCGCCCATTTGCCCGAGGCGGGCACGATATCGGGCACCTGAACCACGGTGCAGCCTGCGCGATAGGCCGATTGCGCGCCGATTTCGCTGTCCTCGAAAACCAGACAGCGCGCCGGATCGACGCCAAGGCGGCGCGCGGCGAGCAGATAGGGCTCGGGATCGGGTTTCGGGGCCAAGACATCGGCGCGGGTGATGATCTGGCAAAAGGCCGGACCCAGCCCAGTCAGGCCGATCTTGTGATGCGCCTCGGCATGGCCCGAGGAGGTCACGATGGCCGAGGCGACCGGCAGGGCGGCCAGCAATTCGCGCGCGCCGGGCTTCAGCCGCAAATCAGTGGTCAGCGCCGCGTCGAAGGCCGCGCGTTGTTCGTGACCGAGACGGTCCAGATCAATCCCGGGAAACCGGGCACCGATCAGCGCGGTCGCGCTTGGGATGTCCTTGCCGATCAGCTCATGCATGAAGGTTTCATCCGCCGGATGGCCGAGCCGGGCAAAAACCTCGAGCCCGGTGCGCAGGGCAATGCTTTCGGTGTCGATCAGCGTGCCGTCGAGATCGAAGAAAATGGCGTCAAACATGGATCTGGCTCAACTTTCGCCGGATGGAAAAGGGAGGCGGGCGACCAGGGGCCGCGCCGCCCGTCGCGCTTATTTCTGCTGGTCGCGCAGATGGGCGCGGATGATGCTGGCGAAATCGGGATCGGCGGTAAAGCCAAGCGCCAGCGCGCGGGCCGGGTCGAATTCCTCGGGCCAGTTGTCGACGATGGCGCGCACCGCTGGATCGGGCTCGCGGCGGATGCGCGCAACCGGCGCGTCGCCCGCGACCTCGCGCAGCGCCTCGATCATGCCCGCGACGGTGACCGCGACCCCAGGCATATTGAGGCAACGCCGCGCGCCAAGGGGGGCGGTGTCGAGCGTCGCCGCATGGATCAGGAACCCCGCCGCCGCATCGGGCGAGGCGAGCCAGCTTTTCACGCTGTCATCGACCGGCAGCACGGCCTCGAGCCCGGCCAGCGGCTCGCGGATGATGCCCGAAAAGAAGCTCGAGGCGGCTTTGTTGGGCTTGCCCGGGCGCACGACGATCGTGGGCAGGCGGATGCCGATGCCGTCGAAGATGCCGCGCCGCGAGTAATCGTTGAGCAAAAGCTCGCAGATCGCTTTCTGCGTGCCATAGCTCGACATCGGCGCGAGCAGGAACTCGTCCGAGATCGCCCCCGAGAAAGGCGCGCCATAGACCGCGATCGACGAGGTGAAGACGACGCGCGGGTGGTAATCCTCTTGCGCGCGGATCATCTCGAAAAGCTGGCGCGTGCCGTCGAGATTGACGTGATAGCCCTTGTCGAAATCGGCCTCGGCCTCGCCCGAGACGACCGCCGCGAGGTGAATGATCACATCGGGGCGGTCGAGGATCAGGCTTTCGATGGTGGAGCGGTCGGCGACATCGCCCGCGATATCCTCGATCCGGATCTCGTCGGAATGGATCTGCGAAGGGAAGACGTCGAAGGTGGTGATCTTGTCGATGGGCGTTTCGCCCAGCTTGCCCTCGGCAATCAGCCGCTTGGTCAGGCGGCGGCCGATCATGCCCGCCGCGCCCAGAATCAGAATATGCATTGTCGCTCCTTCTCGCATCCCGCCCGCACCCTCTCGGGTCCGCGCGGGCGAGGCAAGGGGGCTATTTGCCCCAACGCAGCGCCACCGGGTCCAGCGGGCGGACCAGATCCAGCAGCATGGCGCGGGTTTGCGGCGCGAGCGGGGCAATCGGATGGCGGCAGAAGTCTGACGCGATCACGCCGCCCTCTTTCAGCACCGCCTTGGCGGCGCGAAAGCCGCATTGGCGGTTTTCGTGGTTCACCGCAGGCAGAATGCGCGCATAGCCCGCCGTGGCAGCGGCGCGGTCGCCCTTGGCCCAATCGGTCAGGATCGGCTTGATCTGATCGGGGATCATGGCCGAGGTCATCGAGCCGGTCGCCCCGGCGTCAAGATCGGCCAGAAGCGTGATCCCTTCCTCGCCGTCGAACGGGCCCTCGATATCGGTGCCGCCCTCGGCGATCAGCGCGCGCAGCTTGGCGGCGGCACCCACGCATTCGATCTTGAAGAGCTTCACCATCTCGATCTCGCGCGCCATTTGCACCAGCAGCGGCACCGACAGATCGGTCCCCGACATCGGCGCATCCTGCACCATGATCGGCAGGCCGATCTCGCCCACCTGCGCGAATTGCTGGAGGATCTGGTCGGGCGTCGCGCGCAGCGTCGCGCCGTGATAGGGGGCCATCATCATCACCATGGCCGCGCCGAGATCACGCGCCAGCCGCGCACGCTCGATCACGATGGGCGTGGCGAAATGGCTGATCGTGACAATCACCGGCACCCGGCCCGCGACCTGTTCCAGTGAGAGCCGCGTCAGCTGTTCGCGTTCGGCATCCGAGAGCAGGAACTGCTCGGAGTAATTCGCGAGAATGCAGATTCCGTCGACGCCCTGATCGACCATGCAATCAAGAATGCGCCGCGTGCCGTCCTCATCGAGACGGCCGTCCTCGTGAAAAGCCACCGGCGCGACGGGCCAGATTCCGCTGTATTTTGCCATAATGCTCCCCCCGGATGATGTGATCTCTGATTTGGTATACCATTTTTACGGTCGATCAAGCCCCATGAGCGGCGATCTGCGGCTTTGGTTTCAACCTCCCTCCACGCGCGATCTTCTCTCTTTGCAGGGCGGATTTGTTTGGTATACCACTTTCTGGGCCGCGCCACTCGCCAGGCCGAATTGGGAGAGATCACATGTCAGATACCCGTGCGAACAAGCGTTTCCGCTCGCAGGAATGGTTCGACAATCCGAACAATCCGGGGATGACCGCGCTCTATATCGAGCGTTACCAGAATCAGGAATTCACCCGCGAAGAGCTGCAATCCGAGCGCCCGATCATCGGCATCGCCCAGACCGGCAGCGATCTCTCGCCATGTAACAAGATCCACGTTTTCCTGATGGACCGGATCAAGGCGGGCATCCGGGCGGCGGGCGGGATCCCGATGGAATTCCCGGTTCATCCCATTCAGGAAACCGGCAAGCGCCCGACGGCGGCGCTCGATCGCAACCTCGCCTATCTCGGCCTCGTCGAGGTGCTGCATGGCTATCCGCTCGATGGGGTGGTGCTGACCACAGGCTGCGACAAGACCACGCCCGCGATGCTGATGGGCGCGGCCACGGTCGATATTCCGGCGCTGGCGCTCAACGGCGGGCCGATGCTCGACGGCTGGTGGCAGGGCAAGCGCGCGGGTTCGGGCACGATTGTCTGGGAAAGCCGCCGCCTCTTGTCGGAAGGCAAGATCGATTATGATGAATTCATGTCCCGCGTCTGCGCCTCGGCGCCCTCGCTTGGCCATTGCAACACCATGGGCACCGCCTCGACGATGAACGCCATGGCCGAGGCTTTGGGCATGACACTGACCGGGAACTCGGCCATTCCCGCACCCTTCCGCGAGCGTATGGCCATGGCCTATGAGACCGGCAAGCGCATCGTCGAGATGGTTTACGAAGACCTCAAACCCTCGGACATTCTGACGCGCGAGAGCTTTGAGAATGCGATTGTCGTCAATGCGGCCATCGGCGGCTCGACCAATGCGCCGCCGCATTTGCAGGCGATTGCGCGCCATGCCGGGATCGAGCTGGATGTGACCGATTGGCAGGAGATCGGTTTCGAGATCCCGCTTCTGGTCAATATGCAGCCCGCGGGCGAATATCTGGGCGAGGGCTTCTTCCGCGCGGGTGGCGTGCCTGCGGTCATGGGCGAGCTGATGAAGGCCGGCAAGATCCGCAAGGGCGCGATGACCGCGACCGGGAAAAGCATGGGCGACAATCTGGAAGGCTGGCTCAGCGTCGATCAGGATGTGATCCGGCCCTATGACAACCCGCTGCGGCCGAATTCGGGCTTCCTCGTGTTGCACGGCAATCTCTTCGATTCGGCGCTGATGAAGACCTCGGTGATCTCGCAGGATTTCCACGACCGTTTCCTGTCGGACAAGGGCCATGAAGGCATCCACACCGCCCGCGCCATCGTCTTCGAGGGGCCCGAGGATTACCATTCGCGCATCAATGACGGCGAGTTGCAGATCGACGAGCGCTGCATGCTCTTCATCCGCGGTGTCGGTTGCGTCGGCTATCCGGGCAGCGCCGAGGTGGTGAACATGCAGCCGCCGGATTCGATCCTCAAGCAAGGCATCAAGCACCTGCCGACGGTGGGCGACGGGCGGCAATCGGGCACCTCCGAAAGCCCCTCGATCCTCAATGCGAGCCCCGAATCGGTGGTTGGCGGCGGGCTCGCCTATCTGCAAACCGGCGATATGGTGCGGCTCGATCTGAACGAGGGCACGCTGAATGCGCTGGTCCCCGATGAGGAATGGGCCGCGCGCAAAGCGGCATGGGTCGCGCCGGTCCTTGAAAACCAGACGCCGTGGGAAGAGATTTACCGCATGACCGTCGGCCAGCTCGCGCAGGGCGGTTGCATCGAGCTTGCGACGAAATATCAGCGGGTTGCCAACAAGCTGCCGCGCGACAACCACTAACGCGGCAGCGAAGGGAGAGGGCATGGCGGGAACGATTGTGATCACTGGCGGCGGCAGCGGTCTGGGCCGCGTCACCGCCCGGCGCTTTCTGGCCGAGGGCTGGCGCGTCGGCCTGATCGGGCGGCGCGAGGCGGCTTTGGCCGAAACCGCCGAGGGCCATGCCAATGCCCTGATCCTGCCCTGCGATGTCACCGACGAGGCGGCAGTCGAGGCCGCTTTCGCCCGCGTCATCGACCGCTGGGGTCGGATCGACGCGCTGTTCAACAACGCCGGTGCTGCGCTCTTTTCCCAGCTCATCGACGAGATCGCGGTCGCCGATTGGAAGCGCGTTACCGATGTGAACATCACCGGCATGTTCCTGTGCGCCCGCGCGGCCTTCCGCCAGATGCGGGCGCAAAGCCCTCAGGGCGGGCGGATCATCAACAACGGCTCGATTTCGGCCCATGTGCCGCGACCGGGCTCGGTGCCCTATACCGTCTCGAAACATGCGGTGACGGGGCTCACGAAGACGCTCAGTCTCGACGGGCGGCCCTTCAACATCGCCTGCGGTCAGATCGACATCGGCAATGCCTTGACCGAGATGGCGGCGGCGATGACAAAGGGCGTGCCGCAGGCCGATGGCTCGATCAAGCCCGAGCCGGTCATGGATGCCCAGCAGATCGCCGAAACCGTCTGGTTCATGGCGACCCTGCCCGAGGGCGCCAATGTCCAGTTCGTGACCGTGATGGCGACGAATATGCCGTTCATCGGACGCGGCTGAAGCAAGAGAAGGAATGCCGATGCGCGTGCTTGCAATCGGGACGTATAGCGATCTCGACGCCGAGGCCTTGCGGCAGGACTTTGGGGCCGAGATCCTGCCCGGGCTCGACGATCTGGCCGGGCTTTCGGGGCGCGAGGCCGTCGCGGCTTTGGCCTATAAAAGCGGCGCGGCGCTCGACGGGGCGGTCATGGATCGGCTGCCCGGGTTGAAGGTGATCGCGAATTTCGGCGTCGGTTACGATGCAATCGACATTCCGGCCGCAACCGCGCGCGGCATTCAGGTCACGAACACGCCCGATGTGCTGAACGATGACGTTGCCGATCTGGCCGTTGCCATGTGGATCGCCTTGGCGCGGCAGATGTATCCGGCGGAAAACTGGCTGCGCGAGGGCGCGTGGCATCAGGGCCGCCCCTTGGCCTTGGCGCGCAAGGCATCGGGAAGGCGTGTCGGGATCCTCGGGCTTGGTCGGATCGGGCGCGAGATCGCGAACCGTCTCGCCGCCTTCAAATGCGAGATCCATTATGTCTCGCGTCAGGAAAAAGAAACGCCCGGTTGGACCTATCATGCCGATGCGACCAGCCTTGCCGCGGCGGTCGATGACCTCTTCGTTGCGCTGGTCGGCGGGCCGGACACCGAGGGCGCGGTCTCGGCCGAGGTCATTCTGGCCTTGGGCGCCGATGGCACGCTGATCAATATCGCGCGCGGCTCGGTCGTCGATGAAGAGGCCTTGCTGCAAGCCCTTGGCAATCGGCTGATCCGGGGCGCGGCACTTGATGTGTTCCGCGACGAGCCGAATATCGACCGCCGCTTCCTTGCCTTGGACAATGTCCTTTTGCTGCCCCATATCGGCTCGGCCACCACCGAGACGCGGGCCGAGATGGGCGCGCTGCAACGCCAGAACCTGCGCGCGGTTCTGGACGGTCAGCCCGCGCTGACCCCGGTCAACCGGGTCTGACCATGGCGACCGAGGACACGCTCGCCAATTCGATCGCCTATGAGCTGCGCCGCGAGATCCTGCGCGGCACGCTGCCGCCCGGCGCGCCGATCAAAGAGCGCGACAATGCCGAAAAGCAGGGCGTCAGCCGCACGCCGATGCGCGAGGCGATCCGGATCCTTGCGAAAGAGGGGCTGGTGCAGCTGCGGCCTCTGCGCAGCCCGGTGGTCGCGGATCCCTCGCTCAAGGAAATCATTGATCAGGTCCGCGTGCTTCATGCGCTGGAAACGCTTTCGGCCGAGCTCGCCTGTCTTGAGGCGACCGAGGCCGATCTGGCGCAGATCACCGCGCTGAAGGAAGAGCTCGAGGCGATCTATGACACGGCCGATACGCTAGATGTCTTCGAGATCGACATGCGCTTTCACGCGGCCATTGTCGCGGCCTCACATAATGCCGCTTTGGCCGAAACCCATGGCGCCTATATGGCCCGGCTCTGGCGCGCGCGCTATCTGTCGGCCCGGCGCAAGAAATCGCGCGAGCGCGTGATCCGCCAGCACAACGCCATCCTGACCGCGCTTTGCGCCCGCGATGTCGGGGCGGTCAAGGCCGAGGTCGCTGCCCATCTTGCTGATATGGTGCTCAATATCGAAAACCATTTCCGCGAGATCAGCGAAACCGGCGAGCCCGGCGATTCCGACGCCGCCGCCGTCTGACCCCTCGCGCGCGGCAGGTCAGCATTAACGCGCAGAGAGAAGTTTCACCGGGACAGGGCCTCCAGATTTTGACATTTTGACCGTCGAATCAAAGGAGGACGGGATGAAACTTCTGCGCTATGGCCCTGAAGGCCAGGAAAAGCCGGGTCTGCTGGACGCCAATGGCACGATCCGCGATCTGTCGGGCCATATTGCCGATATCGCGGATGACGCGCTGACGCCGGAGAGTCTGGCCCGGATCGCCGCGCTTGACCCGGCCAGCCTGCCTGCGGTCCCGGGCACGCCCCGGATCGGGGCCTGCGTCGGCCATGTCCGCAAATTCGTCGCCATCGGGCTGAACTATGCCGATCACGCCGCCGAAAGCGGCATGGCCGTGCCCGCCGAGCCGGTCGTCTTCAACAAATGGACGAGCTGCATCGTCGGGCCGAATGACGATGTGAAGATCCCGCAGGGCTCGACCAAGACCGATTGGGAGGTCGAGCTGGGCGTCGTCATCGGCAGCCGCGCCAGCAACCTGTCCGAAGCCGAGGCAATGGCGGCGGTGGCAGGCTATTGCGTGGTCAATGACGTGTCAGAGCGCGAATGGCAGATCGAGCGCGGCGGCACTTGGGACAAGGGCAAGGGCTTCGACACTTTCGGCCCGATCGGCCCCTGGCTGGTCACGACCGATGAAATCAGCGATCCGGGCAATCTCGACATGTGGCTCGACATCGACGGCAAGCGCTTCCAGACCGGCTCGACCCGGACGATGGTCTTCAATGTCGCGGCGCTGGTCGCTTATTGCTCGAAGCTGATGACGCTGCTCCCAGGCGATGTCATCACCACGGGCACGCCGCCGGGCGTCGGCATGGGGCAAAAGCCGCCGGTCTATCTAAAAGGCGGCGAGGTCATGCACCTTGGCATCACCGGGCTGGGCGAGCAGCGCCAGCAGGTCACCCGCGCCTGAGCGTAGCCTGATCCGTGGGGCGGCCCCGAAGGGGGCCGTCATCCGCTGCCGGGTTGTGTCAGGCGATGCGATCGAGCGCCGCGAAAGCATCGCTAAAGAAGCTCTCCGCGCCGAAATTCCCCGATTTGAGCGCCAGCGCCAGCGGCCCCTGCGCGTCTTCGGCAAAGGTCCAAGGCACGCCCGGCGCGATTTCGGGGCCGATCATCAAGCGCCGCACGCCAAGCGCATGGGCGACCGCGCCCGAGGTCTCGCCGCCCGCGACGACGAAACGCGCGCGCCCCTCGGCCCGGGCATCTTGCGCAAGCTGCGCCAGACAGGCCTCGACGATCTCGCCCGCGTGCGCGGTGCCAAGTGCGGACTGGGCATGGCGTACCTCGGCAGGCTCGGCGGTGGCATAGATCATCACCGGCTGGTTCGCGGGATGATTGGCCAGCCAGTCGCGCGCCGCGCCGGTGCCGTCACGTGCGAGCGTCAGCGGATCAAGCTTGAGATGCGCGATATGGGGCCGCAGCGCCGCCACCTGTGCCCGCGTCATCGCCGAGCAGCTTCCCGACAGCACAATCGCGCCGCTGCCCAGATCCTGCGGCACCGCCGGGGGCAGGGCCGCGCCGGTCAGACCCGCCTCGCGCCACAGGGGCGGCAGGGTGGCGGCAAAGGCGCTTCCGCCGGACAGGAGCACCATGTCGCGGCAAGCGCGCGCCAGAGTTTCCAGATCATGATCCGAGACCGCATCACTCACGATATGGCGGATCTCTCTCGCGGCCAGAATCTCGAGCTCGGTACGCACCGAGGCAGGCCCGCGCGCCAGTGTCGGCCAGTCGATCAGCCCGACCGGCGCGCCGTCGAGCTGGGGCGCGAGCAGCCGGGTCAGGTCGCTGTCCGTCATCGGCGTCAGCGGATGGTCCTTCATCGGGCTTTCGGCCAAAGGCTGATGCCCGACGAAGAGATTGCCCATGAAAACCCGCCGCCCATTCTCGGGAAAGGCCGGGCAATAGATCACCTGATCGGCGCCAAGGGCCGCCGCCAAAGCCTCGGCAACCGGGCCGATATTGCCCGCAGGCGTGCTGTCGAAAGTCGAGCAATATTTCCAGTAGAACTGCCGCGCGCCGCTGTGGCGCAGCCAGTCCAAGGCCCGCCTGCTTTGCGCGACGGCCTCGGCGGCGGGGATCGTCCGGCATTTGAGCGCGATCACCTCGACATCGGCCAACCCGTCGGCGGGCTCTGACGGCAGGCCCAGACGCAGCGAGACCGAGACCCCGCTGCGCGCCAACAGCCCGGCGAGATCGGTCGCCCCGGTGAAATCATCCGCAATCGCCCCAAGGATCGTCATGCCTGCCCCTTTCGCCTTTGGCGCGACGTTAGCGGCTTCGGAGCGCGGGGCAAGCGGCGATCTGGTGGGCTAGAGGTCGCGCCGCGAGAAGGTCAGGCAGGTCTCTTGCAGATAGGTCTCGCCCGGACGCAGCAACGCATCGGGGAAATGCGGATGGTTGGGCGCATCCGGCCAGAGCTGCGATTCCAGCGCGATCCCGGCATTCGGGCCATAGGGCAAACCGGCGAGACCCGGCGCGCCGGGGCGCTGATAGGCCCCGGCATAGGCCTGAATCCCAGGCTCGGTCGAGGTGATTTCCATCGTCAGCACCCCGGCGGACAGCCGCGCGGCGGGCACGGGCTGGGGCAGGCGGGCGCTGGCGATGCAGAAATTGTGGTCCAGTTCGGCCAGCACATCGACCTCGTCCAGCAGACGCGGGTGCCAGAAATCGAACGCGGTCCCGGCCAGCGGTGCGACGGCGCCGGTCGGGATCAGCTCGGCATCGACCGGGGTGTAATCGGGCGCGAGGATCTGCAGGTAATGGCCGGTCACATCCGCCGTGCCATCAAGGTTGAAATAGCTGTGCTGGGCGAAATTGCACAAAGTCTCGGCATCCGACATCGCCGCAATGGTGATCTGCAGGCTCGGCCCGGCCACGACCGTATAGGTCACGCGGATGTCGAGATTGCCGGGAAAGCCCATATCGCCTTGCGGCAGGCGGTCCGAAAGCGTCACGCTGTCGTCCGAGACCGCGTGGATGCGCCAGTTGCGCGCGGCCGTTCCGGCACTGCCGCCATGCAGCAGATGCTTGCCGAGAAAATTGCGGTCGAGCTGATACTCGGTCTCGCCAATCCGGGCACGGCCCTCGCCGATGCGATTGGCAAAGCGCCCGACGATGGCACCGAAATAGAGGCCTTCCTCGAAATAGGGCTCAAGATCCGGGAAACCCAGAACCAGCGGATGACGAATGCCCTTGAGCCGCAGATCCTGCAAACGCGCGCCAAAGGTCAGGACCGAGGCCGTGAGGCCATGGCCGGAAATCGTGATCTGCTCGACCGGCTGGCCGTCCGGGAGCACGCCAAAGGCGGTCATGCGGGCACGCTGACGCGGGGGGCGGGCAGGCCCTTGAGCCCCGGGCGGTCGATCGCGAAGGTCTGGCCCTGCGGCGCCTCGCCCAGACCAACGGCGGCGCTGGTCACGATCAGCCGGTCGAGTGCTGCGCCGATGAAGGCCGGGCAGGTCACCTGTTTTGCAGGCAGGGCCACGGCCTCGACAAAGCTGCCATCGGCGCCGTGGCAGGCGAGCCGCCCGGCACCCCATTGCGCGATCCACAGATTGCCCGCCGCATCGGTGACCGCGCCATCGGGATAAAGCCCGGTCGGCGCGAAATCGATGAGAACCTCGCGGCGCTCTTGCGGCCAGCCCTCGGCATCGAGGCTTTGCCGCCAGAGTTTTTGCGCCCCGGTATCGGCGAAATAAGCGGTGCGGCCGTCCGGCGAAAAGCAGATCGCGTTGGGGATGCTGATGCCGGTGTAAAGCGGGCGCAGCACGCCGTGGTAATAGCGGTAGATCGCCCCCGCGCCGGGCTCTTCGTCCAGCGCCATCGTCCCGATCCAGAAACCGCCCTGCGGATCGGCACGCCCGTCATTCGAGCGGTTGCCGGGCAGATGGGTCTCCAACTCGGCCAGTTCGCGGCGCAGGCCATTGCGCAGATCGAAGGTGAAGAGCGCAGAGGCCGAGGCGATCAGCAGTCGGTCGTGGTCGATCCAGCCCGCCGCCGAGACATGCTCGTCGAATTGCCAGCTTTTCGGCTCGCCCTTCTCGAGGCTGAGCAGGCGGCGGTTCAGGATGTCGAACCAGAAGGCCTGCTCGCGCTCGGGATGCCAGAAGGCACCTTCGCCAAGCTCGCAAGAGCGGGGGTCGAAAAGAGAAACGGTCATGCGTGCCCTGTCTGCGCTGTCAGAAGATGCCGTGCCCGCACCGGAGGCGGGCCGGCTCGCGCCGCCATTGGCCATGGTTTTCGGGCCGCCCGCAAGGTCCGGCGCGGCCTCTGCCGAAGCGTCACTTACCATGCGAAAGCGTCGGTCTGTTTGTGACGGCCCAGCATCATCGCATCGGCGACATGGCGGAAGGGCGTCAGATCGACATCGCTTTCGCCCTTGGCGATCAGCTCGGCAAAGCGGGCATAGATACGGTCATATTCGCCCGCGAGCGCGCCCTCATCCGAAATGAGCGCGCCATCCGCGACAATGCGCGCGCCGCCCTGAGACAGCGCGAGATCGCCCTGATCGGTGCGGATCAGCATGTCCCAGGTCTGGGTGCCGGTCTCGCGGAAGTCGAAATCGAGATCGACCGGCGCGCCCTCTTCCGTGCGCATGGTGAGCTGCGCGGCAATCGGGGTTTCGCGGTTCGCGGGCACTTCGAGCGTGCCGCCAGTGGTGTAAAGCGCGACCGGCAAGATCGCGGTCAGCACCGAATAGGCATTGATGCCGGGGTCGAAAACCCCGGTGCCGCCGGGCTCGAAAATCCAGTCCTGACCGGGATGCCAGCGCCGCACATCCTCGCGCCAGGTCACGGTGATCGCGGTGATGCGGCGCGGCGCGAGCCAGTCGCGCGCGGCGGGAATGCCCGGCGCGAACTGGCTGTGCCATGCGGTGAAGAGCGTCCGACCCTGATCGCGGGCGATGCGTTCAAGCGTCATCACCTCGCTGACCGTGGTGCCGGGCGGCTTTTCCAAAAGCACATGGCGGCCCGCCAAAAGCGCCTCGCGCGCGACGGCAAAGCGCACCTGCGGCGGGGTGCAGAGCGAGACCGCGCCGACCTCTGGCATCTGGGCCAGAAAGGTTGAGATATTGGTGAAGGCCGGCACATCCTCGCGCCGCGAGACCGGATCGACGGTCGCGGCAAGGGTGAACGCGGGGCTCGCGGCCAGCGCGGGCACATGCTGGTCGCGCGCAATCTTGCCAAGCCCGATGATGGCGAGTTCTGTCTGGGTCATGCGGTCTTAGCTCTTTTGCTTGTTGGCGACGTCAAAGATCACGGCGGCCAGAAGCACGAGGCCCTTGATGATCTGCTGGGTGTCGATGCCGATCCCGAGGATCGACATGCCGTTGTTCATCACGCCCATGATAAAGGCGCCGACGACCGCACCGATCACCGTGCCGACACCGCCCGCCATCGAGGCGCCTCCGATGAAGACGGCGGCAATCACATCAAGCTCGAAACCGACGCCCGCCTTGGGCGTGGCCGAGTTCAGGCGTGCGGCGACGACGACGCCCGCCAAGGCAGCCAGCATCCCCATATTGACGAAGGTCAGGAAGACCACGCGCTCGGAGTTGATGCCCGAGAGCTTCGCCGCCTTGGCATTGCCGCCGATCGCATAGATGCGCCGCCCGACGGTCATGCGCTCGGAGATGAAGGCGTAAAGCGCGACCAGCACCGCCATGACGATGAAGACATTGGGCAGACCGCGGAAATTCGCCAGCGTCCAGGTCATCCAGACCAGCGCCAGAAAGATCAGCCCGTTCTTCACCGCAAAAAAGGCGAAAGGCTCGTCGGCGGTGCCGGTGGCTTCTTCGCGTTTGCGGCTGCGGATTTGCAGCCACAGGATCGCAATCGCCGCACCCCAGCCCAGAACCAGCGAGAGCACGTTCGGCTTGCCGACGCCGAAGATGTCGGGAATGAAGCCCGAGGCGATTTTCTGGAACTCTTGCGGGAAGGGGCCGATGTTGGTGCCCTGCAAAAGCGTCATCGTCAGCCCGCGAAAGACCAGCATCCCGGCCAAGGTCACGATGAAGGACGGGATCTTCCAATAGGCGATCCAATAGCCCTGCAAGCCGCCGATGATCGCGCCGGTGATCAGGCTGCCCAGAATGACGACGGGCAAAGGCAGGCCCATTTTCACGATCATATAGGCGGCAACCGCGCCGACGAAAGCCGCGACCGAGCCGACCGAGAGGTCGATATGGCCCGCGACGATGACCAGCAGCATCCCCACTGCCATGATGACGATATGGCTGTTTTGCAAGAACAGGTTCGTGAGGTTCACTGGCCGGAACAGGATGCCGCCGGTCACGATCTGGAAGAAGAGCATGATCACGACCAGCGCGAACAAGATGCCATATTCGCGGATATTGCGGCGGATGAAGCCGAAGGTGCCGCCCGCTGGCGTTGCCGGAGCGGCTGGGGTGGTGGTGTCAGACATGAGCGGCCTCCGCCTCGATTTCTGCGACGGTGACGGTCGGATCGCTGGCATTGCTGCCGGACCGGATGATCATCGCCATGATTTTTTCCTGAGAGGCTTCGGCGGTCGGCAGTTCTCCGACGATGCGGCCCTCGTTCATGACCAGAATGCGGTCGGTGATGCCCAGAAGCTCGGGCATTTCCGACGAGATCACGATGACCGATTTCCCGCTTTCGGCCAGATCCCGGATCATCGTGTAGATTTCATATTTCGCGCCGACATCAATGCCGCGCGTCGGCTCGTCGAGAATGAGGATCTCGGGCTCGGTGAACAGCCATTTCGACAGCACGACCTTTTGCTGGTTGCCGCCTGACAGGTTCACCGTCGCCTGCTCGATCGAGGAGGAGCGGATGTTCATGCGCTTGCGGAAGTCGCGCCCGATTTCGCCCTCGCGGTGGCGGTCGACGACGCCCTTGGTCGCGACCCCGGCCAGATTGGCCAAGGGAATATTGCGCCGGATCGTGTCGATCAGAACGAGGCCCAAAGATTTGCGGTCTTCGGTCACATAAGCGAGCCCCGCTTGGATCGCACGCGGCACGGTCGAGAGATCGGCGGCCTTGCCGTGGATCGTCACCTCGCCCGCGCGGAACTTGCCGACCGAGCGCCCGAAAAGGCTCATGGCGAGCTCGGTCCGGCCCGCGCCCATCAGCCCGGCGATGCCCAGAACCTCGCCCTGACGCAGATCGAAGCCCGCGCCTTTGACGAGCAGACGCTGTGCATTGCCGGGATCCTCGACCGTCCAGTCGCGCACCGACATCACGACGCCGCCGATGCGCGGATCGCGCGGCGGATAGCGGTCGTCCATCGAGCGGCCGACCATGTCGCGGATGATCTGCTCTTCGCTGACCATCTGGTCATGATGGGCAACCGTCGCGCCGTCGCGCAACACTGTGATGCTGTCGGCGACCTGTGAGATTTCATTGAGCTTGTGAGAGATCAGAATCGCGGTGATGCCCTGATCGCGAAACCCATGCAGCAGTTGCAGCAGCGCCGCGCTGTCGTTTTCATTGAGCGACGAGGTCGGCTCGTCGAGGATCAGAAGCTCGACCTTTTTCGACAGCGCCTTGGCGATCTCGACAAGCTGCTGCTTGCCCATGCCGAGCTCGCCGACCTTGGTCGCCGGATTCTCGCGCAGCCCGACCTGAGCCAGAAGCTCGGCGGTGCGCCGGTTGGTCTCGCGCCGGTCGATGATGCCGTTTGTCGCGATCTCGTTGCCCAGAAAGATATTCTCGGCAATCGACATCTGCGGCACCAGAGCAAGCTCTTGGTGGATGATGACGATGCCCTGCGCCTCGCTGTCATGGATGCCGCGAAAGGCCATGGGCTTGCCGTTATAGAGAATTTCACCCTCGTAGCTGCCGTGGGGATAGACCCCGGACAGCACTTTCATCAGGGTCGATTTGCCAGCGCCGTTTTCGCCGACCAGCGCGCGGATCTCGCCGCGGCGCACGGCCATATTGACGTTGTTGAGCGCCTTCACGCCGGGGAATTCCTTGGTGATTCCCCGCATTTCCAGGATGGTGTCCATCGCGGCCTCATGAGGGACCGGGGCGCAGACACAGCGCGCGCCCCGGCCGGGGTGGCGGGGGAGTTACTTCAGCTTATCGGCCGAATAGTAACCCGAATCGATCAGAACCTTCTGGATATTTTCCTTCGTCACCGGCACCGGCTGCAGCAGGTAGGACGGCACGACCTTGACGCCATTGTTATAGGTCTTGGTGTCGTTCACTTCCGGATCTTTGCCTTCCAGCATGGCGTTAACCATGTTGACCGTGACTTTCGCCAGCTCGCGGGTGTCCTTGAAGATCGTCGAATATTGCTCGCCCGCCTCGATGGATTTCACCGACTGGACCTCGGCGTCTTGTCCGGTGACGATCGGCATCTTGAGATCGCCCGAGCCATAGCCCACGCCCTTGAGCGACGAGAGAATCCCGATCGACAGCCCGTCATAGGGCGACAGGACCGCGTTCACATGCTTGTCGGTGTAATTGGCCGAGAGCAGGTTATCCATGCGCGACTGTGCCACTGCCGGGTCCCAACGCAGGGTGCCGACCTTGTCCATGCCCATCTGGCCCGAGGGCACCGCAATCGAGCCATCGTCGATCAGCGGCTGGATCACCGACATGGCGCCATCGTAGAAGAAGAAGGCGTTGTTGTCGTCGGGCGAGCCGCCGAACAGCTCGACATTCCACGGCTTCACATCCGGGAAATTGGCCTTGAGCCCGTCAACCAGCGTGGTCGCTTGCTCCACCCCGACCTTGAAGTTGTCGAAGGTCGCGTAATAGTCGATATCCGGCGTGTCGCGGATCAGGCGGTCATAGGCGATGACCTTGATATTGGCGGCCTTGGCATTGGCCAGCGCATTCGACAGCGTCGTGCCGTCGATCGCCGCGATCACCAGAACATCCACGCCCTTGGTGATCATGTTCTCGATTTGCGAAAGCTGGTTCGGAATGTCGTCATCGGCATATTGCAGATCGGTCTTGTAGCCCGCCGCCTCGAACTGCTTGACCATATTGCCGCCGTCGTCGATCCAGCGCTGCGAGGTCTTGGTCGGCATCGAAATCCCGACCGTGCCCTCGGCCCAGGCAAAAGCCGGGAACGAAAGCGTGGCCACCGAGGCCAGCGTTACCGCCACTGTCTTGAGGTTCTGCATGTTCTCTCCCTGTCGATGCGCGGCTCTGCACGCGCCGTCCGCAGCGCGGATCGGTCTTTGACGTGCAGATGCCTCTCCCCCTGATTGCGCAGCCGTGCCGCGCAAGCGGTCCCAGCCGCTTGCAGAAAGGCTAGAGGGGAGGAGATATGACCGTCAATTGCAGTTTTCGCGGGATGGTATACTGTTTTTGGTATATCGACTGTCATACGCTAACAGAACCCCAGCGGAGGCTGAAAAATGAAGCGTGAACTCGGCGAGGAACTGGTCTCTCGCGGGATCAAATTGAAGCAGCTCTCTCTGCTTTTGGCGGTCGAGGACACCGGCCAGATGAGCCGCGCGGCAGCGATTCTCAATATGACTCAGCCCGGCGCGTCGCGGATGATGGCGGATCTTGAAAGCATCGTGGCGGCGCGTCTGACGCAGCGTCATCCCCGCGGCATCACCCTGACCCCGGCCGGAGAGCGGCTGGCCGAGCGGGCGCGCCACCTCATGCGCAACCTCGATATTGCCGCGCGCGAGGTGCGCGACATCGACCGCGGCCATATCGGCTCGGTCCATCTCGGTTCGGTCTCGGGACCGTCGCTGGATCTGGTGCTGCCGATCGTGCAAAGCCTGCGCAGCAGCGAGCCCGATCTCGGCATCAATGTCACCGTCGATTCAAGCGACCGGCTGGTGGCTGAGTTGCTGTCGGGGCGGCTGGATTTCTGCATCGGTCGCGTGCCCGAAACCGTCGATCCGGCGCTTTTCGAGGTCACGCCCATCGGCTCCGAGCCTTTGGCGCTGATCGTGCGCGAGGGCCATCCGCTGGCACTGACGCCGCCCAAGGGGCTGGCCGATTGTCTGGGCTATGACTGGATCATGCAGCCGCCGGGCGGGCTTTTGCGCACCACGGTCGAGCAGTTCCTGCTGGCCCATGGCCTGCCAATGCCCGCGCGGGTGATCGGGACCAGCTCGCTGATGCTGACGCTGGCCTTCGTCACGCGCTCGGATGCGGTCGGCACGATGTCGACGGCAGCGGCGGGCTTTTTTGCCGAGGCCGAGGGGGTGCGGGCGCCGATCCGGCTGTTGCCGGTGGCGCCCGATCTTGCGGTCTCGTCCTATGGGATCATTACGCTGAAGGACCGCGCGCCGACCCCGGCGGCCACCGTGATGCTGAACCAATTGCGCGCCGCTTTGGCGCGCAGCTGAGGCCTTACAACACGGCGCGCAGATCCGCCCAATCGGCATGGCGGTCGAATTGCGCGCGCACATAGGGGCATTGCGGGACGATCTTGAGCCCATGGGCGCGGGCATCGGCGATCAGCCGTGCGACCAGAGCCGAGGCGATATTGCGGCCGCGCATCGAGGTCGGCACGAATGTATGGTCGGCCACGATCACACCGGGCGCGGCATCATGCCAGCTCAGCTCGGCCTCATCGGCCAGATCGGGCAGGCGCAGAACGTAGCGTCCGCCTCCGGTCAGCTTTTCCTTGTGGATCGGAAGATCGGTCGGGGTGGGAGATTCGGTCATGGCCTGCTCCTGAAACGATGCGGGATTCCGCATGAGATAGGTGCTTGCGGCAAAAGGAAAAGGCCCGGCAGCGCGCCGGGCCTTTCCAGAAGGGCCGAGGCTCAGGCGCGCTCGGAATATTCGAAGAGCTCGGTGTTCACGACGACCTTTTCATCGGTGCCGACGAAAGGCGGGATCATGATGCGCACGCCATTGTCGAGGATCGCCGGTTTGAAGCTTTTCGCGGCGGTCTGGCCGTTCAGGACCGGCTCGGTCTCGACGATGGTGCAGATGACCTTTTGCGGGATGCGGACCATCAGGGCCTCATCGCCGTAATATTGCACGGTCGCGGTCATGCCGTCTTGCAGGAAGGGACGACGGTCGCCGAGCAGCTCGGAATCGAGCTCGACCTGCTCGAAGGTTTCATTGTCCATGAACACGAGCTTGCCGTCGGTTTCATAAAGAAACTGCTGGTCTTTGGTTTCCAGCGTGACGTTCTCGACTTTGTCTTCCGAGCGGAAGCGCTCATTGAGCTTGCGGCCGTCGCGCAGGTTCTTCAGCTCGACCTGAGCGAAGGCGCCGCCTTTACCCGGTTTGACGTGGTTAACCTTGACCGCAGCCCAAAGGCCGCCGTCATGTTCCAGAACCGCACCAGGCTTGATTTCATTGCCATTGATCTTGGGCATTTGGAGAGCCTTGAAAAGATGTGATATTTTTTGACGGCACAGGCGAATCCGGCCGTATCGCCCGCAGCTATAACTTTTGTCTGGACCGCAGGCAACCGAATCGCAATTCAGGCGTTGTCAAGGGTCGCCGCGGCAAAAACTCCGTCACAATTCCGTAGTAATAGGGCGCTAATGCCCTAAATTGGCCGGGGTTGCGTGGGGTGCATGGCGGTCATGCGGGCAGGGACATACCGAATCACTTCGGTTAGGGATATTCCCCCCGGTACCGCCCCAAAGGCTAGGAAAAAATTCTGGGCAAACTCATTTGCCCACATCCGGCTTACTTTGCCGGCAATGAACAAGGATGATCGAGATGCGCGACTTCGTTGATGGTTCGGCTTTCAACTTCGAACAGGGCCAGCGCGCCCGCAAGCTTTTTGCCGCAGTGGTTCTTGCCGCGCTCGACGACGCTATCGCCGATGACAAGAAATATGGCAATGGTCCCGACCAGATCGCCCGTTGGGCGCGGTCGCGCGACGGCCGTGAAGTGCTGTCTTGCGCGGGCATCGACCCGAACGAGCGCGTGGTGAAGGGCCTGATGGAATTCGTGGCCAAGGGCGTGCGCACCTCGGTCGCGCTTTCGCGCGAGGAAAGCGAGCGTCGCCACGCCGCCGAAGAAGCCGAAGCCGCTTAAGGCTTCGCGCAACCAATGGCATTGCCGGGCCGTCCTTCGGGGCGGCCTTTTTTGTTGGTTAGTTGGTTACTGGAAGAGATGCAGGACCAGCGGCGCGATGATCGCGGTCAGCACCGCGTTCAACCCCATGCCCATACCGGCAAAGGCGCCCGCGGTCTGGTTGACCTGAAAGGCCCGCGCCGTGCCGATGCCATGGGCGGCGACGCCGACCGAAAAGCCGCGCGCGCGCCAGTCCCGGATCCCCAGCAGATTGAGCAGCGGCGTCACCACGATCGCGCCGACGATCCCGGTCAGGATGACCAGCACCGCCGTGACCGTCGGCTCGCCGCCAAGGCTTTCCGAGATGCCGATCGCGACCGGGGCTGTCGTCGATTTCGGCGCAAGCGAGGCCATCATCACCGGGCCAAGCTCGAAATATTGCGCGATGAGCAGCACCGAGACCACCGCCGTCAGCGATCCCGCGACCAGCGCCGCCAGAAGCGGCAGAACCGCGTGTTTCAGCCGGCTCAGGTTGTCGTAAAGCGGCAGGCCCAGACAGACCGTCGCCGGGCCGAGCATGAAATGGACGAATTGCGCGCCCTCGAAATAGGTTTTGTAATCGGTGCCGGTCACGCCCAGCACCACCGCCAGAATGGCGACCGCGATCATCACCGGATTGGCGATGCTGCGGCGCGAGGCCGCGCGAAAGATCGCGTCTCCGATGCAATAGGCGATCAGCGTCGCCGTCAGCCACAACAGCGGCCCCTGCGTCAGATAGGACCAGAGCAGCACCGCGTTATCGAGCTTCATTCGGGCGGCTCCTCGCTTTGGCCGGTCAGCTTCGCGACCCAGGTGAACACGAGCGCGCCCGCCGCAATCGCCAGCACCGTCGAGACGACCAGCGCGACGCCAAGCGCGAAGGCATGGTCGCGAAACTGCCCAAGATGGGCGACAATGCCGACGCCCGCAGGCACGAAGAACAGCGACAGATTGGCCAGAAGCCCCGAGGCGGCGGGACGCAGGAACTCGATCAGCCGGGGCCGCAGCACGCCCGCCACGACCAGCAAAACCAGCCCGATCACCGGCCCGGGCAGCGTCAGGCCCAGCCCGCGCGAGATGGTTTCGCCAAGCAGCTGAAAGCACAGGATGAGGGCGAGCGCGGGGATCATGGCCCCTCATACCATTGGCGCGAGCTTCTGTTGATCCCTCAAATCTTGTGGCGCGCTGCAACGTGCCGCCCAGATTTAGCGGGATTGGTTGACCTCGGGCGCGGTTTTCCAGAAAATCCGCCGACCCGTCACCCGATTCTGTGGATAGTTTTTTGCGCTTCGACCGCCTTCGCCTCAATGGCTTCAAAAGCTTCGTGGACCCGACCGATCTGGTCATCCAGGAAGGGCTCACCGGCGTCGTCGGACCCAATGGCTGTGGCAAGTCCAATCTGCTCGAAGCTTTGCGTTGGGTCATGGGCGAAAACCGCCCGACCGCCATGCGCGGCGACGGGATGGAGGATGTGATTTTCGCGGGCACGACCCGGCGCGGCGCGCGCGCCCATGCCGAGGTCACGCTGACCATCGACAACCGCGACCACCTTGCGCCAGCTTCGGTGAATGAAGCCGATATGCTCGACATTTCGCGCCGAATCACCCGCGACGCGGGTTCGGCCTACCGCATCAACGGCAAGGAAGTGCGGGCGCGGGATGTCCAGATGCTCTTCGCCGATGCCTCGACCGGCGCGCATTCGCCCGCTTTGGTGCGTCAGGGCCAGATTTCCGAGCTGATCAACGCCAAACCCAAGGCGCGGCGGCGGATCCTTGAGGAAGCGGCGGGGATCTCGGGGCTTTATCAGCGCCGCCATGAGGCCGAGCTGAAGCTCAATGCCGCCGAGCAGAACCTGACCCGCGTCGATGACACGCTCGACCAACTGACGTCGCAAGCGGCCTCGCTGGCGCGTCAGGCGCGCGCGGCGGCGAAATATCGCGAGATCGGCGCGGCTTTGCGCCGGGCCGAGGGCGTGCTGCTCTATCTGCGCTGGTCCGAGGCGGATCAGGGCCGCGCCGCAGCCGCCACTGCGCTGCAGGAGGCGATCAAATCCGCCGCCAGCCTCGAGGCTGCCGCCCGTCGCGCCATCGAAGCGCGCGAAGAGGCCGAGACCGTGCTGCCGCCCTTGCGCGAAGAGGAGCAGATCGCGGCGGCGGTGCTCTCGCGCGCCACGGTCGAGCGCGAGGCCTTGGACGAGGTCGAGGCCCGCGCCTATCAGGCGATCGAGACGCTTTCGGCCCGGATCGCCCAGCTGCAACGCGACATCGACCGCGAAACCGCGCTCAACCGCGATGCGGGCGAGATGGTCGAGCGGCTGGAATGGGAACGCAACGGCATCGCCAAGGCCGCCGAGGGCCATGACGACCGCGTCGACAATGCTTTGTCCGCCGCCGAAGAGGCCGCCGAGGCCCTGCGCGAGGTCGAGCTGAAACTGGGCGAACTCACCGACGAATCCGCTCGGCTGGCGGCGCGTCACCAATCGGCGGAGCGGCTGGCGGGCGATCTGCGCGCGATGCAGGACCGCGCCCAGAAAGCCGCCGGGCTGGCTGAAGAGGCCGCCGTCAAGGCCGCAGGTACCGGGCAAGAGGCCGCTGCCGCTTTGGCCGGTGCCGAAGAGGCGCAAAGCCTCGCGCGGGAGGCCGCCGAGGGCGCCGAAGAGGCGTTGATCGAGGCCGAGGCCACCCGCGCTGAATTCGAGATCCGCGAAAGCGCCGCCCGCGCGGCCCGCGCCGAGGCCGAGGGCGAGGCTTCGGCTTTGGCCTCGGAAATGGCGGCGCTGAAGCGGTTGGTCGAGCGCGGCGAGACCGGCGGACGCGCGATCCTCGATGCGGTGCGCGTGGCCAAGGGCTATGAGGCGGCCTTCGGCGCGGCTCTGGGCGATGATCTGAAAGCGGGGCTCGCCGAGGACGGCGGCTCGGGCTGGCATCTTCTGCCGGGTTACGGCAACGATCATCCGCTGCCCGCAGGCGCGCGCCCGCTTGGCCCCCATGTCACTGGCCCCGAGGCTTTGGCGCGGCGTCTGTCTCAGGTCGGGCTGGTCGCGGATGCGGCGGCAGGGGCCGCGATGCAAGGCGCGATGAAGCCCGGTCAGCGGCTGGTCACGCCCGCGGGCGATCTCTTCCGTTGGGACGGGATGCGGGTCATGGCGGGAGAGGCCTCGTCCAGCGCTGCGCTGCATCTCGAAAAGGTCAACCAACTGGCCGAGATCACCGGTCAGGCCGAAGAGGCGCGCGCGCGCGCCGAGGATGCGGCCAGCCAACATCTTGAAACGAAAGCGGAACTCGACAGCGCCACCACCGCAGAAAAGCGCGCCCGCGATCAGCGTCGTGAGGCCGAGCGTGCGCTTTCCGAGGCGGCGCGGGCGGCGACGCGCAGCGAATCCGAGCTGTCTTTGGCCAACAGCCGCGCCGAATCCGCGCGCGCCGAGCTTGCCCGTCACCGCGCGGATGCCGAAGATGCGGCGCTGCGGCTGATGCAGGCCGAGCGCGCTTTGGCGGAGCTCCCCGATCGCGGTGCGGCGGCGGCGGCGGTCGAATATGCCCGCACCGGCGTCGAGGCGGCGCGGATCGCGACCATGACCCGGCGCTCGGCTTTGGACGAGCTGCGCCGCGAGGGCACGGCGCGGTTGAAGCGTCTGCAAGAGATCAGCAAGGAGGAATCGGGCTGGCGGCTGCGGCTCGATCAGGCCGGGGGGCGCGCCGCCGAGCTCTCTGAACGGCGCGAGGAAACGCTGGAAGAGCTCGAAGAGGCCAAGGCCCAGCCCGATCTTCTGGCCGAGCGCCGCGTGGTGCTGATTGCCGCCGAGAAAGCCGCAGAGGACCGCCTGCAGCGCGCGCGCGCGGCTTTGTCCGGGGCCGATACTGCCGTCCGCCTGAAGGCCGAGGCTGAGCGCGAGGCGGAACGCGCCGCCTCTGAGGCGCGCGAGACCCGCGCCGCCCGTGAAGCTCGCGCCGAGGCCGCGACCGAAACCGAGGCCGCCGCCCGCGCGCGCATCCTTGAAGAAACCGAGGGCTCGCCCGAGGCGCTTTTGACCGCGCTTGGCGCCGATCCCGCCGAGATGCCCGAGGCCGACCGGCTGGAAGTCGAGATCGGGCGCTTGCGCCAGCAGCGCGACGGGCTGGGCTCGGTCAACCTGCGCGCCGATGACGATAAGCGTGAGCTGGAAACCGAGCGCGACCGGCTTGCGGGCGAAAAGAACGATCTCACCGAGGCGATCCGCAAGCTGCGCGCCGGGATCGGCAGTTTGAACCGCGAAGGGCGCGAGCGTCTGCTGGCCGCCTTCGACACGGTCAACGCCAATTTCGCGACGCTGTTCACCCATCTCTTCGGCGGGGGCGAGGCGCGTCTGGTGCTGGTCGAATCCGACGATCCGCTGGAGGCGGGGCTTGAAATCATGTGCCAGCCGCCGGGCAAGAAGCTGGCGACGCTTAGCCTTCTGTCGGGCGGTGAGCAGACGCTGACCGCGCTGGCGCTGATCTTCGCGGTCTTTCTGGCCAATCCCGCGCCGATCTGCGTTTTGGACGAGGTCGATGCGCCGCTGGACGATGCCAATGTCGGCCGGTTCTGTGATCTCATGGATGAAATGCGGCGCCGCACCGACACCCGCTTCCTTGTGATCACGCACCATGCGGTGACGATGGCCCGGATGGACCGGCTCTTTGGCGTGACCATGGTCGAGCAGGGCGTCAGCCAGCTTGTCAGCGTCGATCTCAAGCGCGCCGAGGCGCTGGTCGCCTGAGGTCGGCGTCTCATTCCGCTTGCACAGGACCCTGCGGGACGCGAGAATTCGCAGGAATCGGAACCTTGAACAAGGGACAGGCCATGAGCATAGACAGCAAACTCGCGGAACTCGGGATCACGCTTCCCGCAGCACCGGCTCCGGCCGCCAATTATGTGCCCTATGTTCAGACGGGAAATTTGCTGTTCGTCTCGGGTCAAATCAGCTCGGATGCCGGTGGGCTGATCACCGGGCGGCTGGGCGCGGATATGGCTGCCGAAGCTGGTGCCGAGGCGGCACGGGCCTGCGGGCTGGCGCTGCTGGCACAGGCGCGTGCGGCGCTTGGCTCGCTTGACCGGGTGGCGCAGGTGGTGAAGCTGACGGGCTTCGTCAATTCGACCCCGGAATTCACCGACCAGCCCGAGGTCATCAACGGTTGCTCGGATCTGATGGTCGAGGTCTTCGGCGACAGGGGCCGTCATGCCCGCGCCGCCGTGTCCGCGCCCGCGCTGCCGCGCGGCGTTGCCGTCGAAATCGAAGCTGTGTTCGAGGTGGCGCGATGACAGTCCTTCCGCGTGAGCTTCTGACCATGCCCGTCGCCCATCGCGGCTTGCACAGCCCGGGCGTTCCGGAAAACAGCCTTGCCTCGTTTCGCGCGGCGATCGCGGCGGGCTATGCGATCGAATGCGACATCCAGCACACTGCCGAGGGCACGCCGATCGTCTTTCACGATTACGACCTCAGCCGGATGTGCGGCGATGAGGCCTTCGTCGCCGATTGCGCGCTGGAAGAATTAAGCGAATTCCGTCTGTTGCGCACCGATGAGGCGATCCCGACGCTGGCGCAGATGCTCAAGGAAGTCGCGGGTCGTGTGCCTTTGCTCATCGAGATCAAGGATCAGGACGGCCGTCTCGGGCCGAATATCGGCGATCTTCAGGACCGGGTGGCCGAGCAGCTCAAGGCCTATAGCGGGCCGGTGGCGGTGATGTCCTTCAACCCCGAAACCGTCGCGGCCTTCCACCGCGCCGCGCCGGACATTCCGGTCGGCCTGACCACCTGCGCCTATGACGCCGATGAATGGCCGATGCTTGATGCCGAAGAGCGCGCCGCTTTGGCCACGATCAAGGATTACGTGCGCTCGGGCTCGTGCTTCATCTCGCATGATCGCGTTGATCTGGACAATCCGGCGGTCGCGGCGCTGAAAGCGCAGGGCGTGCCGGTGCTGTGCTGGACGATCCGCTCGGCCGAGCAGGAGGCGCTGGCGCGCAAGACTGCCGATAATATCACCTTCGAGAGCTATCACCCGGCGACATGACCCCAAAGCGGGCCGTCGGGTGGACCGGCGGCTCTGTCTTCACGGCGGCGCGATAAGCCCCGAATGGGGCCTTGCGCCCGCGCGCCGAAGACCTAGCTTCTCACTATGGCCGAACTTACCGTCTCTGTCCTCAGCTCGATCTCCGGGATCACCGCCGCCGAATGGGATGGCTGTGGTGATGGCGGCA
The DNA here is from genome assembly GCF_000444995.1 of Paracoccus aminophilus JCM 7686. Classification (NCBI taxonomy): domain Bacteria; kingdom Pseudomonadati; phylum Pseudomonadota; class Alphaproteobacteria; order Rhodobacterales; family Paracoccaceae; genus Paracoccus; species Paracoccus aminophilus. Next base: position 3,416,585 of record NC_022041.1, on the reverse strand, counting down.
ATCCCTTCACCTCCCATCGCTTTCTCGCGGCGCTTGAAGCATCCGGCTCGGTCGGCGAGCGCAATGGCTGGTATGCGAGCCATCTGGTCGCGCGGCTGGACGAGGTCGTGGTTGGCGTCGCGCCTTGCTATCTCAAGACGAATTCGCAGGGCGAATATATCTTCGATCATGGCTGGGCCGAGGCGTGGCAGCGCGCGGGCGGCGAGTATTACCCCAAGCTGCAAGCGGCGGTGCCCTTCACGCCGGTCACCGGCCCGCGCCTGATCGCGCGCGATCCGCAGGTGCAGGGCGCGCTCTTGCAGGCCATGGCGCAGGTCACAGCGCAATCGGGCTTTTCCAGCGCCCATATCACCTTCTGCACCGAGGCCGAGGCAGAGTTGGGCGCGGCAGTGGGCTTTCTGCCGCGCATCTCGCAGCAATATCACTGGCTGAACGACGGTTATGCCAGCTTTGACGATTTCCTCGCGGCGCTGTCCTCGCGCAAGCGCAAGAACATCCGCAAAGAGCGTGAGCGTGCGCAGGCCTTTGGCGGCGAGATCCGGGTGCTCTCGGGCGCCGAGATCGAACCCGCGCATTGGGAGGCCTTCTGGCGCTTTTATCAGGACACCGGCTCGCGCAAATGGGGTCGTCCCTATCTGACGCGGGCGTTTTTCGACCAGATCCACCAGACGATGCGCGACGATGTCGTGCTGGTTCTGGCGCTCCGCGAGGGTCAGGCGATTGCGGGCGCGCTGAACTTCATCGGCGCGGATGCGCTTTACGGGCGCTATTGGGGCTGCGTCGAAGAGGTGCCCTTCCTGCATTTCGAGCTTTGCTATTATCAGGCGATCGACTGGGCGATTGCGCATGGCAAGGCGCGGGTCGAGGCGGGCGCGCAGGGCGAACACAAGCTCGCGCGCGGCTATTTGCCCAAGCAGACCCATTCGATCCATTGGATCGCCGATGCCGGTTTCCGCCGCGCGGTTGCCGAATATCTGGAACGCGAGCGGGACGCGGTCTGCGATGAAATCGAAGAGCTCGGCGATTGGAGCCCCTTCCGGCGCGACTGACTATTTCCGCCGCAGGGCGCGGAACGCCACCGAAGCCGCCCAGCCCGCCGCAATTGCAATCGCCAGCGACATCAGCCCGTAAAGGAAGGGCTGCGCCATCGCGAGATGGTAAAGCCAGCGCTCGAGCCCGACTTTGCGCACCTCGATCGGGGCGCGATAGGTGTCGATGACCTCGCCGTTGCGCAACAGGAAAATGCGGGTCGAATAATCGCCCTCGATCAGATTGGCGGGCATTTTCACATCGGCGCGGAAGAGGGTCTGCTCGACCACGGTGACCGCGCCCTCGTCCAACCGGTAGGCATCGCTTTCCTCGCGCAGCCGCACCAGCGCCTCGGTGAAGGGCACGGTATCAGAGACCGTGATCGGCCCGGCAAAGGCGCGGATCGCGCGCGGGATCGAGATGCGGTAGCTCGCGTCCTGCTCGGGCGTCAGGATCTTGTCGAGCGGGCCGGTGGTGGCGACGACGTAAAAGCCGGGTGCCGCACCGATCCGAACGCTCTCGGTGTTGATCCACAGGCCGAGATGGCGCTCTTTCTTGCGGATGGTCAGCGATTGCGCGGGGCCCTCGACGGTGACGATGACATCGAGCGGCGGGCCGAAGGGGATCGGCGTCTCGCGCTTGATCGCGCCGTAAATGATGATGTCCGACCCGTCGAAATTGGTCGTGATATTGACATCCTTATGGGACAGGCCCGCGACGACCTGCTCGGCCGGGCGCGGCGGGCGTGCCGCCGGGCTAAGCGCGGGATCGCTGTGGTTCGGATAGCTTTCCTGCGCCAGCGCGGGCAGGGCAGAGCCGAGAAGCAAGGCGAGGCAGAAAGCGCGCAGCGTCATCCGATCAGCCCCGGCGTGATCGAGTAAAGATCGGTCGGCGTCATAAAGAGATCGAGCGCCAGCTTGCCGCAGACCGCCAGCACCAAGAGCGCCATCAGGATGCGCAACTGCTCGGCGCGCAGCTTCGCGCCCAGATTGGCGCCGATCTGCGCCCCCACCACGCCGCCGACGATCAGCAGCACCGCGAGCATGATATCGACCGTATTCGAATAGATCGCATGCATCAGCGTCGTATAGGCCGACAGAAAGGTGATCTGAAAGAGCGAGGTTCCGATGACGACTTTCGTTGGCATCCCAAGCAGATAGATCATCGCGGGCACCATGATGAATCCGCCGCCGACCCCCATGATCGCGCCCAACACGCCGACCGCGGCGCCGACCAGCAAAGGCGGGATGACGCTGATATAAAGGCCCGAGGCGCGGAATTTCATCTTGCCGGGCCAGCGATGGACCCAGCCGTGTTGGTGGCGCTTCTTGCGCAGGACCGGCCCGGCGCGCGAGGCGCGGATCGCGCTGAGGCTCTCCTTGAACATCAGCGTGCCGATCAGGCCGAGAAAGACGACATAGCACAGCTGGACGACCAGATCGACCTGACCGAGCCGGGCGAGGAAGTTGAAGATCATCACCCCGATCGACGAGCCGACCAGACCGCCCGCTAACAGCACCCAGCCCATGCGGAAATCAACCGTCTTGCGCTTGAGATGCGCGAGCACGCCGGAAAAGGACGAGGCCACGACCTGATTGGCCCCGGTCGCCACCGCAATCGCGGGCGGGATGCCGATGAAGAACAACAGCGGCGTGATCAGAAAGCCGCCGCCGACCCCGAAAAGGCCGCTCATCACGCCGACGATTCCCCCCAAGCCCACCAATGTCAGCGAATTGACGACGACCTCAGCAATGGGAAGGTAGATCTGCATGTTTTGTCCGGAAGAAGCGCTCGGCGGGATACTGCCTGCGTGCTCTCGCGGCGTCAAATGAACAGAGTGTCACAATAGAGCGGATTTGTTGACAACTGAGAGTTTTCCTTTGTCTTGTCGCCGACTCGCCTGCCGGTTAATCATGGCAGGGGCGGCGCGACGCAGGGGACGGACGACAACATGCGGATTCTCATCACCAATGACGACGGCATCAATGCTCCGGGCCTTGAGGCGCTGACAGCAATCGCCCGTGAGGTGGCCGGTCCCGAAGGCGAGGTCTGGACCGTCGCCCCGGCCTTCGAGCAATCCGGCGTCGGTCACGCGATCAGCTATACCCATCCGACCATGATCGCCGAGCTTGGCCCGCGCCGCTTTGCCGCCGAGGGCAGCCCGGCCGATTGTGTGCTGGCGGCGCTTTACCATGTGCTCAAGGATTGCCCGCCCGATCTCGTGCTGTCGGGGGTGAACCGGGGCAACAACTCGGGTGAGAATGCCGTTTATTCCGGCACGATCGGCGCCGCGATGGAGGCCGCGCTGCAAGGCGTCCCGGCAATGGCTTTGTCGCAATATATGGGCAAGGGCAACAACGGCCTTGCCGATCCGTTCGAGGCCGCGCGCATGCATGCCCCCGCGATCATTCGCCAACTGCTCGATCACGGCGCCTGGGGCGCGGATGACGCCTATCGGCTGTTTTACAACGTGAATTTCCCGGCCTGCCCGGCCAGCGAGGTCAAGGGCACGCGCGCGGCGGCTCAGGGGCGGCGGCATGGCTCGAATTTCAGCGTCGCGCCGGCAGCCTCGCCAAGCGGGCGGCAGTTTCTCTGGGCCGTCGGCGGCTCGCAGACGGTTGCCGCGACCGAGGGCAGCGATGTCGATCTCAACCTGCAGGGCTATGTCTCGGTCACGCCGATGCGCGCCGATCTGACCTGCCATGACAGCCTTCGGGACCTGCGCGGAGTGTTTGACCAGGGATGACCGATCCGGACGATCTCCCCGAGCGCAAGATGCGCTTTCTCTTCCACCTGCGCTCGCGCGGGGTGACCGATCCGCGCGTTCTTGCGGCGATGGAGCGGATTGACCGTGGCGTTTTCGTGCGCGGCCATTTCGAGGACCGTGCCTATGAGGACACGCCGCTGCCGATCCCCTGCGGCCAGACCATCAGCCAGCCCTCGGTGGTCGGGCTGATGACGCAGGCGCTTGAGGTCGGCGACCGCGACAAGGTGCTCGAAGTGGGGACGGGCTCGGGCTATCAGGCCGCGATCCTCGCGCTTCTGTGCCGCCGGGTCTATACCGTTGATCGCCACCGCCGTCTGGTGGTCGAGGCCGAAGAGATTTTCCGCCAGCTCGATCTATCGAATATCACGACGCGGGTCGCGGATGGCTCTTACGGGCTGCCCGAGCAAGCGCCCTTTGATCGCATTATTGTCACCGCCGCCGCCGAGGACCCGCCGGGGCCGCTCTTGGCGCAGCTCAAGATCGGCGGTATCATGGTCGTGCCGGTCGGGCAGTCGGATGCCGTGCAGACCCTGATCCGCGTGCGCCGGACCGAAACTGGCTTTGATTACGATGAGTTGCGGCAGGTGCGTTTCGTACCGCTGGTCGAGGGGTTGGGACAGACATGACCCCCACAGGAATGAGCACACAAGGACGGGTGTATGACAGGCTTTAAATTCTGGGCTTTGGCCTCGGCCACGACGCTGGCGCTGGCCTCTTGCGGTCCGAACGGCGAATATAACGGCCCGACCCTCAGCAATTTCGACCCCGATTTCCGCTCTGGCGGGCTGAACACCATCGGCGCGGCCGCGGCGGCTGCCCCGCGTCCCGAGCCCGACCAGCGCGGCGTGATCTCTTACCCGGGCTATCAGGTCGCGATCGCGCGGCAGGGCGATACGGTCGGCACCATCGCCGCGCGGCTGGGGCTGAGCGCGGGCTCGCTTGCGCAATATAACGCGCTCGATCCGAATGTGGTGCTGAACAATGGCGCGGTGGTGGCGCTGCCGACCCGTGTGGCGGAAAGCACCGGCCCGCGCGGTGGCGTCATCTCGACGACCGGGCAGGTTACCGATCCCTTCGCCGGGCAGGCGAGCGGCCGCCCGACCGCGTCGAGCGATGAGGGCGTGACCTCGAAAACGCTCGCGCCCGCAGGCACCAAACCCGCGACCCCGGTTTCGGCCCAGACCGGCGCCCAGCCCAAGCAGCATATCGTCGCTGCGGGCGAGACCGCCTGGTCAGTGGCGCGCAAATATAATGTCACGGTCAATGATCTGGCCAAATGGAACGGGCTCTCGGGCGATATGTCGCTGCGTACTGGTCAGCATCTGCTGATCCCGGTCGCGGGCGCTGCTGCCCCGAAAAGCGCGGTTGCCACGGTGACGGCGCCCGGCGCGGGCAGCCCGACGCCCGCTCCGCCGTCCTCGACCGAGCCTTTGCCCAAAGAAAAAACGGTGCCGAACTCGACCCCGGTTGCGGTGCCACAAAACAATATGGGTGCCTCGCGCACGGCGGCTTCGGGCAATGGACGTTTCCGGATGCCGGTCAACGGTGCCATCGCCCGGACCTATGCCAAGGGCAAGAACGACGGGATCGACATTTCGGCGGCGCCGGGATCGACTGTCAGCGCGGCTGGCGCGGGCACGGTCGCCGCGATCACCCGCGATGTCGACAATGTCCCGATCATCGTGGTGCGTCACGACGGCAATTTGATGACCGTCTATGCCGGGCTCGACAATGTCAGCGTCTCGAAAGGCGAGAAGGTCAGCGCGGGCACGCCCTTGGGCAAGGCCCGCAATCAGGGCATCGTCCATTTCGAGGTCCGCAACGGCTTTGAAAGCGTCGATCCCGAGAAATATCTGAACTGAGCGCAAAGGCTCGGAACAGCGAGACGGGCGGACCGGCAAGGTCCGCCCTTTTGTTTAGCGCAGGCCGCCCATGCGGCGCAGCGCCAGCTCGATCTCTGAGCGGATGACGCGGCGCAGGTTGCGGCTGAATTGGCCGCCGAGCTCGCCCTGAAGCTCGTCGCGGATGGCCTCGCGGATCAGGCCACGCAGAAGCTCTTCATGCGGGTTCTCATCCTCGGGCATGAGGAAAAGGTGGAAGTCCTCGCTCTCGCCCTCCCCCTCGGCCAGAGCGGCAGGGGGCGGCGGGGCTACTGCGAGCGGATGCTCACGGGTCGGGCTTTCTGCGGGAACGTGAGCCGTCAGCGCGGGCTCAGCGGGCGGCGTCTCGGCTGCGTCCGGATGTGCCGCGATCTCTGCGGCGGAGGGCGGGGTTTCGGCGCGAAGCGGGCGTCCCGCAAAGGCCGGCGCATGGGCCGTCAAAGGCGCAGGGGCATCCGTTTGCGCTGCGATCGCCTCGGCATTAACGGCGGCGAGCTGGGGCTGGGGCGCGATCACGGGCGCTTGGTGCAGCTCGCGCGGGGAGCCGCCCTCATTCAGCACAACCGGGCCGCCGGTTGCTTGTGCGGCGAAGACCCGGTCCTCTGCCGCGGGGCGCATCCGCGGCATCGAGAGCGTCGGCTGCCGGAAAGGCGGGCGCGCAGGCGGGACCAGATCGGGATGGCCGAGCACCAGCGGCGGTTCATGTTCGCTGGCCGAAGGCGTGGGATGGGCGCTGCGCCGTTCTTCGGCTTGTTGAAGCGCGACTTGGCGCAGGCGCTGTCCGGGATCGCTGCTGGCCCGATTGGCCTCATCTTGAGCGATCAGGCGGCGGATCGAGGCGAGAACGTCACCGATGTTTTCCGAGGTTTCGGCGGGATGTGCCTGAGGTGCCGGTTCAGCCATGGCGGGCACCCCGCCAGGCTGAAGCCGGTTCGAAGCTGGTCTTATTCAGACTTGCCGATGGCGCGCAGCACGCGATCAAGGCTTTTGCCCTGCGTGCTGGTGTAGGGCGCGTTACGCACCGCATTGTAATAGGCCGATGGGTCATAGGTCGGGATCCCGAGCTTCAGGTTTTCTACCGTCAGCAAACCCATAGAGGACAAAAGTTGATAATATGCTAATTGCAGATCAACCTCGGCCGAAATCATGTTGGCGCGGGCGACGAGCAGGCTTTGCTCTGCATCGAGCACATCCAGCGTCGTCCGTGCGCCAAGCGTCGCTTCCTCGCGCACGCCGTCATAGGCCTGTTGCGCCGCCGCGATCTGTTCCGAAATCGCTTTGATCTGCGCGCGGGCCACGTCGATCCGCGACCAGGAGGTGCCGACCGACTGGTTGACCTGACGCGAGGTGTTCAGAAGCTGTGCCCGAGCCGAATCGCGCTGCGCCATGGCTTTGCGATGCGCGGCGGACAGCGCGCCGCCCGAATAGATCGTCTGCGACATGTCGATCGAGGCAACGCCGACATCGGTCGTCTGCGAGCGATCGGTTGCTGAGGTATGGGTGCGCGAGCTGGTCACCCCGACCGAGCCGGTGATCGTCGGGTTGCGCTGTGCCGCGGCCCCCGAGACGCCAAGCTCGGCGGCGGCGGTGAGGTGCTGGGCCTGTGCAATCCCCGGATGGGTCTTTTGCGCAACCATCCGCGCCTGATCAAGCGAGGGCGGCAGTTTCGGCGGTTTCGGCGGGGCCGCGAGGTTTTTCGGCATATGGCCGGTCACGGTTTGATAGGTCTCGCGCGCGACTTCCAGATTGCCCTGCGCGGCGGCCAGCGAGGCGCGCGCGGCGGCGACGGCGGCATCGGCCTGCGACACGTCGGTCAGCGTGATCTCACCGACCTCGTAGCGGTCCTTGGCGGCGCGCTCTTCTTGCGACAGCACGCGGACCGAGTTTTCTTGCAGATCGACCTGCTCCATCGCGCTGCGCACGTTCAGATAGGCCTGAACCGCCGACAAGAGCACGTCCTGCTCGACGCCGACCAGTGCCGAGCGGGTCGCGAGCACGTTTTCCTTCGCCGCGTCGATGGCAAATTGCGAGCGACCGAAATCATAGAGCGTGATCTGGGCCTGCAGTGCCAGCGAGGTCTGGCGGGTGTTGATGTAGAAGCCGTTCTGCGTGGTATCGCCGCGCTGGAAGCTTTGCTTGAGGATCCACTGCACCACCGGACGCAGCGCCGAGATCGCGGTTGCGACATCTTCATCGGCAGCCCGCAGAACGGCGCGGTTTTGATCGAGCAGAGCCGAGTGGCGATAGGCGTCGACCATGGTGTCGGCCAGCGTTTCTGCAGCAGCCGGGGCGGCCAGCGCACCTGCGAGAAGGGCAGCAAAAAGCGGCCGACGCAGGGTCTTGAGAGTTTTTGCGATCATCTCCGGGCCTTTCTGTTCACGATCAAAGCGCGAAGCTCGGGGTGCGATTGAAGCCGGGAAGGACCGGCGCGAAGGCATTGAAGGCGTAGCGCCAGTTGATCCGGCCATCGAGCTTGTGCCCGATCCGGGCGATGCCCAGCTGATTCTCGACGAAAACCGCAGCGATCCGTCCACCTTCACGCAGCTGCTCGGCCACGGCGTCGGGAAGCGTCTCGATCGCGCCGCCGATCAGGATGGCGTCATAAGGCGCCTGTCCCGGCCAGCCCGCGGCCATGTCGCCCTGCGTGACGGCGACATTGAAAATTTCGGCATCGGTCAGGCGCGCTTGCGCGGCACTGGCCATGTCGGGGTCCTGCTCGACCGCGACCACGCCTTCGGCGATGCGGGCGATCACAGCCGAGGCATAGCCATAACCACAGCCCAGATGCAGAACGAAATCGCTGGTCTGGATGTCCAGAGATTCCAGAAGGCGGCCGAGGGTGCGGGGCTCTAGTTCGACCCGTCCGTGACCGAGAGGAATGTTCTCTCCGGTATAGGCGACATCGCGGAGGGCGTCGGGAACGAACTCCTCGCGCGGGACGTTCAGCATCGCCTCGATCACGGGATAGCTGGTCACGTCATTCGGCCGGACCTGAGTGTCGACCATCATAGTGCGGCGCTGCGCGAAATCGGTCATCGTCGAAGCCTGCTCTTGATTGCTTTTGATCTCTATTGCCACGAAACTCCCGGCTCGGCAACGGCAGCGAGCAGGTGAAATTCGTTAGCCTTTGCTGGTATTGCTGGCCTCCGCTTGCCTGCGGAGGCTTTCGTCAGGAGGCAGAAATGACTGAAATGCTCTTTCCCCCGGCCGCGCCGAAATCCATTGCGGTCCATGATGAGGCGGGGCGCTATCCGGTCAACCGCATTTTCTGCGTCGGACGCAACTATGCCGCCCATGCCGCAGAGATGGGCAATGAGGTCGATCGCGAGGCGCCGTTCTACTTCCTCAAGGGACCCCATGCGGTGCAAGAAAGCGGCACGGTTCTGCCCTATCCGCCGGGGACCGCAGACTTCCATTACGAGCTTGAACTGGTCGTCGCCATCGGCGCTCCGGCCTTCCGGATTGGGGCCGATCAGGTGGAAAACGTGGTCTTTGGCTATGGTTTGGGCCTTGATATGACCCGCCGCGACCTTCAGGCGCGGTCCAAGGACAAGCGCCAGCCTTGGGATACGGGCAAGGATGTCGAGGGCTCGGCGGTGCTTGGCCCGCTGACCCGGCGCGCGGCTTTCGGGGCGGTGGCAGCGCAGCGGATCCATCTGGCGCTGAACGGGCAGATCCGTCAGGACGCGCATCTTTCGGACATGGTTTGGAGCGTGGCCGAGATCATTGCCGACCTGTCGCGGCTTTATCATCTCGCGCCGGGCGACCTCATCATGACGGGCACGCCCGCGGGCGTGGGCGCGGTGACGGCGGGCGACCGGCTTGAGGGCGGGATCGACGGGCTCGGCGGGATTACGCTGACGATCGGCCGCGCCGAAGAGGGATCGGCCGCGTAACGATCAGCCGTCTTTCCACTCCAGCACGAGCTGGGTCTGCGTGACGACGGCAGCGAGCTTGCCGTCGCCGCGTGTGATCGAGGTCTGCCAGACCATCATCGTGCGGCCCTTGTGCAGCGCGATGGCGGTTGCGCGTGCGGTGTCGCCGATGCGGATCGGGCGCAGGAAGTTGGTCTTGCTTTCGACCGTGGTCGTCGACATCCCTTCGGCGAGGTTCATCATTGTCGCGGTGCCGCCGACATTATCGGCAAAGCTCATGATCGCCCCGCCATGCAGCACGCCATTGCGGTTGCTCAGATCGACCGTCACTGGCAGCTCGGCCACGACCTCGTCGGGGCTGGCCGAGATCACCTTGAGCCCAAGCAGATGGGCAAAGGGCGGCTGATCCATCGCAACGGCTTCCCGGCGCTCGTCTTCGTTCATCGCGGCCTCCTTGGCATCTTGGGTCCCAGACTTGCCACGCGCGAGGGCCTTCTTCAATCGCCGAGACTCTGGGCGCTTGCGCGGTGGCACCGGGCAGGGCAGGATCGGGGAATGATGCGCAATGTGACATTCCCTTCGGGCGATATCGTTCCGGCTCTCGGGCAGGGCACCTGGAAAATGGCCGAGCTTCCGGCGCGACGCGCGGTCGAGATCGCGGCGCTGCGCCACGGGATCGAGCGGGGCCTGACCCTGATCGACACCGCTGAAATGTATGCCGATGGCGGTGCTGAAGAGCTGGTCGCCGAAGCCATCGCTGGTCAGCGCGACAAGGTCTATCTCGTCTCGAAAGCCTATCCGTGGAACGCCTCGGCCACGGGGCTCGCCCGCGCCTGCGAGGCCAGCCTGCGCCGGCTCGGGACCGACCGGCTGGATCTCTACTTGCTGCATTGGCGCGGCGAGGTGCCCTTGGCCGAGACCGTCGCCGCGATGGAAAAGCTCTGCGCGCGCGGGCTGATCCGCAATTGGGGCGTCAGCAATCTCGACGAAGAGGATATGGAGGATCTGATTGCGGCGGGCGGCACGCGCTGCGCGGCCAATCAGGTGCTTTACAATCTCACCCGGCGCGGGCCCGAATTCGATCTGCTGCCCTGGCTGGAGGGCCGAGGCATCCCGCTGATGGCCTATAGCCCGATCGAGCAGGGTCGGCTGGCCGCCCATCGCGAATTGGCGGATCTGGCGGCGGGGCTGGAGCTCTCGCCCGCGCAGCTCGCGCTCGCCTGGGTGCTGAACCGCCCGGGCACCGTGGCGATTCCCAAGGCCGCCAGCCTTGCCCATGTCGAGGCGAATGTCGCAGCCGCAGGGCTTGATCTGACCTTGCACGAAGAGGTGGCGCTGGCGCTCGACCGGCTTTTCCCCGAACCGACCCGCCGCGTGCCGCTGGAGATGATCTGACCCGGGGGCACCCTTAGGCGCTCGCGCTAGATCGCATCCAGCGCGGCATTGAGCCCGTCGAGCGGCACCGCGAACCGGATATCGGAGGCGCCTGCCGCGCCGGTCAGGCGATAGCCGATGCCCACCGTGCCGCCGCGCGTGATCGCTTCGCGCAGGCGCGGGCCGACGCTTTGATAGGCGATGCAGACGCCCGCCGCGCAATCACGCACCGGCACGGAAACCAGCCCCTTGCCATCGCCCAATTCCAACTCGACCCGGCCTTGCGGGCCGACGGCGGGCGGCAAGCGGAAGATCATCAAGGGCTGGCCCTCGGCGGTCGAGGCGAGCGACCAGCTGAAACTGTCCTGACCCTCGGCATCGACAAGGCTTTGCGTGATATTGCAAATCCGCTGTTTGGCCGCGAGGTTTTCATCGCAGATCAGCGTCCAGTTCGGGAAGGGCATGATGATGCGGCGGTATTGGCCCAAGGGGACGCCCTCGGGCAAAGCTACATCCGAGGGCTTGATGCTGAAGCTTGGGGCCGTTGCCGGAGCCGGGGCCGCCGCAGGAGCAGGGGCCGCCTGCTGGGCGCTCCCCTCACCGACCCAAAGGGCGCCGGTGAGGGCGAAAGCCGCGACAAGGCAGGCGATCAGGCGCTTGGGCATCAGTTCAGCGTGAAGCTGACGCCCAGACCGACGCCCCAATCGCCGCCGGCATTGGCCGCCGACAGGTTGGCGCGCACCGATTGGTCGAGCGACGTATAGCCCAGACCCATCGCCATGGCGTTCTCGCCTTTCCAATTGCCGCCCCCCATCGCGACGCTCAGTTTGCCCGGGCGGTCGTCATAGCGCAGCGACGAGGCCGCAAGCCCGATCGCCGCCGCCTGACCGGCCTGACGGCGCACATCACCGATGTCACGGGTCAGCGAGGCGAATTTCTCGTCGGTATAGGCATTGGCCGAGCGCAGCGTCTCTGCCGCGCGGGTGTCGGTATATTCGCGCGAACGCCGCACCGCCGCCTCGAAGCGCGTATCGGTATAGCTGCGCGCCGTCGACAGCGTGGTCGCGGCACTTTCGTGCAGCTGGGCCACGTTCACCGCATCGGTATTGGCGACCCCCGCCGCGACATTCGAGATCAGCACCGGCGCAGACGGATCGCCGCCTTGCAGCGTGATCGAATTGCCCCGGCCGCCCGCCGCCGTGCTGTCATATTGCACCGCATTGCGATTGAGCGTGCCGATGCTGCTGTCCAGCCGCGAGATCGCTTCATTGGTGGCGTTAAGCTGGCTGCCATTCACCGCATCGGTCGAGGTCGCATTGACCCGGCCCGCGGCGACATTGGTGATGGTGCGTTCGGCGCCCTCCGCGCCCACCGAGACCGTCGAGGTCGCATTGCCCGCGACCTGATAGGTCGTGCCGTTGACCTCCATGGTCGAGGTCTGGACCGCCGTTTGCGTCACCGAACCAGAACCGAGCGCGACATCGCCGGTGTTGCTCGCCACCGCATTCGCGCCAAGCGCCACGGCATTGCTGCCCTCGGCCTGCGCATTGGTCCCGGCAGCGATGCTGTTCGTTCCGGATGCCACCGAAGAGGCCCCGATCGCCGTGCTGTCGGTGCCGCTGGCAGCGGCTCCGGTGCCGGTCGAGTTCGACTGGAAGTAACGCGTGCCGCCTTGGGCCACATTGGTGATCTGATTGTTGAGCGTCGTCAGATTGTTATCGACCGCATTCAGGGCCGAGCCGACATCGTGATGGGTGCCGCCCTGCACCGAATAGCTCGGCGCCACGCCATTCGTGACATCCGCGCCGCCACCCAGATAGCTGCTGACCGTGGCCGCATTGCTGGCGACGGTCTGGTTCGTCTCGTAAAGCTGGCTACCGTTGACGGCATCGGTCGAGGTGGCGGAAAGGTCTCCGGCAGCGACATAAGTGATACGCTGCGCGACACCGCCACGGCTCGCGTCAAAGGCTCCGAGCGCGCTGCTCCACAAGAGCGCATTGGCGTTGAGATTGCCAAGATCGGTGCTCAGGCCCGCGACGGTCTGGTTGGTGGCATAAAGCTGGCTGCCGTTGACCGCATCGGTTGAGGTGCCGGTCAGCGCGCCATCGGCGACATTGGTGATGTTCTGCGCGCTGCCAGTTCCATGGCTCGCGTCATAGGCGCCAAGCGTCGCGTCCCATTGCAGCGCATTGGTGCTCAGGCCCGCAACGGTCTGGTTGGTCGCATAAAGCTGGCTGCCATTGACGGCATCGGTCGAGGCGGCAGATAGATCTCCGGCGGCGACATAGGTGATGCGGTGGGCGGTGCCCAAGCCACGCCCGGCGTCGAAGGCCGAGATCGAGGCATTCCACAAAAGCGCGTTCGCGTTGAGGTTGCCCAGATCATTGCTCAACCCGGAAACCAGCTCATTGGTCGCGAAAAGCTGGCGACCGTTGACCGCATCGCTCGACGTGGCCGAGAGCGCGGCATCGGCGACATTGGTGATGCGCTGCGGCGCGCCCGAGCCGTGGCTCGCGTCATAAGCACCAAGCGCGGTGCTCCATTGCAGGGCATTGGTGTTGAGGTTGGTGACATTGGTGTTCAGCCCGGCGACGGTCTGATTGGTCGCGAAAAGCTGGCGGCCGTTGACCGCATCGGTAGAGCTGCCCGTCAGCGCGGCATCGGCGACATTGGTGATCTGCTGCGGCGCGCCCGAGCCATGGCTCGCGTCATAAGCACCAAGCGCGGTGCTCCATTGCAGGGCATTGGTGTTGAGGTTGGTGACGCTGGTGTTCAGCCCATTCACCGCCTGATTGGTGGCGAAAAGCTGGCTGCCATTCACGGCATCGGTCGAGGTCCCGCTCAGCCGCCCTGCCGCGACATTGGTCACCGTGCGCTGAAGCGTATCCGAGCCGACCGAGATCGTGCCGCCCGGTGTGCCCCCGGCGAAGGTATAGCTCGTGCCCGCAATCGTCGCGCTGGCCGTGCCGACCGCCGCCGCTGTCTGCGAGCTTGCGCCAAGTGCCACGCTGTTGGCGGTGCCGGCCTGGGCATTCGCGCCAAAGGCAAAGCTGTTATCCGCCGACGCCGTGCTGTTTGCCCCGAAGGCGAGGCTGTTTGCGCCCCGCGCCGCGCTGCTGGTGCCGAAGGCCATGGCGTTTTGCGCCGTCGCTACAGCGCTCTGACCAAAGGCCAGCGACGACAACCCAGAGGCCGTCGCGCCATTGCCTGCGGCCAAGGCATTGGCCTCGCCCGAGATCGCGCCGTTGCCGATGGCGACGCCATAGCTCGTGCTCACGCTTGCCCCGTTGCCGATGGCCACGCCGTAATAGCCACGCTGCCCGACGACGGCGCCATTGCCGACGGCCACGCCAAAGGTTCCGGCCGCCGTCGCACTTTGGCCCACCGCGACGGCATTGCCCTCGGCGCTGGAATCCGACCCAATGGTGACACTGTTGTTATAGGTGATCCGCGCATTGCTGCCGATCGCGATGCTGTTCGACCACACCGCCTGCGCCGCACTGCCGATCGACACCGAATTGTCGTTCTGGCTGACCGCGCCATTGCCCAAGGCGATGCCGAAACGGCCTCCGGCGCTGGCGTTGTTCCCCAGCGCGATGGTGTTGTAATAGGTCGTCACCGCGCCCGAGCCGATGGCGATGGAATTGCTGTAAACGGCGGCCGCACCCGAGCCGATGGCCGTGGTGCTCTGATCGCCAGCAAGCGCGTTCTGGCCAATGGCGGTCGCCCAGGGCGCGCTTGCGGTCGCCCGATATCCAAGGGCCACCGAGAAGTTCGAGTTTGCGCCCGAAATGGTTGCTCCATTGCCCAAGGCAACCGAGCTTTCGCTCTGGTTCGAGACCGAGGCGCCATTGCCGATGGCCATCGAGTTGAAAGAGAAGCTGCCGATCGTGGCACCATTGCCGATGGCCGCCGCTCCGCCCGAGCTTGCGCCAATCGTGGCGCCATTGCCCAAAGCCACGGCGCCGTTCGAGTTATACCCGGCCCGGCTGTCACCACCGTTGACCCCCGCGTTCTGACCAAAGGCCAGCGCGCCTTGGCTGTAGGTGATATGCGCGCCGCTGCCAAAGGCCAGAGATCCGCTCGAATGGGTGTCAATCGTCGCATTGGCGCCGACCACAACCGAAGCCGCCGAACCCGTCACCGCGCCCTCGCCGCAAGCAACCGAATCGCCGGTCCCGGCGGGCGTGCCGACCGTGGCCGAGGGATTGTTCGGATCGACGCAAACCGCATCCGCCGCCCGGGCCGCATCTGTGGTCGCAAGCATGGTAAGCGCCGCGACAAGCGGCAGCGCAGATACGCTAAGGCCAAGCCAACGCCGCGAGGTTGTGCCCGAAATAGGGGCAGAGCTTTGGGCAGAGGCCTGCGCGCCGCCGAGCGGAAAACGCGTCAAAGGCGAGGTCTGTGAAATTCCGTGAAGGCCTGAATCGAGGAGTTCGTTGGTCGAAAACAATAACTTGTGTGACATTGCGACAAGACCGACTGGTTAGGGTTATCACACATATTAACAGTTTCTTAATCAACCTTAATATGTCCTTTTAGCATGTTTTGTCCGGTGTCATATTCCTGTGCGGAAGGCCGGGTATCGGCACAAAATACCAATGCCGCTCTGCCCGTTGGGAGCAGAGCGTGACGCGCAAAGGTTGCGCCGCAATCGGTGGATTTCAGGGATACGGGGCCATGACGCAGGCGGCGGCGCGCGGGGCGGCCGATCTGTTATGGCGATAAATCAGCAGCTTAGTTTCAAAATTTCCGGGCGCTGCCCGCGCGCAAAGCGGAGGATGCCGGGCAGGGGCCCGGCATCGATCTTAGACGACGGTGATGCCCGGTGTGCCCGCACCGACCTCGCCAATGATCGCGGCGAGCGGATAACCTGCCGCGCGAATCAGCGCGAGCACGCGATCGGCGGCCTCAGGCGCGACCGCGACCAGAAGCCCGCCCGAGGTCTGGGGATCGGTCAGCAGGTTGCGCTGCCAAAGCGGCAGGCCTTCGGGCAAGGCGACCTCCTCGCCGTAAGCCATCCAGTTCCGCGTCGAGGCTCCGGTCAGCAGCCCGCTTTCCGCCAGCGCGCTGGCCTGCGTGAGCAAAGGCAGATCGGCGAGGTTCAGCGTGACCCGCAGCCCGGCACCACGCGCGAGCTCGAGCCCGTGGCCGAGAATGCCGAAGCCGGTGACATCGGTGATCGCATGGACCTCGGGCAGTTTCGCGAGATCGGGGCCGACCTTGTTCAGAAGCGTGGTCGTCGCGACCATCTCGGCCAGCCCGGCCTCGCTCAACAGGCCCTTCTTGATCGCCGCCGAATAGATGCCGACGCCGATGCCCTTGGTCAGGATCAGCCGGTCGCCGGGGCGCGCTTCGGCATTGCGGCGCAGTTCCGAGGGATGGCAAAGGCCGATCACGGCGAGGCCATAGATCGGCTCGGGCGCGTCGATGGAATGGCCGCCCGCGACTGGGATGCCCGCCTCGGCGCAGATCTCGCGTCCGCCGGCAAGGATCTCGCGGATATCGGCGGGGTCCATCTTGTCGATCGGCATCCCCAGAATCGCCAAAGCCATGATCGGACGCCCGCCCATCGCATAGACATCCGAAATCGCATTGGTCGCGGCGATGCGGCCGAAATCGCGCGGATCATCGACCATCGGCATGAAGAAATCGGTGGTCGCGATCACGCAGGTGTTGTCATCGACCTGCCAGACGGCGGCGTCATCTGCGGTTTCGGTTCCGACCAGAAGCTGCGGAAAGGCCTGCGCAATCGGCTGATCGGCCAGAAGCTCGCGCAGCACCGAGGGCGCCAGCTTGCAACCGCAGCCGCCGCCATGCGCCAGCGAGGTCAAACGGGGAGAGGCGTCGGTCATGCGGTTTGTTCCTTTTTCTGGCGCCGCGTCGTCAGGCGGCGGACGACGACATAAAAGCCCGGAACCATGAAAATGCCAAGGAAGGTCGCCGAAATCATCCCGCCCATCACGCCGATCCCGATCGAGTTCTGCGCCGCCGCCCCCGCGCCTGTGGCAATCGCCAGAGGCAGAACGCCAAGGATGAAGGCCAGCGAGGTCATCAGGATCGGGCGCAGGCGCAGCTTTGCCGCCTCGATCGCGGCCTCGACCGTGGCGCGGCCCTTGCCCTCAAGCTCTCGGGCGAATTCGACGATCAGGATCGCGTTTTTCGCGGCAAGGCCGATGGTCGTGAGAATGCCGACCTTGAAATAGACATCATTGGTTTGGCCAAGCGCGAGCGCGGCGACCACGGCCCCCAGAACCCCCACCGGCACGGCCAGCATGACCGAGAAGGGGATCGACCAGCTTTCATAAAGCGCGGCCAGCGACAGGAAGACCACGAGCACCGAGAGCGCGTAAAGATAGGGCGCCTGATTGCCGGATTGGCGCTCTTGATAGGCAAGCCCGGTCCATGCCGAGCCATAGCCGCCCGGGATCTGCTGGACGAGCTCTTCCATCGCGACCATCGCGGTGCCTGAGCTCGCGCTGTCGCTTTCCTGTCCGGTGACCTCGATCGCGTTGATGCCGTCGATGCGGGCGAGGCTGGGCGCGACCGGCTCCCATCTGGTGGACATGAACGCCGTGAAGGGCACCATTTCGCCCGTGCTATTGCGGGCATACCACTTGTCCACATCCTCGGGCTGCATCCGGTTCGGCGCGCTGCCCTGCACAATAACCGGGCGCAGCTGTGCGCCGAGGGCGAAGTCATTGACCTCGGTCCCGGCGAAGATGGTCGAGAGCATCGAGTTCACCCCGGTGACTTTCACCCCGAAGCTTTCCGCCTTCTGCTGGTCGATGTCGATGCGCAAAGCGGCCTCGGCATCGGTACTGCGGCCCTCAACGTTTTGCAGACGGCTGTCGGCGGCGGCGAGATCTTTCAGCGCATCCGAGGCCTGCCCCAGCGCATCCGTGCCCGCGCTTGGCAGGTCGAGCAGATACATGCTGAAGCCGGAAGAGTTGCCGAGACCCGGAATCGCCGGAGGCTGCATGAAGGTGATCCGCCCGGCGCGGTTGTTCCCGAATTTCGCATTGGCGCGCGCGGCAAGGGCCTTGGCCGATTGCGCCTCGGTGCTGCGCTCGCCGAAATCGCGCAGTTTCACGAACATCATCGCGCGAGCCTGCGAGGTGCCCGCAAAGCCGAACCCCAGCGCGGTGAAGACCGAATCGACCGTCTCTTTCTCGTCCTTGAGGAGATAGGTCTCGATCTGATCGACCACCGCCGCAGTTTGCGCCGAGGTCGTGCCCTCCGAGAGATTGACCTGCACCTGAAGCACGCCCTGATCCTCGGTCGGGATGAAGGTCGAGGTCATGCGGCCAAAGAGATCGGCGACGCCAAAGGTCATCGCGGCCAGCACGACCATGACCAGAAAGGGGCGGCGCAAGGTGCGGCGGACGGTGCTGCCATAACCGTTGGTCAGCCGCTCGAAACCCGCGTTAAACCAGCGCGCGGGCGCAAAACGGGTCGGGCCGTGGTTCGGCTTGAGCATGGTCGCGCACATGGCCGGCGTCAGGATCAGCGCCACCGCGAGCGACAGCACCATGGCCGAGATGATCGTCACCGAGAATTGGCGATAGATCACCCCGGTCGAGCCCGGCATGAAGGCCATCGGCAAGAACACCGCCGAGAGAACGACGACGATGCCGATCAGCGCGCCGGTGATCTGGGTCATGCTTTTCTCGGTCGCCTCGACCGGGCCGATATTGTCCTCGGCCATGACGCGCTCGACGTTTTCGACGACGACGATGGCGTCATCGACCAGCAGGCCGATGGCCAGCACCATGGCAAACATCGTCAGCGTGTTGATCGAATAGCCCAGCACCGCCAGCACGCCGAAGGTGCCCAGCAACACGACCGGCACCGCGATGATTGGGATCAGCGTTGCGCGGAAGTTTTGCAGGAAGATCAGGATGACCAGAAACACGAGGACGATTGCCTCGATCAGCGTGTGATAGACCTTCTCGATCGACAGTTCGACAAAGGGCGCGGTGTCATAGGCGGTGCGGACCTCGACACCATCGGGCAGCGCCGCCTTGAGGTTTTGCAGCGCCGTGCGCACGCCTGCGGCGGTCTCGACCGCATTGGCGCCATTGGCAAGGTTCACGCCAAAGCCCGAGGCGTTCATCTGGTTGAAGCGCGAATCCGAGCCGTAACGCTCTTGCCCGATCTCGATATCGGCCACGTCTCCCAGCGTTACAGTCGCGCCGTCGGCCCCGGATTTCAGCAAGATATTGCGGAAATCATCGACCGAGGTCAGCTGGCTTTGCGCGGTGATCGTCGCGGTGAACTGCTGGCCCGTGACCACCGGCTGAGTGCCGAGCGAGCCGACCGAGACCGTCATGTTCTGTGCCTTGACGGCGGCGGTGATATCATCTGGCGTGAGCTGGAATTGCGCCAGCCGCAGCGGATCCAGCCAGATCCGCATCGCATAGCCCGAGCCGAAAATATTGACGCCGCCGACGCCCTCGACCCGTTTGATCGGGCCTTCGACGACCTCTTCCAGCAGGTTGCCAAGCTCGATGCGGTTATAGCGGTTGGTGGTATCGACCAGCGCGCCGACCATCAGGATCGACGAGGTCGAGCGGGTGACACTGACCCCCGAGGTCTGCACCGGCGTCGGCAGGCGGCTTTCGACCGAGCGGACCTTGGATTGCACCTCGTTCAACGCATCGACCGGATCGACGCTGTCGTCAAAGGTTAGCGTGATGGTTGCGCGCCCGGTCGAGGAGGACGAGACCGTATAAAGCAACCCATCAAGCCCGGTCAGCGCATCCTCGATCGGGGTGGTGACCGAGTTCTGGACCGCGACCGCTGTCGCGCCCGAATAATTGGCGGTGATGCGCACGGTGGTCGGCGCGATATCGGGATATTGCGAGACCGGCAAAGTGAAGATCGAAAAGGCTCCCGCCAGCATGGTGACGATGGCCAGAACCCAGGCAAAGACCGGGCGGTGAATGAAGAATTGTGCCATGCCGGATCAATCCGCCTTGCGCGCTTGCGCGACCGGCGCGGGCGCGGTGTCGGTGGCGCTCGCAGCGGCGGGGGCGTCAGCGGTCGTGGTTCCTGCCGTGGGCTCGGCTGCGGTTGTGGCGGCAGGTGTGCCGCTTTGCTGCGCGGCCCCCCTTGTGCCGCGCGCGCCAGACCCGTCGGAGCCTTGCCCTGACGGAGCGCCCGCCTGTCCCGCGGGTGCATCGGTGGCCGCGCCTGTGGTTGGTGCGCTGTCTCGCACGACGCCGTTTTGGTCGATGGTGACGGGCAAAGGCTTCACCTCGGCCCCGACGCGCAGATTTTCGAGCCCGTCGAGAATGACCTGCTCGCCCTCGGAAATGCCCTGCGTCACGATCCATGAATTGCGATAGCTGCCCGCCTCGGTCAGCGTCACTTGCTGCGCCTTGCCGTCGCGGGCGACAAAGGCGGTCAGCGTCCCGTCCGAAGCCCGCCGCGTCGCGCGTTGCGGGATCAGCACCGCCCGGGTCTGGCCCATGGTCAGTTCAACGCGCAGGAACTGGCCGGGCAGGATCAGCCCTTGCGCATTGTCGAATTGCAGCCGGATCGGCACGGTGCCGGTGGTGGGCGAAACCGTGATGCCCGGGCTCACCAGTTGGCCCTTGCCGGAATAGGCTTCTCCGGTTTCCAGCCGCAGCGACATGTCGAACCCGTCCGCGGGCGAGAGGCTGCCCGCCTCGACCCTTTCGCGCGCCTTGAGAATGCGCGCGCTCGACTGGGTGACATCGACATAGATCGGATCAATCTGGGTGATCGTGGTCAGCACCGCCGCCTGGTTCGCGGTCAGAATGTCCCCGACCGAGACCTGCGGCACATCCGGCATCCCGTCGATCGGGCTGGTGATCTCGGTCCGCTTGAGCGCGAGCGCGGCGGTGTCGCGAGCGGCCTCGGCGGATTTGAGTTGGGCCTGCGCCTGTTTCAGCGAGACCTCGGCATTGGTCAGATCGACCGAGCTGACGCTGGAGCGTTCCAGCTTGCGATAGCGCTCGACCGTGGCCTGCGCCGAAGACAGGCTGGCCTCGGCCCCCGACACCTGCGCTTCTGCGGCAGACAGCGCGGCGGCCAGCGTTTCGGGGTCAATGCGGAACAGCACATCGCCGATCTTCACCGGCTGGCCGGGGTGATAGACCACCTCGCGCAGCTCTCCGCCGACCTGCGGGCGGATGCCGGTTTCCTGAAAGGCGACGGCGCGGCCCGGCAGGGTCACGACATAGGGGACATCTTCCTGCGTCACCGTGATGGTGCCGACATCGCGCGGCCCCTGCGGACCACCCTTGCCGCCGCCTCCGCCCCGTCCGCCCGGAAAGCCCTGTCCGAGGGATTGGCTGGCGATCAGGATCGCGATCGTCGCGGCGGCCAGAGGCCACCGGATCATCTTGCGGCAGGGCATGCGGTTTCGTTCCTCGTCAGGCGGGTGCGTGTTCCGGCGTCACTCTTCTACCGGGATACCCAATGGCAAGTAAACGAGACCAAAAACCCCGGTCACGGTTTTGCGAGAATCGTGACGCGCTTATGACGGGCGGGCCATGGCGCCAAAGAGGCTTGCGGGGTTCGGATCAGAAATCGACCGCGATTCCCTTGCGCTCGTAATCGCCGTAGCGCACGGGCTCGGGGCCATCACGTCCGCCAAGCTCGGTCGGCAGATTCAACGGTTTGGCATTTTTGCGGCGCTCTTCGGCTTCAGCGAGGGCGCGCTGGGCGGCTGCGGGAATGTCTTTGGGCGTCGGGTCGGTCATGGCGGTTTCTTCCGCTTGGGGCTAGAGAGGTTCAATCTAGGCATGGGGTCGGTTTTGGACAAGCACGGCAAAGGATCGGGCGCGCAAGGCGCGGGCAAACGGCGCAGCGATCAGGGCAAGCCCGCGCGCAGTGGCGCAGGGATGGGCGCTGTCACCGGCGCTGGCGGGGACAAACCACGCCCCGACCGCTCACGTGCGGGCGCTTTGCGGCTGCTCGACGCGGTGGCCACCGGCCAGACGCTGGACGAGGCCGCGGGCGTGATCGAGCGTCTGGCCCCGGCCGAAAAGGCCCGAGCCCGCCGACTTGCGCTGGAAACCCTGCGCCGGGTCGGACGGCTTGAGCCGGTGCTGGACAAGCATCTCGCCCGCCGTCCGCGCCCTGAAATCCTGATGCTGCTGCGTCTGGCCACGGTCGAACTGTTGGCCTTGGGCGAGGCGCCCCACGGCGTCGTCAATGCCGCTGTCGCTCTGGCGCGTGGCATGGGCCAGAAGGGGCAGGCAGCGGCAGGCATGGTCAATGCGGTGCTGCGCAAGGTTGCCGATGAAGGCGCGCTTTGGGCGAGCCTCACGCCGCAAGAGATGCCCGATTGGCTGCGCGAGCCCGTGGTCGCCGCTTGGGGCGAAGAGGTCGCGCAGGCGATCGAGGCCGCCCATGAGGCGGGCGCATCGCTTGATCTGACCGCGAAGCCGGGGCGTGAAGCGCCGGGCGAGGCGCTGCCGACCGGCTCGCACCGCTTGCCGGTTGGGACGCAGGTCTCGGCGCTGGCGGGCTATGAGGCGGGCGATTGGTGGGTGCAGGATGCGGCGGCCGCGCTGGCGGCGGTCATCCTCGATCCACGTCCGGGCGAGCGAATCGCCGATCTTTGTGCCGCGCCGGGCGGCAAGACCATGCAGCTTGCAGCCGCAGGCGCCGAGGTCACCGCCATCGACATTTCCGAGCATCGCTTAGCGCGTGTCGCGGAAAATCTGGCGCGCTGCGGGCTGTCGGCGACGCTTGTCGCCAGTGACGCGCTGGAATGGCAGGCCGAGGCGCCTCTGGATGCGGTGCTGCTCGATGCGCCCTGTTCGGCGACCGGCACGATTCGCCGCCATCCCGATCTGCCGCTCATCCGCGACGATACCGAGATCCCCGAGATCGTCGCGCTTCAGGCCGAGCTGATCGACCATGCGCTCGAACAGCTCAAACCCGGCGGGCGGCTGGTCTATGCGACCTGCTCGCTTCTGCCAGCCGAGGGCGAAGAGCAGATCCGCGCCGCTTTGGCGCGCCATCCCGGCCTGACGGTCGAGCCGCCGACCGTGCCCGGCATTGCGCCCGAATGGATCACGCCCGAGGGCGGGCTGCGGCTGCGCCCGGATCTGTGGCCCGAGCGTGGCGGAATGGACGGGTTTTACATCGCGCGCTTGCGCCTTGCTGCCGACGCAACCTAATCTCAACGCATCCAATTTTCCGGGCGGCCATGAACGATTTGCCTCCGACCCCATCTCCGGCCCGAGGCTTCGTGCACCGGCCTGAACCCAAGGCGATCGGCAATGTCGATCGTGGCAGCCAGATTCTGGGCGGAGAGCTTCAGCTCGCCGGGCATGTGCTCAAGGGCGATCCCTTTGCCACGCCCGGGCTTCCGGTCAATGTCGCAAGCGAATTGCACGGCTTTGGCTGGCTCGATGATCTGGCGGCTCTGGCCAGCCATCCGGCGCGGGCGGTGGTCCAGCGCCGCGTGCTCGACTGGATCGCCGATCACCCCGAGGCCGCGCCGGGCGCGGTCGAATGGGCGCCCGAGGTTGCGGGCAAGCGCGTGCTGCGCTGGATCTTCCATTCCGGCATGGTCCTGCCCGGCCTTGATCGCAACGGCTCGGAGCCGTTTTTCGAATCGCTTGAAAAGCATGTGAACTTTCTGGCCGAGCATTGGCACACCAGCCCCGACGGCAAACCCCGGCTGGAAACTTTGGCTGGTCTGGCCGTCGCCACCATCTATCTGCGCGGCGCCGAACATCTGGTCATGCCCGCGCTGATCGCGCTTGGCGAAGAGGCCGAGGCGATGGGGGCCGAGACGCTGATGCAGCCGCGCTCGCCCGAATCCCTGCTCGATGCCTGCACGCTGCTGGTCTGGACGGTCGAGGCCGCGAGTGAGGCCGGGATCGAGGCCCCGCCGCAGCTTCTCGCAAGCGTCGGCGAGATGGCGCCAAGCCTGCGCGCGCTACGCCATGCCGATGGCGCGTTGCCGCAGTTTCACGGCGGCGGACGCGGCGTGCCGGGGCGGCTTGACCATTGCCTGCGCGCGGCGCCCGGCCCCGCGGTCTCGGCGCGCGGTCAGGCGATGGGCTTTGCGCGGATGGTGCGCGGGCGCACGACGGTGATCCTTGACGCGGCGGCGCCGCCGACCGGGGTGGCTGCGGCGACGGGGCACGCCTCGACGCTGGCCTTCGAGATGACGGTCGCGCGCCAGCCGCTCATCGTGTCCTGCGGCCCGGGCATGGGCTTTGGCCCGATCTGGGCGCGGGCGAGCCGGGCGACGCCCTGCCATTCGACGCTTTGTCTGGCCGGGCTGTCCTCGTCGCGGCTGGGTCCGGCGGCGGGCGATCCCGGCGCGGCGCCCGATGTGCTGACCCAGCGCCCGGAGAATGTCTGGGCCGGGGATTATGACGGGCAGGGCCGCCTGATCGGGCCGGATTTCGGCCTGCCTCATTCCGGCACCGTCGCCCATATGCTGGCGGGCCATGACGGCTGGATGGCCAGTCACGGGCTCAGCCATCTGCGCGAGCTTTGGCTCGATCCCGACGGCTTCGTGCTGGACGGCGAGGATTCGATCGCGGCGCTCGACGAGGTCGCGCAGGCCCGGCTGGCCGAGATCGTCAGCGATGCGGGTCGTGCGGGCATCGGTTTTGACCTGCGCTTCCACCTGCACGCCGAGGTCACGCCCGAGGTCGAGGGCGATTTCGTTCATCTGCGGCTGGCCCATGGCGATGACTGGTATTTCTCGCATGACGGCACGGCGGAACTGCGCATCGAGCCCTCCTGTTGGCTGGATCCCGCGCAAGCCGGGCCGGTTCCGACGCGGCAGATCGTCCTTACCGCGGTCTTGACCGGGCAGGCGATGCAGATTGGCTGGACCTTGGCGCGGGCAGAGGGTAGGTGAGGCCAACACAAATTGGGGGCCCTGCCGATGAGTGACCGCGTTCCGATGCGCCGCGCGTTGATTTCCGTTTCCGACAAGACCGGTCTGGTCGAGTTCGCCCGTGACCTTTCCGCGCGGGGGATCGAAATCCTCTCGACCGGCGGCACGGCGAAAAGCCTGCGCGAGGCGGGCCTGACCGTGATCGACGTGGCCGATGTCACCGGCTTCCCCGAGATGATGGATGGCCGCGTCAAGACGCTGCATCCGGTGGTTCACGGCGGCCTTCTGGCCCTGCGCGACAATGACGAGCATATGGCCGCGGCCGCGACCCATGAGATCGGGATGATCGACCTTCTGGTCGTGAACCTCTACCCGTTCGAGGAAACCGTGGCGAAAGGTGCCGATTACGACACCTGTATCGAGAATATCGATATCGGCGGCCCGGCGATGATCCGCGCGGCCTCGAAAAACCACGCATTCGTCAGCGTCATCACCGATGTTCAGGACTATGCCGCTCTGCTGGCAGAGCTGAACGCGAACGACGGCGACACCACCTATAGCTTCCGCCAGAAGCTCGCCCAGACTGCCTATGCGCGCACGGCGGCCTATGATGCGGCTGTGTCCACCTGGATGGCAAAGGCGATTGGCGAGGAAACCCCGCGCCGCCGCGCTTTTGCTGGCACCTTGGCCCAGACCCTGCGCTATGGCGAGAACCCGCATCAGGCGGCGGCTTTCTACACCGACGGCTCGAACCGGGCCGGTGTGGCGACGGCCAAGCAATGGCAGGGCAAGGAACTTTCCTACAACAACATCAACGACACCGATGCCGCCTTTGAGCTGGTCGCCGAATTCGACCCGGCCAAGGGCCCGGCGGTCGCGATCATCAAGCACGCGAATCCCTGCGGTGTGGCGACTGGCGCCAGCGCGGGCGAGGCCTATCGCCGCGCCTTCGACTGCGACCGGACCTCGGCCTTTGGCGGGATCATCGCGCTGAACACGACGCTCGACGCTGAAACCGCCCGCGCGATCACCGAGATCTTCACCGAAGTCGTCATCGCCCCCGATGCGACCGATGAAGCGCGCGAGATCTTTGCGGCGAAGAAAAACCTGCGTCTGCTGACCACCGGCGGCCTGCCTGATCCGGCGGCGGCGGGCGACACCTTCCGTCAGGTCGCGGGTGGCTTTCTGGTGCAGGGCCGGGACAATGGCGTGATCCGGCCTGCCGACCTCAAGGTCGTGACCAAGCGTCAGCCGACCGAGGCCGAGCTGAAGGATCTGCTCTTCGCCTGGACCGTCGCCAAACACGTCAAGTCGAATGCGATCGTCTATGCCAAGGATCTGGCAACGGTCGGGATCGGCGCGGGCCAGATGAGCCGCATCGATTCGACCCGGATCGGGCAGCGCAAGGCGCAGGACATGGCTGAGGCGCTGGGTCTGGCCCAGCCGCTGACGCAAGGCGCGGTCGTGGCCTCGGATGCCTTCTTCCCCTTCGCGGATGGCGTGATCGCTCTGGCCGATGCCGGCGCGCTTGCGGTGATCCAGCCGGGCGGCTCGATGCGTGACGATGAAGTCATCGCTGCCGCCGATGAGCGCGGTCTTGCCATGGTCTTTACCGGCCAGCGCCATTTCCGCCACTGAGAACCGGCCGGCATGAGCGACGAAGAGCAAGAGCCCAAGCCGAAAAAGCCCCGCGTGGCCAAAGCTGCCGAGTCTGGCGACCCGGCGGCCCCGAAGCCCCGCGCGCGCAAAGCCGCGACGCCGAAGACCGAGCGCATAGCCTCGGGCTCTGGTCGCAGCTCTGTGCAGGCGGTGACCGAAGATCCCGCGCCCCGGGCTGAAACCCGGCGCGTGCTTTCGGTGGCGATCGGTGTTTTGCTGATCGACCAGCTGCTCAAATATTACGTCATCCATATCCTCAAGCTCGACCGCGTGCGCGAAGTCGATGTGTTCTATCCTTGGCTCAATCTGCGCATGGCGTGGAATCAGGGGGTGAACTTCGGGCTCTTCGCCAGCGATGTCGAAGTGATGCGCTGGGTGCTGGTCGCAGTGGCTGTCGCGGTCTGCGTCTGGGTCTGGATCTGGCTGCGAAACACCGTCCATTCGGCCTTTGCGCAGATCTCTGCCGGGCTTTTGATCGGCGGCGCGCTTGGCAATGTCATCGACCGGATGACCTATGGCGCGGTGGCCGATTTCCTGAACATGTCGCTGCCGAGCTGGCAAAACCCCTATAGTTTCAACGTCGCCGATATCGCGATCTTTGCGGGCGCGGTGGGGCTTTTCCTGCAACCGCCGCTGCGGCGCGAGCGCAGCGAGACGGCGGGCGAGGCCGAGACCAAACCCGCGGCAAAGACCAGTGCCAAAGCGGCGGCGAAGTCCGCAGGAAACAGCGCGACAGCGGCAGGCGCAAAGCCTGTCGGCAAGAGCACGTCGTCGCGCAGCAAAGCCGACGATAAGACCCGTGACGGGGCGGGCAAATAACGCTAGAAGGGCTCAAACGGGCGAAAGGGACGTGACGATGCGGCTGCGGGCAACTCTGCTGACGATGACCATGCTGACGCTGGCGGCGTGTAGCACCGATCCGCATCTGATGAGCATCAAATCGGATCAGCGCGGACCCGATGAATTTGCGATCGTGCCGACCAAGCCGCTGACGATCCCGACCGATCTGAACGCGCTGCCTGCGCCGACGCCGGGCGGCTCGAACATCACCGACCCGACCCCGGCGGCCGATGCGGTCGCGGCGCTTGGCGGCAATCCGGCCCAGCTTTCGGCGCAGGGCGTCGGCGCGGCCGATGGCGCGCTTCTCGCCTATACCGGCCGACTTGGCCGCGAGGGCAATATCCGGCAAGTGACCGCGCAGGAAGATCTCGCCTGGCGCAGCCGCCACTCGCGCCGCCTGCTCGAAGTCATCGCCCATACCAATGTCTATTACCGCGCCTATGAGCCGATGACGCTCGACAGCTGGACCGAGATCGAGCGTTGGCGCACCACCGGCGTGCAGACCCCTTCGGCACCGCCGCGCGGCTATAGCGCGACCGGGGCCGTGACCGCACCGAAGAAAGCACAGGCCCCCGATCACATGCGCAAGTGATCGGCGCAGCCCGCTGAGGATCGAAAAAGGGGGCGCTTGCGCCTCCTTTTGCGTCTTTTGTCACGGGTTCACGCTTTGATGACAGCGCGTGGCCTTGCCCTGCCCGGGGCGGCGGGGCAGGTTTGGCGAGACTATCCGAACCGGAGCATCTTCATGCGTCTTGCCGCCCTCGCCCTTCTGGTCTCTGCCGCCCCGGCCTTTGCAGAGATGCCGAAGGGGATCAGTCATTTCACCTTGCCGAACGGGCTGGAGGCCGTGGTCATCGAAGACCACCGCGCCCCGGTCGTCGTGCAAATGGTGTGGTATAAGATCGGCTCTGCCGATGAAACCGCAGGCAAATCCGGGATTGCGCATTACCTCGAGCATCTGATGTTCAAGGGCACGGAAAAGCTCGCGCCCGGCGAGCTGTCGAAAACCGTGACCGCCAATGGCGGCATGGACAATGCCTTCACCAGCTATGATTTCACCACCTATTTCCAGCGCATCGCCAGTGACCGCCTGCCGCTGATCATGGAGATGGAATCCGACCGCATGGAAAATCTGCGCATCGGCCCCGATGATTGGCAGGCCGAGCGTCAGGTCGTGCTGGCCGAACGCGCGCAGCGCACCGACAGCGATCCCTCGGCGCTCTTTGGCGAAGAGCGCAATGCGGTTCAGTATTACAACAGCCCCTATGGCCGCCCGGTGATCGGCTGGCGCCAAGAGATGGAGGGGCTGACCCGCGACGACGCGCTGGATTGGTACAGCCGCCATTACGCCCCGAATGCCGCTGTTCTGGTGGTGGCGGGCGATGTCTCGGCTGAAAAGGTCCGCCAATTGGCCGAGAAATATTACGGCCCGATCCCGGCCAAACCCGATGCGCCGCGCAAAGCGCGCCCGCAAGAGCCCGAACAGGCCTCACCCCGCCGGATGGAGCGCGTCGACGCTCGCGTGCCGCAGCCGAGCATGGTGCGCACGATTCTGGCCGCGCAGCGCAAGCCCGGCGATCAGAAAGAGGCCGCCGCTTTGACGCTTCTGGCCGAATTGCTGGGCGGTTCTGCCCAGACCTCGGTGCTGGCGCAAAAGGTCGTCCTGCCCGGCAAGGCGCTTTATGCGGGCGTCTCCTATGACGGGATGTCGGTCGATCCGACCACCTTCGCGATCACGCTGATGCCGGGGCCGGGGGTCAGCAATGCGGACGCCGAAGCGGCACTCGATCAGGCTTTGGCCGATTTCCTCAAGGACGGCCCCGATCCCGCCCAGCTTGAACGCGTCAAAACCGAGATCCGCGCGGCGCAGGTCTACAAACAGGATTCCGCCCATGGCCGCGCCTATGATTACGGGCAGGGTCTGGCGGTCGGTCTGTCGGTCGAGGATGTGAACGACTGGCCGACGATTCTCGCGGCGGTGACGGTCGATGACATCCGCGCCGCGGCGGAGAAGGTGCTGACCAGTAAGGCCTCGGTGACGGGCTGGCTTTTGCCCGCAGGCCCGGCTGACGCGACCGCTGCGGCTGACGCGCCTGCGGCTCCGGCCAATGCGCCGCTCAACTCGACTCAGGAGGTGGCCCAATGATCCGCCGCAGCTTCGCATCTCTCTGCTTCCTTCTGCTCGCGAGCCTGCCCGCTGGCGCGATCGAGATCCAGCAGGTCACGTCTCCGGGCGGCGTCAAGGCCTGGCTGGTCGAGGATCACTCGATCCCCTTCACCGCCTTCACCTTGATGTTCAAAGGCGGCGCGAGCCTTGATGCGCCCGAAAAGCGTGGGGCGATCAATCTGATGACCGCGACGCTCGAAGAGGGCGCGGGCGAGATGAACTCGACCCAATTCGCCCAGAAGATCGAAGAGCTCGGCGCGGATGTGAATTTCGACGTGGGCGATGACGCCCTGATCGTGACCGCCCGCGCTCTGACCGACAACCGCGATGAGGTCGCGGATGTGCTGAAAACCGCCTTGACCACGCCGCGCTTTGACCAAGAGGCGATTGACCGCGTGCGCTCGCAGGTCGAGCTGGCGATCCGTTCGGAAAACACCGATCCCTCCTCGATTGCGGCGAAGGAAATGGCGCGGCAGGCTTGGGGCGACCACCCCTATGGCAGCTCGATCAACGGCACGCTGGAGACGGTCGGCAAGCTGACGCGTGACGATCTGCTGGATGCCAAGAACCGCGTGCTGGCCCGCGACCGCGTGCTGGTTTCTGCCGCGGGCGACATCACCGGGGCCGAGCTGGGCGCGCTGCTCGACAAGGTTCTGGGCGATCTGCCCGCGACCGGCACCGCACCCTTGCCCCAGCCCGCGAAACTGGGGCTGACCGGCGGCACCACGGTCATCGATTGGGACAGCCCCCAGACCATCGTCAGCTTTGCGCAGGCCGGTCTGCCGATGAGCGATCCGGATTATTTCTCGGCCTATGTTGCGAATTTCATTCTGGGCGGCGGCGGGTTTTCCTCGCGGCTGATGGATGAGATCCGCGAAAAGCGCGGCCTGACCTATGGCGTCAGCACGACGCTCGACAACGGGCTTTACGGCGATCTGTGGCGCGGTGGCATGGCCTCGGCCAATGACAAGGTCGCCGAGGCGGTCGAGCTGACCAAGACCGAATGGGACCGCATGGCGCAGGGCGTGACCGAGAAAGAGCTCGACAATGCCAAGACTTATCTGACCGGGGAATACCCGTTGCGCTTTGACGGTAACTCCAAGATCTCGGGGATTCTCGCCGGAATGCAGCTGGTCGGCCTGCCCGCCGATTACGTCAACACCCGCAACGCCAAGATCGAAGCGGTGACGGCAGATGACGTGAAACGGGTCGCGGCGCGGATGCTGCATTCGCCCGATCTGCGCTTCGTGCTGGTCGGCCGTCCGGTCGGTGTTGCGGGGGCCTCGGCCACGACCGCCAGCGACGCCGCCCCGGCCAAAGAGCCGGAAGCGGCAACGAACTGACCGGCAACCCAGCCAAGGGCCGGTTCCGGGGGAAAGCCCCCGGAGCCGCCGAGATCTGAGACGCGATTGATGATTGGTGATTGGGGGCTGCGGTTACTTGACGCGAACCGCGCCGGTGCCGCCCAAAGCAGCCCCTGCAACCGCGCCGACTGGGCCCGCCACGACGGCTCCGGTGGCCGCGCCGGTGGTGGCCCGGGTGGCCGTATTCGGCCCGCAAGCGGCGAGGGTCAGGGTGACGCCGCAAAGCAGGAAGACGACTGTCTTTTTCATTGCTGTTCTCCGCTAATTTGAACGACTTGTCTGAAAGAAGCGCGAATCCTGCCCGATCAGTTCCGTCTGAATGTGCCGCCGGGTGGAAATTCCTTCCGCCTGTCTCTGGCTCTGCTATATTTCGCGGTATGAAAAGCGAGACCCCCCAAATACGTCCTGTCATCCGTCAGCTCGACGAATCCGCTGCCAACCGGATCGCCGCCGGAGAGGTGGTCGAGCGACCCGCTTCGGCGGTGAAAGAGCTGGTCGAGAACGCGCTCGACGCGGGCGCGAGCCGGATTGGCGTGGCGATTTCCAAGGGCGGCAAAGCCTTGATCCGCGTCAGCGACGACGGCTGGGGCATGACCGGCGCCGACCTGCCGCTGGCGTTGTCGCGTCACGCGACCTCGAAGATCGACGGCTCGGATTTGCTCGACATCCGCAGTTTCGGCTTTCGCGGCGAGGCGCTGCCCAGCCTTGGCGCGGTCGGCCGGCTGACGATCACCAGCCGCGCCGAGGGCCATGACGCGGCGCAGATCACCGTCGCGGGCGGGCGCGGCGGCGAGGTTCGCCCGGCGGCGGGCAATCGCGGCACTGTGGTCGAGCTGCGCGATCTCTTTTTCGCGACGCCGGCGCGGCTCAAATTCATGCGCTCGGACCGGGCCGAGACGCAGGCCGTCATCGAGACCATCCGCCGCCTCGCCATGGCCGAGCCCTATGTCGCCTTCACCCTGACCGATGAGGACGAGGGCCGGGTGCTCTTTCGCGCCGATGCCGAACAGGGCGAGCTCTTTGGCGCGCTGCAAACCCGGCTCGAGCGGGTGATGGGGCGCGATTTCATCGACAATGCTTTGCCGATCGACGCGACCCGCGACGCGCTGACCCTGACCGGATTTGCGGCCTTGCCGACCTATTCGCGCGGCACGGCGGTGGCGCAGCATCTCTTCGTGAATGGCCGCCCGGTCCGCGACAAGCTGCTGACCGGAGCCCTGCGCGCGGGCTATATGGATGTGCTCGCGGGCGGCCGGCATCCGGCGGCGGTGCTCTTTCTGACCTGCGACCCCCATTCGGTCGATGTGAACGTCCATCCCGCCAAGGCCGAGGTTCGCTTCCGCGAGCCCGATGCCGCGCGCGGGCTGGTGGTCTCGGCCCTGCGCCATGCCTTGGCCGGGGCGGGGCATCGCGCCTCCTCGACCGGAGGGGCTGCGGTGCTGAACGTCGCCCGGCCCGAGCCCTTTGCCGATCAGCCGCTGCTGCGCCCGGCCTATCAGTCCGATTACCGCCCCGCGCCGTCATGGTCCGCGCCGCGTCCCTCGGCCGAGGCGGTCAGCACGGCCTTTGCCTTTCAGGCCCCGCCCGAGATGCCGGGCTTTGCCGAAGCGCCGGGATTTGCTGACGCGGCGGGCTTTGCCACCGCCTCGGCCCGTGTCGAGCCCGAGACCGCCGTGCCCGATGACGCGCCCTTGGGGGCGGCACGGGCGCAGTTGCACGAAAACTGGATCGTCTCGCAGACCCGCGACGGTTTCATCATCGTCGACCAACATGCGGCGCATGAGCGGCTGGTCTATGAGCGGCTGAAGGCGCAGGCCGAAAGCCGGGGCATTGCCGCGCAAGCACTGCTGATCCCCGAAATCGTCGAGCTTTCCGAAGGCGATGCCGCGCGGATTTTGGCGATTGCCGACGAGCTCGCCGGGCTTGGGCTGGTCATCGAGCCCTTCGGCGGCGGCGCGATTGCCGTGCGCGAGGTGCCCGCGCTGCTGCGCAAGCTCGACGCCAAGGGGCTGATCCGCGACATTCTGGACGATCTCGCCGATCAGGGCGCCTCGGATCGGCTGAAGGCGCGGGTCGATGCAGTGCTCTCGTCGATGGCTTGCCACGGCTCGGTCCGCTCGGGGCGGCGGATGAGCGCGGAGGAGATGAATGCGCTTCTGCGCGAGATGGAGCGGACGCCGCGCTCGGGTCAGTGCAACCATGGGCGCCCGACCTGGGTCGAGCTGAAGCTTTCCGATATCGAGCGGCTGTTTGGGCGCTGACGGCGCTTGACGGATGGTCCCATTGGCTCAACATGGCAGCAGGAGGGTCCGATGCTTCACGTCACCGCCGATAAGATCGCCTTCGTCATCTTGCTGGCCCGCGAGGCTGACAGCGCCCATGGCAATGCCGCCCGCGCCGAGCTGCGCGAGTTTCTCGACGGGCTCAATGCCGATGAGCTTGCGGGGCTGGTCGCGATCATGTGGGTCGGTCGTGAGACCTTCCTGCCGGACGAGCTTTCCGAGGCTTTCGAGACCGCGCAGGCCGAACGCGGCGAACGGCCGGGCGATTATCTGACCGCCGAGCCGCAGTTGGCTGATTTCCTCGAGGTCGGGCTGGCGGCGCTTGGCCTCTCCCCCGAAGACGAGGCCGACCGGATCCAGCATCCGGTCTGACCGCGCAGGGATCTTGGCCCCCACTGCCGGATCAGGCAGCGCTCAGTTGCGCGTGACCCGGATCAGCGCGCCCTTGTCGGCATCGGTCAGCAGATAGATTGCCCCATCGGGCGCGACCGCGACATCGCGCACCCGACCGATGCCCTCAAGCAGACGCTGCTCGCCCACGACGCGGCCCTGCGACATCTTGAGCCGCACCACCGCCTCGCCGCGCAAGCCGCCGATCAGGATGTCGCCTTTCATCTCGGGAAACATCGCGCCCTCATAAAAGACCATGCCCGAGGGCGCGATCACCGGATCCCAGTAATAGACCGGCTGCTCCAGTCCCGGCGCGGCGGTCTGGCCCTTGCCGATCGGCTTGCCGCTGTAATCCTCGCCATAGGTGATGAGCGGCCACCCGTAGTTTTTGCCTGCCTCGGGTCGGTTCAGCTCATCGCCGCCTCTGGGCCCGTGCTCGACCGTCCAGAGCGCGCCGGTCGCGGGATCGAGCGCCGCGCCTTGCAGGTTGCGATGGCCATAGGACCAGATCTCGGGACGCGCCTCGACGCCCGAAAAGCGCGGATTGCCGGGGGCAGGGGCGCCGGTCTCGGGGTCGATGCGGATGACCTTGCCGAGATCGGTGGTCAGATCCTGCGCAAGTTTGCGCGGCTCGGGCAGCGAGCGCTCGCCGGTGGTGACAAAAAGCATCCCCTGCCGGTCAAAGACCAGCCGCGAGCCGTAATGCAGCGTCGAGGCCCAGGCGGGTTGCTGGTGAAAGATCACCCGCACATTCTCAACCGCGGTGCCATCTGCCGAGAGCGTGCCGGTCGCGACGGCGGTGTTGGTGGTGCCGTCGGGATGGGGCTCGGCATAGCTCCACCAGAGCTGGCGGGTCTTGGCGAAATCCGGGCGGACCGCGACATCGAGAAGCCCGCCCTGATTGCGGGCATCGACCGGCGGCAGGCCGGTCAGCGGCGCGCTGACGTGATTGTCGGGCCCGATCAGGCGCATCCGGCCGGGACGCTCGGTCACGAGAATCGCGCCATCAGGCAGAAAGGCCATGCCCCAGGGATGTTCGAGCCCTTGAACCAGCGGCTGCACCTTCAGCGAAAGGGCCGGGGCCAGCACCGGCGCGCGGGTCTGATCCGGGAAAGCAGGCTTCTGGTCCGGCGCATTCGGGGGCGCGTCGTTGAAATCTGCGAATGCGGGGGTGGCGAGCAGGGCCAGCAGAATAGCGGCGAGGCGTTTCATCCTTCCGTCCTCCTTTGCATGGGTCAGACCATCATGCAGCCAAGACGCCGCAGGGCAAAGGGGGGATCCCTCTGCCTTGCGGGGCGGATTGTCGCGCCTGCCGCGATCTGTTCGCGTGAAGGCCTTACGGGAAGGCGATGCGCTTGGTGCGGTCCGGGCGGCGCGCGCCAAGGAAGGGGCCGTCGCCCGCGGCATCAATGCGCGCGATCGCCTCGGCGGTGTTTTCGATGATGACGCCCATGACGAAACCGGTCGAATGGATCATCCGCGTCGCATCAAGTGCCATGGCGACATGGCCCGGCCAGAACAACAGATCGCCGCGCTGGAACTCGCCCTCGACCTTGGGGAAGCTCTTTTCCTGCATGTCGCTGTCGCCGGGGCAGAGGATGCCGCAAGCGACCAGCGAGGCCTGCGCAAAGCCCGAGCAATCAATCCCGATGCGGCTGTTGCCGCCCCAAAGATAGGGCGTGCCGCGCAGGGTTTCGGCGACATCGCCGGGATCGGTGGCCGGGGTCGCGCTTAGATGCATCGCGGGGACCCAGCCGCCGGTGGCAAGCTCGGCGAAATGGCCCTTGGTCCCGACGACGGACAGGCGCGCGCCAAGCGACAGCGTGCCGATATCGCGCGATTTCAGATCCGCCTCGGCATAGATCTGCGAGGCGGGCACGGCCAGCCGATGGGTGATCGGCGGCAGATCGCGGGTCAGGACCTCCGACGAGACCCAGCCGCAATAGCCGTCCTGCGCCGCTTGGATAAAGCTCCAGCCGTCGCGCTCTTCGATCACGGTGACATCGGCGCCGTAGTTGATCTGGCGATCGCGCGCGCCGCCGATGGCGCGCCAGATATCGGTGACCATGACCTTGATCCGCGCGGGCTCGCCCGGAACATAGGCGGGCCGCTCGAGCAGGCCTTTCAGGCTGTCGAGCGCAACGCGGTCGGTCGCGGGGGTCAGGCGGCGGTCGGTGAGATTGGGGGCGATCTGGCTCATGTCAGCGGTCATTTCAGGATTTCGGGAAGAGCGTCAAGCAAGGCGCGCATGGCCTGACCGGTGCCGCCTTTCGGACGGCCCGGCGCGGCACTGGGCTGCCAGCCGTAGATGTCGAAATGCGCATAGGTCTTGGCGCCCGTGGTGAAGCGGCGCAAGAACAGCGCCGCCGTGATCGAGCCCGCGAAGCCGCCCGAAGGCGCATTGTCGAGATCGGCGATCTGCGGCTCGATCTGGGATTCATAGGGCTCCCAGAAGGGCATGCGCCAGATCGGATCAGCGGCGCGCATCCCAGCGGATTGGATCGCCCCGGCAATGCGGTCGTCGTCGCAATAGAAGGGCGGCAGATCGGGGCCAAGCGCGACCCGAGCCGCCCCGGTCAGCGTCGCCATCGAGACGAGGAAATCGGGCGCTTCTTCCTCGGCCAAGGCCAAGGCATCGGCAAGGATCAGGCGGCCTTCGGCATCGGTGTTGTTGACCTCGACGGTCAGGCCCTTGCGGCTGGTCAGCACGTCTCCGGGCCGGAAAGCATTGGCGGAGATCGAGTTTTCGACGACCGGCAAGAGCACGCGCAGGCTGATCTGGCGGGTGACGCCAAGGCGGGCGAGCATCTCGGTCAGGCCCATGACAGAGGCTGCGCCGCCCATGTCCTTCTTCATCAAAAGCATCGAGGACGGCGGCTTGATGTCGAGCCCGCCGGTGTCGAAACAGACGCCCTTGCCGACCAGCGTGACCTTGGGGCCTTCGCCCGGAAAACGGATGTCGATCAGGCGCGGTGCAAAGGCTGAGGCGCGTCCGACCGCATGAATCATCGGGAAATTCTGAGCGAGCAGCTCATCGCCCGCGATCACGGTGATCTCGCCGCCATGACGGGCCGTGAGATCGCGCGCCGCCGCCTCAAGCTCATCGGGGCCGAGATCCGAGGTCGGCGTGTTGATGAGATCGCGCGCCAGATATTCGCCCGCCGCCATCGCCAGCACGCGCGCCTCGTCGACACCCGCCGGAGCGACCAGATGGGCGCGCGCCGGTTCGGCCTTTTTGTAGCGGTCGAAGCGGTAATTCGCGAGCAGCCAGCTGAGCGCAGCGGTCGTCAGATCGAGATCATCGGGCACGTTTTCCAGCCGCCAGTTGCCGCCGGGCAAAGCATCGGCGGCGCGGGCCAGCGGATAGCGTTCGCGTGCGGGCCGCGCGCCGGGTTGGGGCGCCGCGCCCAGACCGTAAAGCGCGCCCAGCAGCGCGCCATCCGCGCCGGGCAAGAGGCAGATCTGGCCCGGTCGCGCGGCAAAGCCCGAGGCCTTCGCCCAGGCCCGCGCCTCTGGTCCGATCTGCTCGGGAAAAACCGGGCCGGTTTCGCCGGATCGGATCAGCCAGAGCGGCAGGCTGGGGGCGGAGGAAGGGGCGAATTCGGCGGTCATGGCGAACCTCGGCTGGATATTATTCTGCAGATTACTCTGCGCGCCAAGGTAGCGCCCCCACCCGCAGCCGCAAGGGCCGAGGGGCGGTAAAAGCTCAACCCAGCCATGCGCCGCTTGGGCTTTGGCGCCTATTCCCAGTGCCTATTCCTCTGCGTCGAGATCATGGTCCCAGATCTCGGTCAGCGAGCGGTTGACCACGCGCGAGAGCCGCGCCAGCGTCGCCGCGAACCCGGCCATATCCCCGGTTTCCGCGCAGCGTCCGACATCGATCGCCACCCCGGCGAGCGAGACCAGCCCAACCTGCCAAGCCAGCCGCGACAGCCGGTCGAGATGGCTGACCGCTTGGGCGAAATCGCCCGCCTCGGCGGCGCGCATGGTCTGGCGAAACGCCTCGGCAAGATGTTCGAGCGCCGAGACCAAAAGGCTTTGCGCCGCCGTCTCGCCCAGCTCGGCGACGATCTCGCCAATGCGGCGTCCATCGACATTGATTTCCTCGTCGACCTCTAGGATCGCGACCTTCTCCATCACTGCCACACCGCCTTCCTCATCGCGTTCAGGGCTTAGAGATGCAGGTTTTCCATCAAGAAAAGGTTAGATGCAGACGAATAAAACACTCGAACTTTATGCGTTCGGCAGTTATGAAACCCGCAAAACAAGGTGAGACCGCGATGAAAGAAGCACGTCCTCTACCGCATTATCTGGTCCAGCGGTATCATGGCTGGAAGGCGACAGCCTTTACGGAAAACAAGGCCTGGTACAAGCGATTGGCTCAGGATGGCCAGCGTCCGCGTGCCATGGTCATCGCCTGCTGCGACTCGCGCGTCCATGTCACGTCGATCTTCGGAGCCGAGTCGGGCGAGTTCTTCATCCACCGCAATATTGCCAATCTCGTCCCGGCCTATAAGCCGGATGGCGAGCAGCACGGCACCTCGGCGGCGGTGGAATATGCTGTAAATGCCTTGAAAGTGGCGCATCTGGTCGTTGTTGGCCACACCAATTGCGGTGGCGTCGCGGGCTGTCATGCCATGTGTTCGGGCCATGCGCCCGAGCTTGAGGAAAAGACCAGCTTCGTCGGTCACTGGCTCGACATCCTGCGTCCGGGCTATGAGCGGGTGAAGGATCTTCCCGAGGCCGATCAGATCCATGCACTGGAAAAACAGGCGGTGCTGATCTCGCTCGAAAACCTGCTGACCTTCCCCTTCATCAAGGCGGCGGTCGAGGCGGGCGATCTGTCGCTGCACGGCGTTTTGCACGACATCGGCGACGGTGGCCTGCTGCAATACGACCCCGAGCTCGACCATTTCGAGCATGTCTGAATTTCGCTAGCAGTTTAGCGACAGTCCTGAACGGGGCCGCGCCGCAAGGACGCGGCCCCTTTTCTGTCAGCCCATCACCGAAAAGCTCGAATCAGCATTGATCTTGCGCTTGCGGCTATAGGTGCCGAGGCTGATCTCGCGGTCGATGTGGTCCAGCCGGAAGCGGATCGGATCGGCATCATGGTCGTGACCGGCTTCGCAATCGGCGATGATCCGCGCCATGATCTTGCCCGCGACCGGCGCATTCTTGAACTGGTTTCCCGAGGTGCCGCAGGCCATGTAAAAGCCCGGCAGATCGGATTTGTCATAGATCGGCAGCCAATCGTCCGAGACATCGTAAAGCGCGACCACGCCGCTCGCCTGACCGGGAATGCGCAGCTCGGGCAGGCGTTGAGCGGCGCGCATGACGATCGTGGTCCATTCGTCAGTGAAGCGGGTGTCGACCGCATCGGGATCATCGACGAAAATCCGCGCGTCGCAGGTCGGATCGGTCGAGCCGATGCAGATGCCGACCGGATCGGGGCGCAGATAGATCTCGGTATCGCCATCCGCGACCACGAGGCCCTCCTTGGCGAAATCCATATTCACCGGGCCGGGGATATAGGCGACCTCCTGACGGTTGGCGCGGGTCTGGATGGTCATGCCCTGATCGACCCCGGCCATGCGGTTCAGCCCCGCGGACCACGGCCCGCCGAC
This sequence comes from Paracoccus aminophilus JCM 7686, assembly GCF_000444995.1. NCBI lineage: Bacteria > Pseudomonadati > Pseudomonadota > Alphaproteobacteria > Rhodobacterales > Paracoccaceae > Paracoccus > Paracoccus aminophilus. The sequence continues at coordinate 3,377,488 of NC_022041.1, read as the reverse complement.
GTTCACCACGACATCCGCGTCGATCAGGCTGCCATCCTCAAGACGCACGCCCGCCGCGCGGCCCTCGCGGATCTCGAGCGCGGCGACCTTGCTGCGAAAACGGAAGCGCGCGCCATGGGCCTCGGCCGCCCATTGCAGGTTCTGCGCGGCAAGCTTTGGGTCGTTGACATAGCCCGCGATGGTGAAATGGACCGCGCCCGCGATCTCGGGGCCGGTCGGCTCGCAAAAGCCGTCATCCTCGGAGCGCTTGGCCGGAGCATAGGCCTGAAGATCGGCGCCGGGCAGATAGGCGGCGATGCCTGCGGGCGCGACCTGCCGATAGGGGCAGCCGATCTGCTCCATCATCGCCATGACGTTTTCGAGATAGCCGTTGGTTTCGGCCTTGATCACGAGATTGCCGGTCTCGTGATAGACCGCCAGCGGACGCTCTGAGGGCAGCGCGACGTAATCGGCCCATTTGCTCCAGTAATGCCAGCCCTCATAGGCCAAGGCGCAGGATTCATAGACCGAGTAATTGACCCGGATCACCGCCGAGGAATGCGAGGTCGAGCCGTAGCCCGCTTCCGGCGCCTTATCGACGACGGTGACCTGCCAGCCGGATTTCGCCAGCTCATAGGCGGTTGCGCAGCCGATCACACCCGCGCCGATAATGATTGCATGGGACACAGGCCCCTCCCGGTTTTGTCGCGTCTGGCCGGGCAGGATGCGACGGCGGGTTCCGCGTTGTTTCTGAATTATCACTAGACATATTCAGAAAGCCGCCGCGATTGCGCAAGCCAGAAATGACCCGGACGTGCCGGGATCAGCGTAAAGTTGTGAGGGCGCTCAGGAGGTGATCGGAAAGCGGATGACGGCGGCAAAGCCCGTCGATTGCCCGGGCAGCGGCGAAATCAGCTGCAACCGCGCGCCGGCGCGACGCACCAGCGTCTCAACGATCGCGAGCCCCAGCCCCGAGCCCGCCTTGCGACTGCCCGCGCGCTCAAAGCGCTGGGTCAGATGCGGCAGCTTGTCGGCGGGGACGGGCGCGCCCTGATTGGTGACCGAGATCTCGCCCGGGGTCAGCGAGACCCGGATCGGCGGTTGGCCGTGGCGGATGGCGTTTTCGATCAAGTTGCGCAGCAGAATCGCGAAATGATCGGGGTCCATTGCGATCAGCACGGGTTTTGGCATCGCGGCCAGCTCGACCGGCGTGTCGAAATCGCGCACCACGAGCCCAGCAATATCGCGCATGTCGCGCAGCGGGTGGTTTGCGGGGCCGCCCTCGGCGCGGGTCAGCTCCAAAAGCTTTTCCGCCAGCCGCGCCAGCCGCTTTTCCTCTTCGACGATGGCTTCGGCCCGGTCGCGCAGCGCGCCCTCAGGGGCCTCGGCGACGAGGCGCTGGGTCTGGGCCAGAACGGCGGCGATGGGCGTGCGCAGTTCATGCGCGGCATTGGCGGAAAAGGCGCGCTCGGTGTCGAGCGCCTGCTTGATCCGCGCCATCAGCCGATTGACCGAAGCCTCGACCGGCAAGAGCTCTTGCGGCAGGTCGGGGGTCCGGACCGGATCGAGATCCTGCGCGCCGCGATCGGCCACCGTCGCGGCAAAGCGCGTCACCGGCCGCAGCCGCGCCCGGGTCAGCCAAAAGATCGCAAGGATATTCACCGGCAGCATCAGCGCCGCCGCGATCAGGAAGGACGAGAGCGTGTCGAGCGTCGCCTCGCGCCGCTCGGCCATCGGATCGGCGACGCGGATGACCGTGCCCTCGGCCGAAGTGCGGGTGAAGATGCGCGCATCGGCGGCCTCGGAAAAACCGTCGCGGATCGGCTCTGCGAAAATCCCCGGATCGGCCGTGGTCGAGATCATCCGCATCGCGCCATCGGCGCCGATGATCTGGATCCAGAGCCCGCCGCCCTCTGATGACAGGATCGGCCCGGCATGATCCTCGACGGAATCGGCAAGCGGCAGGAAGCGGTCGGCGGTGCGCTTGAGCACGGCGTCATAGATCTCGTCGATCTCGTGGCGCATAGTCAGCCAGCCTGCGACCAGCGCCAGCACCCAAAGCGCGGTCATCCACAGGCCCAGCCGCACGGCGAGATCGCGGCGCAAGCTGGGCGCGGGCCGGTTTGGGGCGGGCCGGTTCGGGGTGGGGCGGTCCTGTGCGGGGCGGGGATCAGTCGCGGCCAAGGCGATACCCCAATCCGCGCAGGGTTTCGATCGCGTCGCGGCCCAGCTTCTTGCGCAGGCGGCTGACATAGACCTCGATCGTATTGCTCTCGACCTCGGCGTCGAAGGAATAAAGCCGCTCTTCCAGCCGGGATTTGGTCATTACGATGCCCGGATTTTGCAGCAGAGCCTCGAAAATCGCCCATTCGCGCGGGCTGAGATCGACATGCGCGCCCGCATGGCGGATTGATTTCGCCGCGAGGTCGATCAGGTTTTCGCCCAGCCGGATCTCGGGGTTGGGACGCCCGGCATAGCGCCGCGCCACCGCGCCGATCCGGGCGGAAAGCTCGGCCAGATCGAAGGGTTTGACGAGGTAATCATCGGCCCCCGCATTCAGCCCGGCAATGCGGTCGGTGACCCGGTCCTTGGCGGTGAGCACGATCACCGGCATGTCGCGCCCCGCCCGGCGCAGCCGGTGCAGAAAATCGAGCCCATTGCCGTCGGGCAGGTTCATATCAAGCAGGATCAGGTCGTATTGCACGGTCGCCATCAGGTCGTCGGCGGTCGCCAGAGTCTCGGCCCAATCGGGCGTATGTCCCTCGGCCCGGATCTGGTCACGCAGCGCGCTTCCCAGCCCAGTATCGTCTTCGACCAGCAGAACCCTCAATACGATCATCCTTTTACCCTATGCGGCATAACTGACACAGGGCTGAACGCGAATTCAAGGAACGTTCAGCTTTCTGTCAGGGTTTGCGCCTAGAAAGCGGCATGCTGACTGAAGACATATGCGCAGAATCAAGAACAAGGATGGACCAATGACAGCAACAGTCTGGTTGGTTGTGGGGTTCCTTGGGCAAGCGCTTTTCACCTCGCGCTTTCTCGTGCAATGGATTGCGAGCGAGCGGCTGAAGAAGAGCGTGGTTCCGACCGCTTTCTGGTGGTTCAGCATTGGTGGCGGCGTCCTGCTGCTGGCCTATGCGATCTATCGGCAGGACCCGGTTTTCAGCCTCGGCCAAGGCATGGGGCTGATCGTCTATTTGCGGAACCTCATGCTGATCTCGCGCGAAACCCGCCATAAATCCGACGCTGAAAGCCCCAGCGTCGCCAGCTCCGACCTCGGCAGCCCCAAGACCGCTGCGGAGGCCGCCCTGTGAGTTCTGTGACCGACCCGATGCTTGACCCGACTGCCCCCGGCGACCTTTCCGCCGATCCCGCCGTGCGTGCCGCTGCCCGAGGGCAGGCCAGCCGTCTGCCGCTGACCGGGATTGCCCTTGCGATTTTCGCGGTCATGGCCGTGCTTGGGGTGTGGCTGCGCCCGGCGATGCCGATCGACGAGACCCGCTATCTGACCGTCGCCTGGGAAATGCGGCTGCATCACAGCTGGATCGTGCCCCATCTCAATGGCGAGATTTATGGCGACAAGCCGCCGCTGCTGTTCTGGCTGATCAATCTGGTCTGGGCCGTGACCGGTCCCTCGGAATTTGCCGGGCGTCTGGTCGCGCCGGCTTTCGGCCTTGGCGCGATCTGGGTGACTTCGCGCCTCGGCCGGGCGCTCTATCCGACCCGGCCCGAGCTCGGCGGCTATGCCGCGCTGGCGCTGGCGGGTATGGGCGGGTTTGCCTTTTTCGCCGGGCTGACGATGTTTGACGCCATGCTGACGCTGGCGACCGCGCTTGGCGTTCTGGCGCTGGTTCATGCCGCGCGCACGCCCGCTGAGGCGCCGCGCAGCTGGCTGCCCTGGGCCGGTTATGGCGCGGCGATCGCGCTTGGCGTCATCAGCAAGGGGCCGGTGATTCTTGTTCATCTGGTGCCGGTCGGGCTCGCCCTGCCGTTCTGGGGCGGAATGCCGCTGAAAGCCGCGTTCAAGGGCGTCGGCCTGGGCGTGTTGATCGCGCTTGGGCTTGTGCTTTTGTGGCTCGTGCCCGCGCTGTTGCTGGGCGGCGCCGATTACCGGCAAGAGATTCTCTGGACGCAAAGCGCCGGGCGCGTGGTGTCTTCTTTCGCCCACCAGAAGCCGTGGTGGTTCTTCGTGCCGCTTCTGCCGCTTCTGGCCTTCCCTTGGATCTGGTCGCTCGGCTTTTGGAAAAACCTGCGCCTGATCGGGCCGATGCCGGTCTGGATCGTGGCGACCGTGGCGATCTTCAGCCTGATCAGTGGCAAACAGACCCATTACCTCGTCCCGATGCTGCCCGCGGTCGCTCTGATCGCCGCGCCTGCCATCGCGCAGGGGGCACGCGCGCCTTTGGCCGCGCTTGGGCCCTTGGCGGCGGCGCTCTATCTGCTCGGCGTGGCCTTCGGGCTGGTCAAGGGCGAGGTCCGCGAGGTGATCGGCCCGGCTTGGCTGCTGGTGGCGATTGCCGTCGGTTTGGTGCTGGTCGCTGCGGTGGCGGTGCTGCGCCGGGGCGGCTGGCTTGCGGTTCTGAGCCCGGCGGTGGTCGTACTTCTGAGCCTGCTTTTCATCGGCAAGGCGGGCGACGCCTATGACGCGACCCTGATTGGCCGTCAGCTTGCCGCGTATGAGCAGGCGGGGCTCGCGACGATGGACGATGGCTATGCGGGCGAATTCGGCTTTGCCGGGCGCTTGGCCCAGCCGGTCGCGATGCTCCCCGATCCCGTCGCGGCGGCGGCTTGGCTCGCCGAGAAACCGGGGCGGGCCTTGATGGGGCGGATGGATCGTCCGCAGCCGCAGGCCGCGCCGGATCAGCTTCTGTCTTTCCGGGGCCGCTCCTACGGGCTGTGGCTGAACAAGGAAAGCTCAACAACATCTGGTGCCTCGCTTGGCGCCGGAGCCAGTGAAGGCACAACCCAGAACAGTCAAACCGAGGCAGTGCAGTGAAGATTTCATCTCTTTCCGTCGTTATCCCCTTTCTCAACGAAGAGGGCTCCGCCGCCGCTCTGATTGCCGAGACCCTGACCGCTTTGCAGGGGCTTGAGGTCGAGCTGATCGTCGTCAACGATGGGTCGAGTGATGCCACGCCGCAGATCCTCGAAGAGGCCGCTGCCAGCGATCCGCGCGTCCATGTCATCCACCACGCCACCCGCCGCGGCCAGTCGACCGCGATCCGCAGCGGCGTGCGCGCGGCGCGCCACGACTGGGTCGCGACGCTGGATGGCGATGGCCAGAACCCGCCCGACCAGATCCTGACGTTGATCGGCGCGCTGCCTGCTTCGGCGGCGCGGGTCGGGATCGTGCAGGGGCAGCGCCAGAAACGGCAGGACACCTGGGCCAAGCGCAAGGCCTCGCGCTTTGCCAACCGTCTGCGGGCCGCGATGCTCAAGGACGGTGTGCAGGATTCGGGTTGTGGGCTGAAGCTGTTCCGGCGCGAGGCCTGGCTCGATATGCCGTTCTTTGACCACATCCACCGCTTCACCCCGGCGATGATCAAACGCGAGGGCTGGCAGGTGCTGACTGCGCCGGTCAACCACCGTGCGCGCGAGGCCGGGCGCTCGAATTACAGCAACTTGCAGCGCGCGCTGGTCGGGATCGTCGATCTGGTCGGGGCATCCTGGCTGATCCTGCGCTCGGGCCGTCCGGCGGGCGAGCGCGTGGCGCGTGAGGGCCAGGACGCGCCTGCGGATGAGGCCTTAGCTCAGGATCAGCGTTTCGCCTGACCGGCAAGCTCGGCAGGGCTCTGGGCGGGGCCTTGGGCGGCGCTCGCCCGGGCCAGCCAGATATCGCGCGCCGCCGCCGTTGCGCTATCGGCCAAGGCAGCACTTGGCGCGAGCAGCGCGGGCCGGATGATTTCGGCCACCGCATCCGCAGGCACAGAGATCGCGCGCGGCGGGATCTGCCGGGTCCGAAACCACAGGTCGATGTCGCGCCAGACCGCCTCGCGATCGGCCCGCCGCCGCGCGCTGGTATAGCCGGTCTCTGGCGATTGCGTCAGCGAATCCGCGGTTTCGATCTTGGTGAGCAACGGCTCTTCGATCACGCGCAGGATCTGCCCGGCGCAGAGCAGCCGGTTGCGCAGGTCGCGGTCCTCTTCGATGCTGTCGGCGTAACCCCCGATTTCGCGGAAGACGCGGGGGTGAAAGAGGCCCGAGTTGATATGCAGCCAATCGCCCGGCGCCTGCTCAGGCTGAGCATTGGGGAAGAGATCGTCAAAGAGCGCGAGCTCGCGCCGGATGATCCGCCGTCCGCCATCGGGCAGGATCAGCTCGTGATGACAAAAGACCGCGTCGATCTGAAGTGCGGCGCCCGGGGCACGCCCGATGACGCGCCAGTTGAGCCCGGCATCTCCGCTCAACCCGCCTTGGCCCAGCACCCGCGCCTGTCGCAGCAGCTTGTCGGGATGGGGGCGGTCGTCGGAATCATGAAAGCTGACCGCGCGCCCGCCGGTCAGCAGAAGCGCCACATTCTTGGCCTGCGCCGTGCCGAGATTGCGCTTGAGCCGGATCAGCGCGACCCGGTCCTCCCCGGCAAAGCGGCACATCTCGGCCCAGCTTCCATCGCGAGAACCGTCATCGACGACGACCACGATACAATCAGGATGAGACTGCGCCAGCGCCGCGCGGATCGCCGCCGCGATGCGAGAGGCGCGATTCAGCACCGGAATGACAACGGCGACGGGGATATCGGCACTCATGACGGAACTCCGGATTCGGAAAAGGCTGGGGAGCCGTTCTGCAATCTGGCGGCGAATGGTTAAAATTTCGCTAAACTTGTGGCCGAAATGTCGCAAAAATGCCGTAATGACTGGGGCGATCGCGGATGGCGTTTTTGCCTGACCGGGGGCGGCTCTTGCGTCCAGACTTGATTTCAACGATGTGCTGGCGCAAGGTCGATCCATGGCCTCACAGTCGCGAAGGTCCAGCGGTGTCTACACCAGCCCATTTCAGGAGCGAGCGTTTCTTCATTCTTGGAGAGGTGCAGTCCGAGCAGTTTCCGCCATGGATTCAGCGCCATGCCGACCGTCTGGGGCTGCGGTGCCGCATTGACCGGCAGGATGCCGACAAGATCGAATTGGTGCTTGCCGGACCTGAAGAGCTTCTCGATGCGATGGAAATGGCCTGTCTGCTTGGACCGATTCAGGTCTGGGTCGATGAAATCGAGCGGCGTCGCCTGAACAATTGACGCGGCGCGACATGAGTTAAACTCCTATGCAGATTCGCCGCAGGGCACCTGATATGCATGGGAACCATCTTCAATCTACCCGGCCTTCGGCGTAGGGCAGGGCAATCCACAAGACGGACGGAATAAAAATGCCCTCATCGGTCTGGACGCCCATTGCTCTTGCGAGCGATCTGCCACCTCGACTGGTCATCCCGGTTTCCTGCGACGGACAGGATCTTGCGCTGTGGCGCGCGGAATCCGGCAAGGTTCAGGCCTGGAACGACCGCTGCCCCCATCGCGGGATGCGCCTGTCTCATGGCTTCGTGCGCGGCGAGTTCCTGTCCTGCATCTATCACGGCTGGCGCTATGACGGCGCGGGCATTTGCCGCAAGATCCCCGCGCATCCTGATCTCGAACCGCCGGCGACGATCCGCGTCAACGCCTGGTCCTGCGTCGAGCAGGACGGCGTGATCTGGGTCGCGCCGCAGGGCGCTGAGGGCGAGCCGCCTGCTTTCGCGGGGCTTGCGCCGCTGCGCTCGCTTGCGGTCGAGGCCGCGCCGGAAGAGATCGCTTTGGCCTGCGACAGCGCCAATGCCTGCGTCCTGACCAAGGGCGATCTGACGATTCTGATGCAGCATGTCGGCACGACCGCCGTTCTTCATGCGCTGATCGCCGCAGAGGCGGATGCCGAGGCTCGGATCGCGGCCTCGCGTCGGCTTGAGGCGCTGCGCTTTGAGCTTGAGGCTGCCACCAAGGAGAAGGTCGCATGATCAACGATCCTGTTATCCGCAACGAATGGTATCCGGTGGCGATGGCCTCATCGGTCAATGCCGGGATCGAGCGCCAGACCATGCTTCTGGGCGAGCCGATCCGCGTCTATAAAGGCGCGCAGGGCCCGGCGGTGGTCGCGGCCGATGGCTCGGTGCTGGCGGTGAAGGTGGCTTACGGCCATGTCTGGGCCTCTTTCGGCAAGCCCGCGAAGCTTTTCGAGATCCCCGAGGCCGATCAGCCCGGCCGTCGTCTGGTCGATGTCGGCGCGGTGCGGGTGAAATGCTCGCCCCTGCGCGCGGTCGAGAATTTCCTCGACATCGCGCATTTCCCCTTCGTTCACACCGATGTTCTGGGCGCTGAGCCCCATACCGAGGTCTATCGCTATCAGGTCGAGATCCGCGAGGATGTCGATGAGGTCTGGGCGACCAAGGTGAAGTTCTATCAGCCGCAGGCCGCGAAATCGGCCGAGGGCGGGATCGAGACGGATTACCTCTACCGCGTCGCGGCTCCGACCTGCGCGGTGCTTTACAAGACCTGCCCGCCGCGTCCTGAAGAGATGGATGTGATCGGCATTTTCGTTCAGCCGCTGACCGAAGAGCTCTGCGACGCCTGGCCGTGGATGGCGCTCTTCGACGACGACTCCGAGCTGGCCGACATGATCCAGTTCCAGCAGATGATCTTCCTGCAAGACCGCTCGATCCTTGAAAACCAGCTGCCGCGCAAGCTGCCGCTGGATCCCGGTCTTGAAATTCCGACCCGCGCCGACATGACCTCGATCGCTTATCGGCGCTGGCTGAAGAAGCGCGGCTTTACCTATGGCGCGCAATTGGTGGCGGCATGATTCTTTACGACTACGTTCTCAGCCCGAATTGCTACAAGGCGCGCCTGATGGCGGCGCTGACGGAGCAAAAGCTCGATCTCAAGGCGCTGGATGTCTATCCGGGCAATGCCCATAAGCAGCCGGCGTTTCTGGCGCTGAACCCCGCGGGCACCGTGCCGGTGCTGACGACGGGCGCGCTGACCCTGACCGATTCCGCCGCGATCCTCGTCTATCTGGCGAAGCGCGCCGGGGGCTGGCTGGGGGAGGACACGCCCGAAGGCGCGGCGCTGGTCCAGAACTGGCTGGCCTTCGCGCAGGGCCTGACCGACAGCCTTGGCGTGGCGCGGCTCCACGATATGCTGACGGTGCCGGTCGATATCGAGGCTGCCCGCGCGCGCGGGATCGCCGCGCTGCGCGCGCTTGAGGCCGCGCTCTTCGAGGGGCGTCTGGCCGGGCGCGCCTTCCTTTTGGGCGATGCGCCGAGCATTGCCGATATTGCCTGCTTCCCCCATGTCGCTTTGGCCGAAGACGGCGGCGTGACCTTGGCCCCCTATCCCTCGGTCCGGCTCTGGCTGCGCGCCGTCCGCGCTCTGCCGGGCTTCATCGAGATGCCGGGCATCCACCGCCTTCACGATCAGAAGCCGGAACCGGGGATCAGTCATCACGGCGACTGACAAGAGATCCTGAAAGTGGTGCGTGCCTGCCCCAACTGGGGCCGCGCGCATCCCGCAAGGAAACTGCGATAACAAAAACCACCCGACCTCCTCAGGCGGGTTCCACAGGAGATACCGACATGACGTTGAACCGCCGCGATTTTCTGGGCGCAGCTGCTGCGACCAGTGTGTTGGCCGGTCTTGGCCTCACCCGCGCCACTGCGGCCGAACCGCTTAACATCGCGCTGATCACGCCCTCGCCGATCGCCGATGTCGGCTGGTCGCGCTCGCTGGCCACCGGGCTGGAAGAGGTCAACAAAGAGCTGGGCGGCGCGCTGAAGCTGACCTTCATCGACAAGATCAACGAAGGCCCGGATGCGGACCGCATCATGGAAAAAGCGGTGGCCGACGGCAACAAGATCGTCATCGCGGGCTCGTTTGGCTATATGAACGGCGCGATGCAGCTGGCACGCCGCCACCCCGATGTCGCGGTGCTCCATGCCTCGGGCTTCAAGACGCTGCCGAATTTCTCGAATTTCACCGCGCGCAACTATGAGGGCACCTACCTCATGGGTATGGCCGCGGCCTCGGTGACCAAATCGAAGAAACTGGGCGTCGTCGGCGCGTTCCCGATCCCGGAACTGTTGGCTTCGAACAGCGCCTTTGCGCTGGGTGCGCAGGCGATTGATCCCACGATCGAGGTTTCGGTCGTCTGGGTGAACTCGTGGTTCGACCCGGCCAAGGAACAGGATTCGGCCAAGGCGCTGATCGCGCAGGGCTGCGACGTGGTCTTCTCGAATGCGCAGGACACGCCCTCGGTGGTGGCTCTGTGCGAGAAAGAGGGCGTCTATACGTTCAATCTGAACTCGACGATGAAGAAATATGCGCCGACGAAATATCTCGGCGTGGTGCTGACCGATTGGGCGCCCTATTTCAAACGCGAGATCGACGCCAAGATCGCGGGCACCTTCGAGGGCACGGCAAACTGGCTGGGCATCAAGGACGGCGTCATCAAATGCGTCGATTGGAGCGCGGATCTCTCGGCTGAGATCGTCGAGAAGATCAAGGCCGCCGAGGCCGCGATTGCCGACGGCAGCCACCCGCCCTTCGCCGGTCCGGTCATCAAGGATGACGGCACCGAGCTTGCCGCAGCCGGGACCAATATGACCGACGAGCAGCTCTGGCCGATGGACTGGCAGGTCAAAGGCATCGTGACCCCGCTGCCGAAGTAAGCCCATGACTGCGTTGCTTCGACTGGAAGGCGTCTCGAAATCTTACGGGACGGTTCAGGCCAACAAAAGCATCGACCTCACGGTCGATGAAGCCTCGATTCATGCCATTTTGGGCGAAAACGGCGCGGGTAAATCCACGCTGATGAAGCTGATCTATGGCGTCGAGGAGCCCGATCAGGGGCGTGTCGTCTGGCAGGGTCGCGAGACCCGCATCGACGCGCCCTCGACCGCGCGGCGTCTGGGCATCGGCATGGTGTTCCAGCATTTCTCGCTGTTCGAGACGCTGACGGTCGTGGAAAACATTGCGCTTGTCGTCCCCGGCAAGCGTGCCGAACTGGCGGTGAAGGTGCGCGATTTCGGCGCACGCTTCGGGCTCGAGGTCGATCCTTTCGCCTCGGTCCATTCGCTGTCGATGGGCGAGCGTCAGCGGGTGGAGATCATCCGCTGTCTGCTTTTGAACCCCAAGTTGCTGATCCTTGACGAGCCGACCTCGGTCCTGCCGCCGCAAAGCGTCGAGCGGCTGTTCGAGACCTTGCGGCTTTTGCGCGAGGAAGGGGTCTCGATCCTCTTCATCTCGCATAAGCTCGAGGAAATCCGCGCGATCTGCGATGCGGCGACAGTGCTGCGCGCCGGGCAGGTGGTCGAGCGCGTCGATCCCCGTCAGGCCAGCGCGGCTGATCTGGCGCGGATGATGATCGGGCGCGACATGCCCGCCGCCCAACCGGGCCTTGCCCATGATCTGGGCGAGGAGCGGCTGCGGCTCGAGCGCGTCAATCACACGCCGGACGATCCCTTTGGCGTGACGCTCGCGAATGTCTCGCTGAGCCTGCGCGGCGGCGAAATCCTCGGCATCGCCGGGATTTCCGGAAATGGCCAGAAAGAGCTCGTGCGGCTGATCTCGGGCGAGACGCGGCTGGGGCGCGCCGGGCGCGACAGCATCCGCCTGATGGGCCAGCCCGCCGGGCATCTGGGGGCTGCCGCACGCCGCGAGCTCGGTTTCGCCTTCGTCCCCGAAGAGCGTCTGGGCCGGGGTGCCGTCCCGGATATGACTTTGGCCGACAACACGCTTCTGACCGCCCATGCGCGCGGGATGGTGCGCGCCGGTCTGATCCAGCGCGGGCGGGAACGCGATTACACCCGCCGCTGCATCGAGGAATTCGATGTCCGCACCGCCGGGCCGGATGTCGAGGCCGCGAACCTTTCGGGCGGCAATCTTCAGAAGTTCATCATGGGCCGCGAGATCCATCTTGGGCCGAAGCTGCTTCTGTGCTCGCAGCCGACTTGGGGCGTCGATATCGGCGCCGCGACCGAGATCCGCCGCCGCCTTGTCGCCTTGCGCGATCAGGGCACGGCGATCCTGATCCTGTCGGATGAACTCTCCGAGCTTTTCGAGATCTGCGACCGTTTGCAGGTGCTGCACCACGGTGAATTGTCGCCCTCGCTGATGACGGCTGCGACCAATTCGGCCGAGATCGGCGAATATATGCTGGGCCGCGCGTCCAAAGAGAATGACCATGTGGCTTGACCTTATCCGCCGCGAGCGGCCCTCGACCGCCCTTATGCTTCTGGTGCCGCTGATCGCCGTGGCCTTCGCCGCCGCGGCCAGCGCCGCTTTGTTCACGATCACCGGCAAACCGGTCGGCGCGGCGCTTTACGCGCTCTTGATCGAGCCCTTCATGACGCGCTCGGCCTTTTCCGAAGTGCTGCTCAAGATGGGTCCGCTTTTGCTGATCGCGCAGGGGCTGGCGATCGGGTTTCGCGCGCAGATCTTCAACATCGGAGCCGAGGGTCAGTTCGTGCTCGGCGCGATCTTTGCCGCCGCGATTCCGGTCTATTTCCCGGATTCGACCTCGATCTGGCTCTGGCCTTTGATGATGGTCATGGGCGCGCTTGGCGGCGCGCTTTGGGCGGGGCTTGCCGCCTTCTGGCGGGTTCGGACCAATGCCAATGAGATCCTCGTCACTTTGATGCTGGGCTTTGTCGCGACGCAGCTTCTGAACTATCTGCTGCTCGGGCCGTGGAAAGACCCGATGGGCTTCAACTTCCCGCAAACGGTGATGTTCCAATACGAGGCGATGCTGCCGACGCTGATCCCCGGCACGCGGGTCAATGTCTCGTTCCTCTTTGCGATTGCCGCGACGCTGCTCGCTTGGGTCTATGTCAAGCGCAGCTTCTCGGGCTATCAGCTGATGGTCGGCGGGCTGGCGCCTGATGCGGCGAGCTATGCGGGCTTTCGCGAAAGCCGCGCGGTCTGGATCTCGCTGCTGATTGGCGGGCTGGCGGCGGGTCTGGCGGGGGCGGCGGAAGTTGCCGGGCCAGTCGGGCAGTTGCAGCGCTCGATCTCGACGGGCTACGGCTTTGCCGCGATCATCGTGGCCTATCTCGGCGGACTCAATCCGCTTGGCATGGTGTTTTCGTCCTTCCTGCTCGCGGTGATCTATATCGGCGGCGACAATGCGATGGTCTCGGCCGAGCTGCCGGTCGCTTCGGTGCGGCTTTTCCAGGGGCTGGTGTTGATTGCCTATCTCGCGGCACTGACCTGGATCCGCTACCGCGTGCAATGGCGCAAACGCGGCGCGACGCAAGACGGAGGCCGGGCATGAGCGCGATCGAATTCATTCTCTCGGGGATGCTGGCGGCGGCCACGCCCTTCCTGCTCGCCGCTTTGGGAGAGCTGGTGGCCGAGAAATCCGGGGTGATGAACCTTGGGCTTGAGGGCATCATGGCGCTTGGCGCGGTGATCGGCTTCATTTGCGTCTATCACGGCGGCCCGCATCTTCTGGCCTTTCTGGCCGCCGGCGTGATCGGGGTTCTGGCCGCGCTGATCCTTGCGGTTCTGGCGCTCGAGTTCCGTGCCGATCAGGTGGCCGCAGGGCTTGCCGTCGGGATTTTCGGGCAAGGTCTGGCCGCGCTGATCGGCAAACCCTATGAGAGCCTGACCACCACCGGTCTCTCGCAAATCGCCATTCCGGGGCTCGCGTCGCTGCCGATGGTCGGCGGGCTCTTCAAGCAGGATGCGGTGACCTGGCTCACGCTGATCGCGGCGCTGGTGATTGCGCTGGTCCTAAGCAAGTCGCGGCTGGGTCTGGTCATTCGCGCGGTCGGAGAAAACCCGCAAGCGGCGCGTGCCATCGGCTATCCGGTGATCCGCATCCGCTATGCGACCGTGGCCTTTGGCGGGCTGATGGCGGGCTTTGCCGGGGCCTATGCCGCGACGGTTTACACGCCGATGTGGGCGGATGGCATGATCGCGGGGCGCGGCTGGATCGCGCTGGCGCTGGTCGTCTTCGGCACTTGGGTGACGGGTCGGGTCTTTGCCGGTGCGCTTCTCTTTGGGGCTTTGTCGCTGGCCGAGCTGGCCGCGCAGGCCAAGGGCGTGCATCTGCCCTCGCAGCTGCTGGCGGCCATGCCCTATCTGGTGACGATCATCATTCTGGGCGTGATTTCCTCGAACAAGCTGCGGATGAAGCGCAATTCGGTCGCCTCGCTCGGGAAGCCCTTCTGAGCGCCTGAACCGGAGGCTTAGACCGACATGGTCGCCGCGACCGCGCGTTTCCAGCGCGCATAGCGGCGCTCGCGTTCGGCCTCCTCCATCGCCGGAGTGAAGCGGCGGTTGAGCTCCCAGCCTTTCGCATAATCGGCAGGGTCGGGCAAAAGCCCGGCCTTCCATCCGGCGAGATAGGCCGCGCCTTTGGCGGTCGTCTCGACATTCTTCGGGCGGTCGACCGGCGCGCCGAGCATATCGGCGAGAAACTGCATCGCCGGTTCATTCGCGCTCATGCCGCCATCGACGCGCAGCACGGTTTCCGTCGCGCCGGGCCAGCCCTTGCGCATCGCCTCCCAGAGATCGCGGGTCTGATAGCCGACGCTTTCCAAGGCCGCGCGGGCCAGTTCGGCAGGGCCGGTCGCGCGGGTCAGGCCAAAGATCGAGCCGCGCGCATCGGGGTCCCAATAGGGCGCGCCCAGCCCGGTGAAAGCGGGCACGAGGACGACATCCTGCCCTGCATCGGCGCGCGCGGCCAAGGCCTGCGTTTCGCCCGCTTTCGCGATCAGACCCAGCCCGTCGCGCAGCCATTGCACCACCGCCCCCGCGATAAAGATCGAGCCTTCAAGCGCATAGGTCGGCTTGCCGTCCAGCTGATAAGCAATCGTCGTGAGCAGGCGATCTTTCGAGCGGACGAGCTGCGGCCCGGTGTTCAAAAGCGCGAAACAGCCGGTGCCATAGGTCGATTTCATCATGCCCGGCTGGAAGCAGGCCTGACCCACGGTCGCCGCCTGCTGATCGCCCGCGACGCCCAGAATCGGGATCTCGGCCCCGAAGAGGTCGCTGCGGGTCAGCCCGTAAGCGGCGGCGCTGTCGCGGACCTCGGGCAGAAGCGCCATCGGCACGTTGAAGAGGCGGCACAGATCCTCGCTCCACGCACCCTTGCGGATGTCATAAAGCAGCGTGCGCGCGGCATTGGTCGCGTCGGTCGCATGGGTCTTGCCGCCGGTGAGGTTCCAGATGAGCCAGCTATCGACCGTGCCGAAAGCCAGCTCGCCCGCCTGCGCCGAGGCCCGCGCGCCCTCGACGTGATCGAGGATCCAGCCGATTTTCGTGGCCGAGAAATAGGGATCGAGCAGAAGCCCGGTGGCCTCGCTGACGGCTTCTTCATGGCCCTCGGCCTTGAGGCGCTGGCAGGTCTCGGCGGTGCGGCGGTCTTGCCAGACGATGGCGCGATGGATCGGGCGGCCGGTCTTGCGGTTCCAGATCACCGTGGTTTCGCGCTGGTTGGTGATGCCGATCGCGGAAATCTCGCGGCTGCTTTTGCCCGCCCGCTCGATCGCGGCGCGGGCGGTGGCGGCGGTGGTCGCCCAAAGATCCGCCGCGTCATGTTCGACCCAGCCCGAGGCGGGCATATGTTGGGGAAATTCCTGCTGCGCGCTCGCCAGCGGATGAAGGGCCGTGTCAAAGACAATGGCGCGGGACGAGGTCGTCCCCTGATCGAGCGCGAGTATCACCATCCGTCCCTCCATCCCGGTTGGGGGACTGTCGCCCTGCGGGCAAGCCGGTGTCAATCGCCGAGGGCGGCGCGCCGCCTAGACCGACGACGCGACGCGTTCGGCCATCCAGTCGCTGACCGCCTGCGCCTGATCCTCGGACAGATGCAAGCCAAGCTTCGAGCGCCGCCAGAGCGCATCCTCGCCGGTCAAGGCGAATTCGTGGTCGATCATCCAGCCGAGCTCGGCCTCCCTCAGACCCGCGCCGAAATCGCGTCCCTGTGGGCGGGCGGCGATGGTCTGGGCCTCGGTGCCATAGGCGCGCACGAGCCGCAAAGCAGTGGCCTCGTCATAGCCGTGCTTTTGGCGCAGGGTCGCGACCAGCGCGGGCACGCCATCGACCGGGAAGGCCCCGCCGGGCAGCGGCACGCCAGCGGTCCAGCCCGGGCCTGCCTCGGGGAAGAAGGGGGCGAGCTTTTCCAGCGCATGTTCGGCCAGACGGCGATAGGTGGTGATCTTGCCGCCAAAGACGTTCAGGCAGGGCGCGCCCTTGTCATCGACCGCGAGCACATAATCCCGCGTCGCCGCCGTCGCCGATTTCGCGCCGTCATCGTAAAGCGGGCGCACGCCGGAATAGGTCCAGACGATTTGGTCGCGCGTCACCGGTTTCTTGAAATACTGGCTGGCGAAATTGCACAGGTAGTCCTGTTCCTCGGGCGTGCAGACGGCATCCTGCGGCGCCTCGCGGTGGTCCTTGTCGGTGGTGCCGATCAGCGTGAACTCGCCCTGCTGATAGGGGATCGCAAAGATGATGCGGCCATCCGCGCCCTGGAAAAAATAGGCTTTGTCGTGGTCGTAAAGCTTCGGGACCACGATATGGCTGCCGCGCACCAGCCGGACATTCTGGCGCGTGTCGAGATGGATCACGTCATGGATCAGATGCCCGACCCAAGGCCCACCCGCGTTGACGAGCGCGCGGGCGTAATGGACCTGCCCATCGGCCATGGTGACGCGCCAGAGATCGCCCTCGCGCCGGGCCTCGGCCACTTGCGCGCGGGTCTCGATCAGCGCGCCGCGCTCGGCCGCGTCGCGGGCATTCAGCGCCACGAGCCGGGCGTCATCGACCCAGACATCGCTATATTCATAGGCGCGCTTGAGCCGGTCCTTCAGCGGCGCGCCCTCGGGCGAGCCGGGCAGCTTGAGCGCGGTCGTCCCGGGCAGGATCTTGCGCCCGCCGAGATGGTCGTAAAGGAAAAGCCCCGCGCGGATCAGGATCGCCGGGCGACGACCCTTTTCCCAGGGCATCAGCCGCGCCAAGGTGCGCGAGACCGGCGTGTCGCTGTCGAAACGCATCTCGGGATCGAGCGGCAGCACGAAGCGCATCGGCCGCGCGATATGGGGCATCGCACGCAGCAGGGTCTCGCGCTCTTGCAAAGCCTCGCGGACCAGCCGGATCTCGAGAAACTCGAGATAGCGCAGGCCGCCGTGGAAAAGCTTGGTCGATTTCGAAGAGGTCGCCTGTGCGAGATCGCCTTGCTCGGCAAGTCGCACGGTCAGGCCGCGGCCGACGGCGTCGCGGGCAATGCCGCAGCCGTTGATGCCGCCACCGATGATGAAAAGGTCCGTGGTCACGGTCTGGTCTTTCCGGGGGCTGTCTGTCCCGTTGTTGCAAAAGGATTAATCACAGCCCGCGGGGGGAAGTCAAAAACAACTGTCGCGTGTCGCCGCCCGGGCGCGGGTTTCGTTGCGTCAGGGGCGGCGGCGATGGCGCCCGCCACGGCCCAAGCTGGCTTAACGCGCGTGGATCTCGACCGGGAAGGTCACCTGCGTCGAGGCGCCAGAGGGCGGCGGGGGCAGAGAGGGCAGGCGCGCGGCCTGACGGCTGATGACCGAATCCATGCTGGAATCGCCGGTCGAGCTGAGCACGCGGGCATTGGTCACCTGACCGCTCGCCGAAACGGTGAAGCTGACATTGATGACCACCGTCGCCCCGCGCGAGCGGTTGATGCGGGCGCGCTGCATATGGCGCGCGACAGTGCCCTGCACCTTGCTTTGCCAGCTCGCGACCTGCTTTTGGCTGGCGCGCGCGCCGACCTGCGCCGAGGGCGCCGCCGTGCGGGTGCCCTGCTCTGCCTGAAGCCGGGTCGTCTTTTGCGATTCGATCTGCTGCTCGGGCTTTTTCTTGCGCTCTTTCGGCGGCTCTTTCTTCTTTTCCGGCTGCTTCTCGACGACCTTCTTCTCGGGCTCTTCCTTCTTCGGCTCGGGGCGCGGTTCGGGACGGTCGAGCACGACAGCCTCTTTGACCGGCACGAGCGTGCTCATGTCGGGCAAGGGCACCATTTCGGGCAGCGGCGGCGGGGTGAAATCGACGACCTCCGGTTCGGGCTCAGGCTCGGGCTCTGGTTCCGGCTCTGGGGTGGGATCGGGCTGATCGACCTGCTCGATCATCTCATCTTCGGCCAGCGGCGCTGCGGCTTCGGGCATGGCGGCCAGCTCGACATAGACCGGATCGGGTAGGCCCGCGACCTGCGAGGCCTCGGCCCGGTTCATCAGCCAGACCGCGCCGCCGATATGCGCGGCGAGCACCACCGCGCCGGCGCCGGCCCAAAGCGCGCTGTCGCGCATCCAGCCCTGAGCCGCGCTCATTGTGCGGCTCCTGCGGCGGGGGTCGCAACCTGATCCGCCGGGGTGGCTTCGAGCCCGATCAGCGCGATCTTGAGATAGCCCGCGCGGCGCAGCTCGTTCATCACTTCCATGACATCGCCGTAAGCCACGACCTTGTCGGCGCGCAGGAAGATGCGCTGCTCGCGGTCGCCCTTGGTCTGGGCGTCGAGCGCGGTTTGCAGCGCGTCTTTTGCCACCGGATCATTGCCAAGATTGACCGTCAGATCGGGTTGGATCGTCAGGTAAATCGGCTTGTCGGGGCGCTGAACCGGGGTAGCATTCGAGACCGGCAGGTCGATGTTCACATCCACCGTCGCCAGCGGCGCTGCCACCATGAAGATGATCAGCAGCACCAGCATCACGTCGATGAAGGGCGTGACGTTGATCTCGTGGTTCTCGGCGAGATCATCGCCCCCGCCGCCATGGGATTCGCGGATGCCACCAGCCATGCTCAGTTCTCCGTGCGGAAATCGAGGTCGCGGCTGACCAGACGCTGCACACCGGCCGAGGCATTGGCCAGACGCAGGCGGTAGCCGGTGATCGACCGGGCAAAGACGTTATAGATGACCACAGCCGGGATAGCGGCGACAAGGCCGATGGCGGTGGCGAGCAGCGCCTCGGCGATACCCGGGGCCACGACGGCGAGGTTGGTCGTCTGCGATTCCGAGATCGAGATGAAGCTGTTCATGATGCCCCAGACGGTGCCGAAGAGGCCGACGAAAGGCGCGGTCGAGCCGATGGTGGCCAAGAGGCCGGTGCCGCGACCGATGCGGCGGCTCGCGGTGGCCTCGATCTGCGACAGCATCGAGCCGACGCGGTCCTTGGTGCCCTCATCGCCCGCGCGGGCAAGGGCAGGGGCGGAGCGCTCGACCTCGGCCATGGCGGCGCGCACCATTTGCGAGGCGGGATCGTTGCGGCGCCCCGTGGCCAGAACGGCAGAGGGCAGGTCGGCGGCGCTTTCGATGCGGCGGCGCGCGCGGGCGGCATTGCCCGAGGCTTTCCACAGTTCGAGCACCTTCACCACCAGCACCGTCCAGGTCACGACCGAGGCAAAGGCCAGCCCGATCATCACGCCTTTGACGACGATATCGGCGGCCATGAACATGCCGACCGGCGAGAGGTCATGGGGCAGGTTCGGATCGCGCGGCGGCGGGTTCAGCAGCGGATCAAGCGCGCGCTGCACGGATTCGGGCAGCATCGATTCCGGATCGGGTTCGAAGGCGACGGGCGCCGCAACGACCGGCTCGGCCGGGGCTGCGGGGGTGGTTTCGGTCGCGCCAGCGGTGGGCGTGGCCTCCGTGGGCGTGCCTTCTGCGGTCGGGCTTTGCGCTGCCGGGGCATCGGTGCCGGTTTGCGGCTCTGCGGGCTGTGCATCCGGCGACGGCGTCGCGGCGGGTTCGTTTGCCTCGGGCGCGACAGCCGGAGCGGTGCCGGTCTGGGTCTCGGGCTGAGTTGCTGCGAGCTCGGTGGCCGGGATCTCGGACGCGGGCGTAACCGGGGCGGATACAACTGGTGCTGCGGCTTCCGGCGCGGTCTGGCCGGTGGTCGGCGCTGCGACCGGCGCTGTGGTCGGGGTGGTTGCGGGAGCGGCGGGTTGCGTCGTCTCCGTGCTGCCGGTCGCGGCCTCCTGCGCATGAGCCGCGCCCATCGGAGATGCCATCATCAGGCACGCGAGCGTCAGAGCCTGGACTTTCTTGCGTGCGGACGCCTTCGGCAGTTCGGACATGGTCTTCCTTCTTGTTCCTGGCAGTGCCGCGACCCGAAGCCCCGGTCAGATCCTGTTTTACGGCAGAAGCGGACTCTGCCGGGAAGGGTGTTTTGGCTCTCTATCTGCTAGCAATGTAAAATTGTCAACTATTCTGAGACCCGAAACCCAGCGCCGAATCCGGCTCTGATTTCAGGCCTCAAGCGCGGCGCTGGTCCGGGAGGCGGCGGCCATGGCGGGCGCGCTCCAATAGGCGGAAAGATGGGTGCGCTTCGCATCGACTCCCAGCTCGTCCAGCACGACCGTGCGCAAGGCAGAGATCACGGCGCGCTCTGCCGCCATCCAGAAGAAGCGGTCGGGC
The DNA here is from genome assembly GCF_000444995.1 of Paracoccus aminophilus JCM 7686. Taxonomy (NCBI): domain Bacteria; kingdom Pseudomonadati; phylum Pseudomonadota; class Alphaproteobacteria; order Rhodobacterales; family Paracoccaceae; genus Paracoccus; species Paracoccus aminophilus. Next base: position 3,357,107 of record NC_022041.1, on the reverse strand, counting down.
GCGGGGGTAAGCCTGCGCAGTGCCTCGGCCAAAGCGGCGGGGTCGCCGGGCAGATGGGTGATCTCGAATCCCTCGGGCCGGGGCAGGGGATAGTCGTGGCTTGCGCCGATCAACCAGACATGGCCGGTCGCCTGCCCCGCGCGGGCCTCGAGAATGCGGGCAATCGCCGGATAGGCGGTTTCATCCCCGGCGAGGACCAGTTCGGGCGCGTCCGGCACGCCGCCCCCGGCAGGCCCTGCGAGGCCAACCGTCTCGCCGGGACGCGCCTGAGCGGCCCAATCGCTGATCCGGCCGCCGTCATGGCGGAAGATATCAGTCTCGATCCAGCCCTCGGCCGGGTCAATCGCGCGGGTGGTATAGGGCGGGCGGTGCAGCGCCTTCGCGCCGCTTGGCCAGACGGTCTGGCCATTCGCGCCGATCCGGGGCCAGTCCGGCGCGGCCTCGCCTTTGGGCGGCAAAAGCAGGCGGAAATGCAGCGAATCGCTTTGCGCCAGCCGGTCGAGCCCGGTGCTGCGCAGGCGCAGGCGCCAGAAATGCGCACCAATCGGGCGCAGGCTTTCGACGGTCGCGAGCGAAACATTGGGCGGCAGCGCCCCGGCATCATCGGGGGAGATCCAGCGCAAGGGCGCATCGGTCAGCGCCGCGAGGCGGGCCTGAAGCGCGGGCAGATCGCCGGGCTGATGGGCGCGAGCAAAGAAGAGCGTGCCCTCGCCGCGCTTTTTCGCGCCGAATTCGCCCTCGGGCAATTCGCACCAGATCGAGCGGCCATGTCCCTCGTGCAGATCGAGCGCATGGGCGGCGGCCTCGGCGCGCAAGGCGGTCTCGATGGGGCCGAAGGGCCGGTCGCGGGCCTCGGTTTCGGATTGGAATTCGGGAAGGGGTGTCGTTCGCATCAGAGCGCTCTCCTTGCCTGACAATAGAGTGGTCGCGGGATCACAGAAAGCGGGAAGCGCAGAAAACCCGGGCCGCCCGAGGGAAGGGGGGCGGCCCGGTCTCGCAGGTCTTCGTCAGAAGGCGCGCGAAACAGAAAGCTTGAAGTTGCGGCCCGGCGCGGGGCCGGTCACCCAAGTCGCCGGGGTGTAGTCGCGGTTGGCGAAGTTATCGATGCCCATATGGACCTCGACGCCCTTGGCCGCGCCCGATTGCGGGGTCCAGGTGGCATAGATGTCATGGACGCCATAGCCCGGACGATGGGTGCCATTGGGCTTGTCGCGGCCCGCAGCCAAGGTCGAGCGCAGCCCGATCTTCCAGCTGTCGCTGGCGCGCCAATTGGCCGACAGCGTTACGCGGTCGTTCGGCAGCGTGTTCAGGATCTTGCCGTCCTGATTCTCGCCATCGACGATGGAAACCGCCGCGCCGAATTCCCACTGGTTTTGCAGGTAATTGGCCTCGAGCTCGCCGCCGCGCAGATAGGCGCGGTCGATATTGGTGAAATAGGCATTCGGCCCATCGCCAGAGCGCGCGATCATGTTGGTGATGTGGTTGCGGAAATAAGTGACCTTGGCCACGATCTCATCGCCCTCGGCCAGAAGGGAATTCGCACGATAAGACAGGCCGAATTCGACGTTCTTGCCCTTCTCATCCTTGAGATTGGGATTCGGCGCCGTCACCATCGAGCCGTCGTAAAGCTCGTCCACATTCGGGATGCGCCCGACATAGGAGACCGAGCCGAAGGCCGACCATTGATCGTTCAGGCGATAAAGCGCGGCGATCTGCGGCTCGATCGCCTCGAAACGGTGCTTGTCCGAGGTGAAGGTGACGGTGCTTTTCGGCTCGGTGCGCTGGACCTCGTAGCGCAGGCCGGTGTTCACGCTGAGATCGCCCCAGGTGACCTGCGACAGAGCATAGGCCGCCCAAGCGCGGGTCCAGGCCTCGGGATGGGAGGCCGAAACCGTGCTCGAGCTGCGGTCCTGTTTCCAGGCCTCGACCCCGGCGCTGAGAATATGCTCGTAGCTGTCGCCCGAGAGATCGGCGGTGTTGTTTACCCGCAGCTTGACCAAAGCATAATCGCGCTTGCCGAGCAGGCTGCGCATGATCGGCTCGCGCGGGTTGGTGCCCTGCTCGATGTTCTTGATCGTATTGGTATAAGACAGCGTCGCGGTCAGGTCGATGTAGCGGTTGTCGGCCGGATTCCAGCCCCAGACCAGTTTCGCGGTCTGGTCGCGTGTGGTGATGTCGCCGACGCCCCAGCCCGGAAAGCCCGGGTAGAACACGCCAACCTGCGCGCCTTCGAGCTGGTTGAAGTCCTGATTGCGGCCCTTGGCCTCAAGATGCTGATAGGACAGGGCAACATAATGATCGCCAAAGGTTTTCTTGGCCTTCAGCAAGAGGTTCGGCGCCTTGGAATTCGAGCGCACCGTGACATTGCCATCGGCGTCCTTGGTGTCGCCCAGTTTGCGATAGGCGAAGGCCGCGACGGCTTCGAAATCCTCGGTCGGGCGCCAGCCATAGGCCACCGAGCCGAGATAGGAGCGCGGGTTCGAGGCATAGCCAAGCTTGGCCTTGCCGCCCGAGGTCGCGCCCTCGGGGATCAGGTCCCCGGCCTCGATGGTTTCCATGGCGATAATGCCGCCGACCGCGCCCGAACCGTAGAGCGTGGACGAGCCCGGACCGCGCAGGACGGTGACCTGCCGCAGGAAATCCGGCTCGACGAAGAGCGAGCCCTGACGGTAGGATTCGTAATATTTCTTTTCGCCGTCAATCAGTTGAACGATCCCGGCCTCGGAGGCCGCCATCGAGCTAGAGCCAAAGCCGCGGATGTTGAAGCCCTGACCGAAGAAGCTGCCCGAGCCGACGCCCGCGACGCCCGGCACCTGCGCAAGCACCTCGCCGATATGGACCGGGGCGATCTCATCCATCTGCTCCAGCCCGACGACAGAGACCGATTGCGGCACCTCCGAGGCGACTTTCGGCGTGCCCGCCCGGATGACGACCGGGTCGAGCGTATAGGAGGTGCGCGTCTTCTCGCTCTCTTGGGCGGTCACGGTTTGGGCGGTCAGATCTTGTGCATGGGCTGGCGCAAACGCCAGCGCGGCGGCGCTGGCCAAAAGGGCCGCGCGAAGCGTCGTGTGATTCATGGTCCCTACTCAGCAGAAAGGTGCGGGTTGGCTGGATTTTTTGGTTTCGGCTGGCGGGATGTGCTGGCGCTCTTGCGGGGTTAACGAATCCTTAGTAAAACTGTCAAGCACCCAGCCAAGATCAAGATCCCGCCAGTGCCAACTTCACGCCAACGAGGGAATACCATGACGCGATATACTGCGGCCGAGCTGCGCAACATCAAGGCAGAGGACACCGGCCGTCCGTTCGATCTGGCCGACAAGCTCGGCGTGCCCGAGGCGGCGCTGGTTGCGGCGGAAACGGGTCACGGGACGATTCGCGTCGAAGCCCATCCGGGCCGCCTGATCCCCGCCGTTCAGGCTTTGGGCGAAGTCATGGCCCTGACGCGCAACAAATCCTGCGTCATCGAAAAGGTTGGCGTCTACAACAACTTCCACGATGGCGACCATGCCGCGATGACGCTCGACCCGGAGATCGACCTGCGCTTTTTTCCGGGCCAGTTTGTCCACGCCTTTGCCGTCGAAACCCCGAGCGAAAAGGGCACCCGCCGCTCGGTGCAGGTGTTCAACGCCGCTGGTGACGCGGTTCATAAGATCCATCTGCGCGAGACTTCAGATCTGGCGGCTTGGGAAGCATTGAAGCAAGATCTCGCGCTGGCTGATCAGTCCGACGAGATCACCTTCGAGCCGCGTGCGCCGGTCGAGGGCGCGAAAGCCTCGCTCGATCGCGCCGATGCTTTGCGCGAGGAATGGCGCGCGATGACCGACACGCATCAGTTCAACACCGTGATCCGGCGGCTGAAGATGAATCGTCTGGGCTCTTACCGCATCGCGGGCGCGCCCTTCGCGCAGCCGCTGACCGTCGAGGCGGGCAAGCAGCTGTTCGACCGGGTTCAGGAAAGCGGCGCGCAGGTCATGCTCTTTGTCGGCAGCACCGGCTGTATCGAGATCCATTCGGGCAAATTCGAAACGTTGCGGCCGATGGGCCCCTGGATCAACGTCATGGATCCACGCTTCAACCTGCATCTGCGCGGCGATCATATCGCCGAGGTCTGGCATATCGAAAAGCCGACCAAGCGCGGTCCGGCGATCTCGGTCGAGGCCTTTGACGCCGAGGGCGGGCTGATCTTCCAATGCTTCGGCATGCGTGAGGAAAAAGGCGGCGATCCCGAGGCCTGGGCGGCGCTGGTCAATGACCTGCCGCGTCTCGCCGAGGCTGCGGAATGATCCGCGCGGCGCTTGCGGCCTTTCTGATCGCAGCGCCGGTCGCACCCGCTTTCGCCGAGGGCCATCCCGAGGCGAAGAAGGTGCTGTCGATCGGCGGTTCGATCACGGAAATCATCTATGCTCTGGGCGAAGAGGGGCGGTTGGTCGCGCGCGACACCACCTCAAGCTTCCCGCCCGAGGCCGAGAAACTGCCCGATGTCGGCTATGTCCGGGCGCTTTCGCCCGAGGGCGTGCTCTCGGTCGGGCCGGATCTGATCATCGCCGATCAGGGCGCAGGCCCGCCCGAGGCGGTTTCGGTCATCAAAGGCGCGGGCATCCCTTATGTCGAGGTGCCCGATACGCTGACGGCCGAGGGCATTGCGCTGAAGGTCACCACGGTCGCCGATGCGCTTGGCGTGCCAGAGAAAGGCGCGGCGCTGTCGGGCAAGATCACCGAGGATCTGGCGGCAGTCGCCGCCGATTTCAGCAAGATCGAGAAACCGAAAAAGGTGCTTTTCATCCTCTCCCTGCAGGGCGGTCGGATCATGGCGGGGGGCGAAGGTTCGTCAGCCGATGCGATCATCCGGCTTGCAGGCGGGGAAAATGCGCTGACCGGGATCTCGGGCTATAAGCCGATCACCGATGAGGCGATCACTCAGGCCCAGCCCGATGTCGTCTTGATGATGAACCGGGGCGAGCCGAAGGCCGATGCCGCCGCCAATGGCAGCGCCGATCATGAGATTGCCAAGGCGGCCACGCTTGACCTGCCCGCGATCCAGACCACGCCCGCAGGCAAGAACAATGCGGTGATCTATATGGACGGGCTCAAGCTTCTGGGCTTTGGCCCGCGCACGGCAGGGGCTGCGCGCGAACTTCACGACGCGCTCTACAAGGCCCCGTGATGGTTGCGATCACCTCTGACATGACCCGGCTCGAGGGCGATCGCAGCCACCGGGCGCGGTGGTTGTGTCTGCTGCTCGTGCTGGTCCTGATCTCTGCCGGGGTCTTTTCACTTGGATGGGGCGCCTCGGGCACCTCGCTTGCCCGCGTGCTGGCCGATCTGATCGCCGGTCGCGAGATCGCGGCGCAGGACCGCATCATCATTCTCGACATCCGCCTGCCGCGGCTGATCATGGGGGTGCTGGTCGGCGCCTCGCTCGCGGTTTCGGGCGCGGTCATGCAGGGGCTGTTTCGCAACCCGCTGGCCGATCCGGGGCTGGTGGGCGTGAGCGCCGGGGCCTCGCTTGGCGCGATCTCGGCGATTGTTCTGGCGAGCGCCTTGCCGGTCTCGGTCGCGGCGTTTTTCGGCTGGTATCTGGTCCCGGTCGCGGCCTTCACCGGCGGCTGGGTCAGCATGATGGTGCTCTACCGCATCGCGACGCGGTCGGGGCGGACCTCGATTGCGACCATGCTGCTCGCAGGAATCGTGCTGGGCGCGCTGACCGGCGCGATTTCGGGCGTGCTCGTCTATATCGCCGATGACCGGCAATTGCGCGACTTGACCTTCTGGGGCTTGGGCTCGCTGGCCGGGTCGAACTGGGTCAAGGTCATGGCCGCCGCGCCGGTCATCTGCGCCGCTTTGGCTTTTGCACCGATGCTGGCGCGCGGGCTGAACGGGCTGGCGCTTGGCGAGGCGGCTGCGGGCCATACCGGCATCCGCGTCCAGCGCGTCAAGAACCTTGCCATCATCACCGTCTCGGCGGCGACCGGGGCGGCGGTTGCGGCCTCGGGCGGCATCGGCTTTGTCGGCATTGTCGTGCCGCATCTCTTGCGGCTCGCGACCGGGCCGGATCACCGCTGGCTTTTGATCAACGCCGGGCTTTTGGGCGCGACCATGCTGATCCTCGCCGATGTCATCAGCCGCACCATCATCGCACCGGCCGAGCTGCCGATCGGGATCATCACCGCGATCCTCGGCGGGCCGGTCTTCCTGTGGATCTTGCTGCGCAACCGCGGAGTGATCGACCTATGAGCCTGATTGCCGAAAACATCCGCCTCTCGCTTGGCCGCAAGGAGATCCTGCGCGGCATCGATTTCACCGCCGCGCCGGGCCAGTTCACCGCGATCGTCGGGCCGAATGGCTCGGGCAAGACCACGCTTCTGCGCGCCTTGACCGGAGAGTTGGCCGCGACCGGGCGGATCACGCTCAACGGGCAGGACATCCGCGCGGCGGGGCCAGAGCGGCTTGCGCGGATGCGGGGCGTGCTGCCGCAAGCGACGGCTTTGTCCTTCCCCTTCACCGTCTCGGAGGTGGTGCGGTTGGGCCTGCAAGCCTCGGGCGAGCGCGGTGATGCGCTGATCCTTGCCGCGCTCGAGCGGGTCGATCTCGGCGGTTTTGCCGGGCGCTTCTATCAGCAGCTTTCGGGGGGCGAGCAGCAGCGCGTCCAGCTCGCGCGCGTGCTGGTGCAGGTCTGGCAGCCCTTGGCCGAGGACGGGCCGCGCTGGCTTTTCCTCGACGAGCCGGTGAGCAGTCTCGACATTGCCCATCAGCTGACGGTGATGCGGCTGGCCGCCGATTATGCAAGCGGGGGCGGCGGGGTGATCGCGGTCATGCATGACCTGAACCTGACCGCGATGTTTGCCGACCGCGTCGCCTTGCTGAAAGCGGGGCAGATGCTTGCGCAGGGTCGCCCCGACGAGGTGCTGGCCGATCAGACCCTGTCGGATGCCTATGGTTGTCATCTGCGGGTCAATGCGGTGCCGCAAAGCGGGATCTGGATCCTGCCCCACGCCGCCGCCTGAACCCGGAAACCTCGCCGCGCAGGGCCTGCTTGCCCCGCGCGGCTGTGGCAAGTATCCCTGTGCCCAGTTCAATCACCCGCAAGGAACACGGATGCAAGGCACGGCACAGCGCAGATTCGGCCTGTTTGGACGAATGTGGCGGGACTATTTGCAGCCCTACTGGTTCCGGATCGGGCTGGCGCTGTTCTTCCTGATCCTTGAAGGCTCGACCCTTGGCGCGCTGAGCTGGTTGCTCAAGCCTTTGTTCGACAAGGTCTTCGTCGGCGGTCAAAGCGGCACGATCTGGTGGGTCGGCGGCGCGATCTTCTCGCTCTTCCTGATCCGCGCCGTGACTTATGTCATCAACCGCAGCCTGATGACCTCGGTCTCGCTCTCGGTCTCGACCCAGATGCAGAAAGACATGATGGATCACATCATGACGCTGGACGGGAGCTTCTTTCAGCAAAACCCGCCCGGTGCGCTGATCGAGCGGGTGCAGGGCGACAGCCAAGCCGTACAGGGCGTCTGGTCCACCTTCATCTCGGGGATGGGGCGTGACATTGTCTCGCTGGCCTCGCTCTTTGCGGTGGCGATCGCGATTGATCCGATCTGGACGCTGACCGCGCTGATCGGCGCGCCGATCCTCGTGCTGCCGATGGTGCTGGTCCAGCGCTACATCCGCCGCAAGATGCGCCAGAACCGCGAGATCTCGAGCCAGCGCGCCACGCGCATCGACGAGGTCCTGCACGGGATCAATGCGGTCAAGCTGAACCGGATGGAGGCCTATCAATCCTCGCGCTTCGGCGAAATCGTCGATTCGATCCGGCAGGGCCAGATCAAGATGTCGGCGATTGGTGCGCTGATCCCGGCGCTGGTCGATGTCGTGACCGGCATCGGCTTTATCGGCGTTCTGGCGCTCGGCGGACGCGAGGTCACCGAGGGCACGCGCACCGTCGGCGATTTCATGTCCTTCTTCACCGCGCTCGCCTTGGCCTTCCAGCCGCTGCGGCGTCTGGGCAGCCTTGCGGGGACCTGGCAGACCGCCGCGGCCTCGCTGGAGCGGATCTATGCGGTGCTCGACATGCGCCCGAAAATCGTCTCGGGGCCCCGCAAGATCGCGCCCGCATCGACCCGGATCGAGCTGCGCGACGTGACGCTCGATTATGACCTGCATCCGGTGCTCAAGGGCCTGAGCTTCACCGCCGAGGCCGGTCAGACCACCGCGCTGGTCGGGCCTTCGGGGGCGGGGAAATCGACGGTCTTCAACCTGCTGACGCGCATGGTTGACCCAAGCTCAGGGCAGGTGCTGCTCGATGGGGTGCCGGTTCAGGATTACGATCTGGCGGTGCTGCGCGACCAGTTTTCCACTGTCAGCCAGGATGCCGCGCTTTTTGACGAGACCCTGCGCGAGAATATCCTGCTCGGTCAGATCGCTGAAGAGGCCGCGCTGAGCCGCGCCGTCACCGCCGCCCATGTCGCCGATTTCGCCGATCATCTGCCGATGCGGCTGGATACGCCGGCCGGTCCGCGCGGCTCGGCCCTGTCGGGCGGCCAGCGTCAGCGCGTGGCGATTGCCCGCGCGATCCTGCGCGATGCGCCGATCCTTTTGCTCGACGAGGCGACCTCGGCGCTGGATGCGGCCTCGGAGCGGTTGGTGCAGGAGGCACTCGATACGCTCTCGGTCGGGCGCACCACTTTGGTCATCGCGCACCGCCTCTCGACCATCCGCCAAGCCGACAAGATCGTGGTGATCGAGGCGGGCAGGGTTGTCGAAGAGGGCACTCATGACCAGTTGATGGAAAAGGGCGGCGCCTATGCGGCGCTTGTCCGGCTGCAATTCGGGAAGTGAGGCGGATATGAGACGGATCATCGCGGTCACCGGGGAGGACCGGGTCGAGTTCTTGCAGGGGCTGGTCACCAATGACGTGACGCAGGCTCCGGTCTGGGCGGCGCTGCTGACGCCGCAGGGCAAATATCTGGCGGATTTCCTGATCGTGCCGCAGGGCGAGGCTTTGTTGATCGATGTCGACGCAAGGCTCGCCGATGACCTGATCCGCCGCCTGTCGATGTATAAGCTGCGCTCGAAGGTCGAGCTGGCGCCGACCGAGATCACGGTCACGCGCGGCACCGGCCCCACGCCTGCGGGCGCGATTGCCGATCCGCGCGATCCGGCGCTTGGCTGGCGGCTTTATGGCGGCTCGGACGAGGTCGCCGCAGAGACAGACAGCGATTTCGACGCGATCCGGGTGGCCCATGTCATCCCCGAAAGCCTGATCGAGCTGATCCCGAACGAGACCTTCATTCTGGAAGCGGGCTTCGACCGGCTGCATGGCGTGGATTTCCGCAAGGGCTGCTATGTCGGCCAAGAGGTCACCGCGCGGATGAAGCACAAGACCGAGCTGAAGAAGGGGCTGGTGAGCGTCGGGATCGAGGGCGAAGCCCCGCCGGGCACGCCGATCCTCATGGCCGACGGGCGCGAAGCGGGCACGCTTTTCACCCAATCGGGCAACCGCGCCCTCGCGCATCTGCGCTTTGACCGCATGAAGGAGGGGCTGACCGCCGCCGGGGCCAAAATCTTGCCGTGAGCGCGTCGGAGGCGGCGGAAGGCGAGGCGGGCGAACGGGTTCGCCGCATCGTCCATGTCGATATGGATGCCTTTTATGCCTCGGTCGAGCAGCGTGATAATCCGTCCTTTCGCGGCAAACCCGTCGCGGTCGGCGGCATCAAGCGCGGCGTCGTTGCGGCGGCGAGCTACGAGGCGCGCCGCTTTGGCGTGCGCTCGGCGATCCCGTCGAGCCGCGCGCTGAGGCTCTGCCCCGAGCTGATTTTCGTCCCGCCGCGCTTTGACGTCTACCGCGCCATCAGCCAGCAGATCCGCGAGATCTTTGCGCTTTATACGCCGCTGATCGAGCCCTTGTCGCTCGACGAGGCCTATCTCGATCTGACCGATCACCTTGAGGGGCGCACCGCTACGCGCATCGCCCAAGAGATCCGCCGCCGCATCTTCGAGACGACCGGGCTGACCGCCTCGGCCGGGGTGAGCTACAACAAGTTTCTCGCGAAAATGGCCTCGGATCAGCGCAAGCCGAACGGGTTGTTCGTGATCCCGCCCGAAGCCGGGCGCGATTTCGTCGCGGGCCTGCCGATCGGCAAGTTTCACGGAATCGGCCCCGCGACCGCCGCGCGGATGGAGGAACACGGCATCCGCACCGGCGCCGATCTGCGTCGCCAATCGCTGGAGTTTTTGACCGCACGCTTCGGCAAATCGGGTTGTTATTACTGGAATGTTTCACGTGGCATCGACCACCGCGAGGTCAAGCCCGACCGCATCCGCAAATCCATTGGCGCCGAGACCACCTTCTTCAGCGATCTGCGCGATTTGGCGCAAGCCAGCGCCGAGTTGCAGCCCCTTGCCGAGAAGGTCTGGCGCCATGCGCAGAAGGCCGAGGATCGCGGTCGGACGGTGACGCTGAAGGTGAAATACGGCGATTTCCGCCAGATCACGCGGGCGCGCTCTCTGCCGCGCCCGGTTCACGACGCGGCGGAAATGCTGGAGATCGCGCAGGAGCTTCTGGCGCCGGTCTTTGCCGATCCGCATGGCGTGCGGCTGTTGGGGGTAACGCTTTCGGGGTTGGAAGGCGCGGCCCTCAGGGAGGAGGAAGGGCCGCGCCAACTGGGCCTTTTCGATCGGGACTAGGCCAAGATTTGGGCCAAGACTGGGCCAAGACCAGGCCAGGATCTGGACGGACCGAAAAGGCTCTCTCGTCAGGAGTAGAGGTTCTGGACCCCGACCTGCTGGTGGATGGCATTGACCTGTTCCTGAGCGAGACCAAGCGCTTCGGCCAATGCGTGAAGGTAGCGGGCCTCGGCTTCATTGTCGAAATCGATCGCCATCAGCGAGACCAGATAGACCTGCGGGCCAAGCCCTTGCGGCGTCTCGCGCGCCAAGGCGATCGGATCGACCGGCGCGGCCATCTGCTCGCGGATGAAATCACGCTCGGGTCCGTCCTGCTCGCCGGTTTCGGCCACGAGGCGCTGCATTTCGCGGTCGTCGATCTGGCCGTCGGATTTGGCCGCCTGAATCATGGCGCGCAGCAAAAGCCCGGCAACCGCATTTTGCTCCGGGGTGGGCGGGATCTGCGGCTCGTTGCCCGTGGCGATGGCATCATTCAGCACTTCGCCGAAAGAGGCCTCATTGTGGGGCTGGGAATCCTTATGGGCGAGCCCGTCCATCGGCGAAGCGGTCGGGCCGCGTCCGCTCAGAAGTCCGCCAAGCAGACCGCCCAAACCGCCCGAGACCGCGCCCGCCAAAATGCCGCCAAGCCCGCCGCCAGCGGAACCGCTTGCGGTGGGACCGGTCGGTTGCGGCGCGGCGCTGTCTTGCGCGGGCGACGGGGGAGGATTGCGGCCGAATGTGTCGCCATAGGGCTGGCCGCGTCCCGAGGTGATCTTGTCGAAAAGCCCGCCGAGCCCGCCCTGCGCGCCGCCCGATTGTGGCCCGCCATAGCGCCGACCTGTGCCCGCGCCTCCCGAGGTCGGATCAGGGCTCGCTGTGCCGCCGAGAACCTGCCCCAGAATATCGCCGAGCCCGCCGCCTCCGCCGCTGCGGGCGCCGGTGCCACGATTGAGCAGATCTCCGAGAATGCCGCCGCCGGTCGAGCGGCGCGATGCGCCAGAGGACGGACCCGTGGACGGGCCAGAGGGCGCGGCCTCGGCCGTGCCATTCTGGGCATTTCGCATGATTGTTCCGATCCCTTTGGCAAGGATCACGCCAGCGGCGACGCGTGCGAGTGTCTTGACAAGACTCATCTCAGGCTCTCCCTGTTTTGCGGCTCCGCAGGCGCGCAAAACGCCGCCTTGCAGCCGCAGGGGGAAACGCCGTTGCGACTTTCAGGTTCCGCTTTCATCCGAAGGCCCGGCGATGTCTTGCCGACCCTTGATTTTTCCCTGTGGCGCTTATAGATCGCGGCGGATGATTCATGGGGGCCGGCTTATGTGTCTCCCCCTCGACAGGAGGCCATGATGGCAAAGGCAAAGTTTGAACGTACGAAACCGCACGTCAACATCGGCACGATCGGCCACGTTGACCACGGCAAAACCACGCTGACCGCTGCGATCACGAAGTATTTCGGTGAATTCAAAGCCTACGACCAGATCGATGGCGCTCCGGAAGAGCGTGCGCGCGGGATCACGATTTCGACGGCGCACGTCGAATACGAGACCCCGAACCGTCACTACGCCCACGTCGACTGCCCCGGCCACGCTGACTATGTGAAGAACATGATCACGGGCGCGGCACAGATGGACGGCGCGATCCTGGTTGTGAACGCAGCTGACGGCCCGATGCCGCAGACGCGCGAGCACATCCTGCTCGGCCGTCAGGTCGGCATTCCGTACATGGTCGTCTACCTGAACAAGGTTGACCAGGTTGATGACGAGGAACTGCTCGAGCTGGTCGAGATGGAAGTTCGTGAGCTTCTGTCGTCCTACGACTACCCCGGCGACGATATCCCGATCATCAAGGGTTCGGCTCTGGCCGCTCTGGAAGGTCGCGATGCCGAGATCGGTGAGAACTCGATCCGCGCGCTGCTCGACGCCGTTGACGCCTATATCCCGACCCCGGAGCGCGCGATCGATCTGCCGTTCCTGATGCCGATCGAAGACGTGTTCTCGATCTCGGGCCGTGGTACGGTTGTGACCGGTCGTATCGAGCGTGGCGCTGTGAACGTTGGCGACGAACTCGAAATCGTCGGCATCCGCGACACCAAGAAAACGACCTGCACGGGCGTGGAAATGTTCCGCAAACTGCTGGACCGTGGGGAAGCTGGCGACAACGTCGGCGTTCTGCTGCGCGGTGTTGACCGTGACGGCGTCGAGCGTGGTCAGGTTCTGTGCAAACCGAAATCGGTTAACCCGCACACCGAGTTCGAAGCCGAAGCCTATATCCTCACCAAAGAGGAAGGTGGCCGTCACACGCCGTTCTTCGCGAACTACCGTCCGCAGTTCTACTTCCGCACCACCGACGTCACCGGCACCGTGAAGCTGCCGGAAGGCACCGAGATGGTGATGCCGGGCGACAACCTGAAGTTCACGGTCGAGCTGATCGCTCCGATCGCGATGGAAGAGAAACTGCGCTTCGCGATCCGCGAAGGTGGCCGCACCGTTGGTGCAGGCGTCGTCTCGAAGATCCTGAAGTGATTGGTTCCGGATGCGCTTTTGCGCATCCGACCGCCGCTTACATCGGATGATCCGGGCAACCGGATATCGCGATGAGAAAGGCCGCCCCAAAAGGGCGGCCTTTTGCATGCGAGGGATCGGTGAGGGGCCAAGCCGGGGCGCTGCCCCGGACCCCGGGATATTTGGACATGAAAGAAAGGGCAGGGGGGAGGGGCAGGGGCTTTTATGCGGGAAACCTGTTGGGGCCTGCGCGGCTCCTGACGTGATCTGTCAGTAGGGTTGCATCATTCTGTGCCTCTCAAACGGAGCAGAATCATGATTGATCACATTGGTCTCAACACCGCCGACCTCACCCGCGCGCGCGCTTTTTACGACGCCACGCTAGCCGCTTTGGGGATCACCCTGCAGATGGAGGTCACCGAAGAGATGACCGGCGGCCATGGCGCGCATCTGGGCTATGGCACTGAAGGCAAGCCCTTCTTCTGGCTCGGCAACAGCGGTCCGACCGGAGGCGCGGCGCATGTCGCTTTCGTCGCGCCCGATCAGGCGGCGGTCGATGCGTTTTACCGCGCGGCGCTGGCTGCGGGCGGGCGTGACAATGGCGCGCCGGGGCTGCGCCCGCATTACCACGCGAGCTATTACGCCGCCTTCGTCATCGACCCCGATGGCAATAATATCGAGGCGGTGAACCACGGCGCTGCGGCATGACCACGCTGCGGACCTATCCCGGCGCGTGCTTTTGCGGCGCGGTGCGGTTTGAAGTGGATGGCGATCTCTCGCATGGGACGATGCGCTGCAACTGCCGCTTTTGCCGCAAGATGCGCTATTGGGAGATGCGCCTGCCCGATCCCGACGGGCTGCGCATCCTGAGCGGGGCGCAGGCGATCGCAATCACGCCGAGCCAGCACCCGTTGGGTGAGGGTGAGGCGATGCAGCATGCCTTTTGTCAGAGCTGCGGCACGCGGCTTTGGACCAAGGGCAATATTGCCGAGATGGGTGGGCGCGTGACCTTGGTCTTTGTTCCCGCGCTCGAGGATGTCGCGATCGACGAGTTGCTGGCCGCGCCCGTCCATTATGCCAATGGTGCCGAGAATGATTGGTGGCATGCGCCGGCTGACACGGCGCATCTCTGATCTCTTCATGCTTTCGTAATCGAAAGGGACTAGAGGTTGACCTGTGGGCCGGGGCATGGCATCGACGTCCTCCGGCCCATAAAACGTCTGATTTGAAGGTTTCCTCCCATGTTCAGCTGGTTCGAAAGCCGGCTTAATCCCTATCCCAACGAAGCCCCGCAAATGGCCCCGCGGGGCATGTGGCGATTCATCCTGCATTATGCCAAAGGCGCGCTGCCGTGGATGGCGGTGATGTCGACCTGCTCGGCGCTGATTGCCGTCGCCGAGGTCGTGCTGTTTGGCTATCTCGGCGATCTGGTGAACCGGCTTTCAAACGCCGATCGCACCGGATTTTGGCAGGAGGAGGGCAGTCGGCTGATGCTGATGGCCGCGATCTTGCTGATCGGCCTGCCGCTTTTGCAGATCCTGTTCTCGCTGGTCATGCATCAGACGCTCATGGGCAACTTCCCCCAGCGCATCCGCTGGCAGGCGCATCGCTATCTGCTGCGCCAGTCGATGAGCTATTTCCAGGATGAATTCGCCGGCCGCATCGCCACCAAGCTGATGCAGACCTCGCTTGCCGTGCGCGAGGTTGCGATGAAGTTCATGGATGTGATGGTCTATGTCGGCGTCTATTTTATCGGCGCGCTGATTCTGGCCGCGACGACAGATCCTTGGCTTGCCGTGCCCTTCGCGGGCTGGGGCGTGCTTTATGGCCTGCTTCTGTGGTGGATCATCCCACGGATCGCGCATGTGTCCGAGACCCAGGCCAATGCGCGCGCGGTGATGACCGGGCGCGTGGTCGACAGCTATACCAATATCACCACGGTCAAGCTTTTCTCGCATTCCGCGCGGGAAGAGGCTTATGTGCGTGAAAGCATGGACGAATTTCTTGGTTCGGTTCATGCCCAGATGCGGCTTGCCTCGATCCAGAACGTCTCGCTGTCGACGCTGAACTCGCTGCTGACCGGGGTGGTGACGGCGCTTGGGCTTTATCTCTGGCTGATCGGAAAGGTCGAGGTTGGCGCGGTTGCCGTGGCCATTCCGCTGGCCTTGCGGCTCGGGAACATGTCGCATTGGATCATGTGGGAATTCGCCGGGCTCTTTGAGAATATCGGCACGGTCCGCGACGGCATCGGCAGCCTTGCTCTGCCGCGCATGGTCACCGATGCGCCGGACGCGAAGCCTTTGCAACGCGGCCCCGGCGAGGTGCGTTTCGATCATGTGACCTTCCGCTATCGCTCGGATGTCGAAGACGCGCCGAAAGTGGTGCTGAACGATCTCGATCTGACCCTGCGCGCGGGGGAGCGGATCGGTCTGGTCGGCCGCTCGGGCGCGGGGAAATCGACGCTGATCAACCTGCTTTTGCGTTTCCATGACATTGATCAGGGCAAGATCACCATCGACGGGCAGGATATTTCGCGGGTGACACAAGAATCCCTGCGTGCCGCGATTGGTGTGGTGACGCAGGACAATTCGCTGCTGCATCGCTCGGTGCGCGACAATATTGCCTATGGCCGTCCTGATGCGAGCGAGGCAGAGATTGTCGAGGCCGCGCGTTCCGCCGAGGCGTGGGAGTTCATCCAGACGCTGGTTGATAGCCGCGGTCGGCGTGGGCTCGACGCCCATGTCGGCGAGCGTGGGGTGAAGCTTTCGGGCGGCCAGCGCCAGCGAATCGCCATTGCGCGGGTGCTCTTGAAGGATGCGCCGATCCTCGTGCTCGATGAGGCGACCTCGGCGCTTGACAGCGAGGTCGAGGCGGCGATCCAGCAGCAGCTCGTGCGGCTGATGGAGGGCAAGACCGTCATCGCCATCGCCCACCGGCTGTCGACGATTGCGCAGATGGATCGGCTGATCGTCATGGACGGCGGCCGGATCGTCGAAGAGGGCTCGCATGAGGCCTTGCTGGCGCAGGGCGGCATCTATGCGCGGCTGTGGTCGCGGCAGTCGGGCGGCTTTCTGGCGGCGGACGCGTTCGACGCTTTGGCCGAACCTGCAGGTGCGGGCGAGGGGGCTGGCCCTGAGCCAGAGGCGCGCGAGCGGGCGGAGGCGTGATCTGCAAAAGCGCGCACTTCCCCCCTTGATCCCTCCCGCGTCCTGCCGTAAGCAGGCGCACGACTTAGGGGTATAGCTCAGTTGGTAGAGCATCGGTCTCCAAAACCGAGGGTCGTGGGTTCGAGTCCCCCTGCCCCTGCCAGTCGTCCGGATGAAGAATTTCCACAGTCAGGTTCCAAGGCTATGGCGGTGACGCTTCATCTGGGCGTGCACAAGACGGCAACCACGCATCTCCAGAAATCGCTGAAACTCAGTCAACCCGCTTTGCAGGATGCCGGCGTCTTTTTCGCCGGACCCGATGATCTGCGCGGGACCGAGCTGCCGGTCATCGACGCAATCAATCAGGCCGGTCACCGCGATCTCAGCCTCAAGCAGCGCGCGCGGGACAGGCTTGCCGAGATCCGCGCAAGGTTTCCCCAGCTTTTGCTTTCTGACGAGAATATGATCGGCGGCACGAATCGCGGCGGTCTGTTTCGCGGCGGCCAGATCTATCCCGATGCGGCGGCGCGGTTGCGCAAGGTGATCGACCTTCTCGGCGGCGGGCCGGTACGGCTGGCTTTGTCGATCCGCGATCCGGCCAGCTATCATGTCTCGGCTTTCGCGCTTCAGCTCGCGCGGGGCAAAGAGCTTGATCTTCAGGATTACATGCGGGGCCGCGATCCGGCGGTGATCGGGTGGAGCGCGCTGGTCGAGCGGCTTTTGTCGGTCGAGGGCGTCTCGGAGCTTATTTTGTGGCGCTATGAGGATTATCGGCCGCTGCGCCCCCGGATTTTGCAGGCGCTGCTGCCCGAGGGCTTTGCGGGCACGATCACCGATCCGCCCCCGGCCAATGTCACCGTGACCCAAGCGGGCTATGACTGGCTGATGGCGCGCGCGATGGAGGACAGCGACAGCGACCTGCGTCAACTCGCCCATGATGCCTGGAAGCGCTTTCCGAAATCGGCGGGCCACTCGTCCTTGCGGCTTTTCGAGGATGCGGTCTATGCGCGTTCGGCCGATCTTTACGCCCGCGAGATCGCGCAATTGCGCGGCTTTGAGCGGGTCTCGTTTCTGACGCCGTGACCCCAAAGCCGTCCGGACCCAGCAGGGCAGGGCGGCTTTGGCAACAGGCGGGTTGAAAACCTTCGGCGGTCACGTTATCTCAGCCGCTGCAACGCCAAGGGGAACCCCATGACGAATCCCGTTCAGTTCATCGGCCAGGTCCGCGCCGAAATCAGCAAGATCGCATGGCCGACGCGCCGCGAGGTCATCACGACCACGATCATGGTCCTGATCATGGCCGCGCTTTGTGCGCTTTTCTTCTCGCTGGTGGATTTGGGTCTGCGCACCGGACTGCACGCTCTTCTGGGCGCGACCAGCAGCTAAGGGCTTGCCAAGGGAGGGGTTGGACGTTATGTCCGGCCAACTAGCCCGGCAAGCGGCGTGCAACGATTCGCTCGTGCGCGCCGATTTCAATTTGGTCTCACGACCACGGGTGAATGGAATTTCAGGGATTGGCGCGCCAGTTCCTTCAGGAAGCAGGGGTTGATCGAAGCATGGCAAAGCGTTGGTATTCGGTCAGTGTTCTGTCCAACTTCGAGAAGAAGGTTGCCGAGGCGATTCGTCTGGCCGCTGCCGAGAAGGGGCTGGAGGAGCAGATCGACGAGGTGCTCGTCCCGACCGAAGAAGTGATCGAGATCCGTCGTGGCAAGAAGGTGACCTCTGAGCGTCGCTTCATGCCGGGCTATGTTCTGGTTCACATGGAACTCTCTGACCGGACCTACCATCTGGTCAACTCGATCAACCGCGTCACCGGTTTCCTGGGTGCCCAGGGCAAGCCGATGCCGATGCGGGATGAAGAGGTGAATACGATTCTGAACCGCTCGGGTGAGGGCGGGGTCGAGGTTGCGCCGCGCAACCTGATCCGTTTCGAGGTGGGCGAGAAGGTCAATGTGACCGACGGGCCGTTCGAAGGGTTCTCGGGCATGGTCGAGGAAGTCGACGATGCCGCTGGCCGGATCAAGGTCACGGTCTCGATTTTTGGCCGGCCCACGCCGGTCGAGCTGGAATTCACGCAGGTCACCAAGGCCGCGTGATTGTCGTGCGGGAGGCGTGAGCCGCACCGCTAAGTCGGGCCTTCGCCATTGCGGCAAGGCATGATGATAAGGAGAAGGCCAGATGGCCAAGAAAGTCGTCGGCAGCCTCAAGCTGCAAATCAAGGCGGGTCAAGCCAACCCGTCCCCGCCGGTCGGCCCTGCACTGGGTCAGCGCGGCATCAACATCATGGAATTCTGCAAGGCGTTCAACGCCCGCACGCAGGAAATGGAACAGGGTTCGCCCGTTCCGGTCGTGATCACTTACTACGCCGACAAGTCGTTCACCTTCGAGACCAAGACCTCGCCCGCTTCCTTCCTGCTGAAGAAAGCCGCTGGTCTGAAGCCCGTTGGCAAGCGTAACCGCGCACGCGGCTCGGAAAAGCCCGGTCGTCTGACCGCTGGCACCGTGACCGTCAAGCAGGTTCGCGAGATCGCCGAAGCCAAGATGAAAGATCTCTCGGCGAATGACGTCGAAGCCGCAATGCAGATCATTCTGGGCTCTGCCCGGTCGATCGGCATCGAGGTGAAAGGGTAAGTCATGGCTAAAATTTCGAAAAAACAAGCCGTTGCCCGTGCCGCCTTCGAAGGCAAATCGGCTCTGACCGTCGAAGACGCTGTCAAGCTGGTCAAAGGCAATGCCACCGCGAAATTCGACGAAACCGTTGAAATCGCGCTGAACCTCGGCGTTGACCCGCGTCACGCAGACCAAATGGTCCGCGGCGTTGTCACCCTGCCGAACGGCACCGGTAAATTCGTGCGCGTTGCGGTTTTCGCTCGCGGCCCGAAAGCCGATGAAGCCAAAGCAGCCGGTGCGGAAATCGTCGGTGCAGAAGACCTGCTGGAGACCATCCAGTCGGGCAAGATCGAATTCGATCGCTGCATTGCCACCCCGGACATGATGCCGCTGGTCGGCCGTCTGGGCAAAATCCTTGGCCCGCGCAACCTGATGCCGAACCCGAAGGTCGGCACGGTGACGATGGACGTGAAAGCGGCCGTCGAAGCAGCCAAAGGCGGCGAAGTGCAGTTCAAAGCTGAAAAAGCCGGTGTCGTCCATGCGGGCGTTGGCAAAGTCAGCTTCGACGAAGCCAAGCTGGCCGAAAACATCCGCGCTTTCGTGGATGCCGTGAACCGCGCGAAGCCCTCGGGCGCGAAAGGGACCTACCTTCAGAAGGTCTCGATCAGCTCGACCATGGGCCCGGGCGTTTCGCTGGACCTGGCGTCGGCAACCGCGTAAGAACGCGGAAAGAATTTCGCCGGAGAGATCCGGCGAATGGCGGGGCGCTCTTTCGCCCCGTCCTGTCCGAGACGGAGGGTGTGGGGTTTCCCCGCTTAATGTCCTTCCTGAGATGGGATCAAGACCATTTTCCGAACCTACGTTCGGGGGGATCTTGGGACCGTCACGGACCCGCCCTGCCGCCCTTCGGGGTGTCAGGATTGTGAGAGCCGGGGGGAAACCCCCCTACTTGGAGTGAAACCGTGGATAGAGCGCAAAAAGAGCAAGTGGTCGACGAACTCGGCCAGATCTTTGATGCCTCTGGCGTCGTGGTGGTTGCACGCTACGAAGGCATGACGGTTGCCGAAATGCAGGACCTGCGCGCGCAGATGCGCGAAGCTGGTGGGTCCGTCCGCGTTGCCAAGAACAGGCTCGCCAAGATCGCCCTGGATGGGAAGCCCTGCGCAAGCATCGCCGACTATCTTACGGGCATGACCGTGCTCGCTTATTCCGAAGACCCGGTGGCTGCGGCCAAGGTTGTGGATAAGTACGCCAAAGGCAACGACAAGCTTGTTGTCCTTGGTGGTTCTATGGGCGGCACGGCGCTTGACCCGGCCGGTGTCAAAGCTGTTGCACAACTGCCGTCGCGCGAAGAGCTTATCGCTCAGATCGTGTCGAGCATTGGCGCACCTGCTTCGAACATCGCGGGCGCGATTGGCGCACCTGCTTCGAACATCGCGGGCATCCTCAAAACGCTCGAAGAGCGCGAGGCTGCCTGAGGCAAACCCGATTCCGTCGTGGGCTTGAAACCCCGATGCTGGAACACTTAGTTAAGAGAACGGAAAAATGGCTGATCTTAAGAAACTCGCCGAAGAAATCGTGGGCCTGACCCTGCTGGAAGCCCAGGAACTGAAAAACATCCTGAAGGATGAGTATGGCATCGAGCCGGCCGCCGGTGGCGCCGTCATGGTTGCTGGCCCGGCTGCTGCAGCCGAAGCCGCTGAAGAAAAACCGAATTCGACGTCGTTCTGACCGACGCTGGTGCGAACAAGATCAACGTGATCAAAGAAGTTCGCGCCATCACCGGTCTTGGCCTGAAAGAAGCCAAAGACCTCGTCGAAGCTGGCGGCAAGGTCAAAGAAGGCGCTGCGAAAGCAGAAGCTGAAGAGATCAAGAAAAAACTTGAAGAAGCTGGCGCTAAAGTCGAGCTCAAGTAATTCGACCTTCTGGTCGTATGTCACAATGGCAGGGTCCGGGCTTCCCCGGTCCCTGCCGAACCTGTCTTGAAGGGCGGTTTCGTTAACAAACCTTCCTTCAGGGCATGTTCGAGGTTCGGGAGCTTCGCGGTGGGACGCGGGGCACGAATGGGACCTCGCCCCTCATTCGCCTCTTGCGCCGGTCGGGCCCCGACGGTCGGTGTAAGCGAAAGACGAAAGGTATGACCCCCTATGGCGCAAGCTTATGTCGGCCAGAAACGCATCCGGCGTTACTATGGCAATATCCGCGAAGTTCTGGAGATGCCGAACCTGATCGAGGTTCAGAAGTCTTCCTACGACCTCTTCCTGCGGTCGGGTGAGGCGAGCGGACACCAGGACGGCGAGGGTATCCAGGGCGTTTTCCAGTCGGTTTTCCCGATCAAGGACTTCAACGAGACGGCGACGCTCGAATTCGTGAAATACGAGCTCGAACGCCCGAAATATGATGTCGACGAGTGCCAGGCCCGCGACATGACCTATGCCGCGCCGCTCAAAGTGACGCTGCGTCTGATCGTGTTCGATGTCGATGAGAACACCGGCGCGAAATCGGTCAAGGACATCAAAGAACAAGACGTCTACATGGGCGACATGCCTTTGATGACCCAGAACGGGACGTTCATTGTGAACGGCACCGAGCGCGTCGTCGTGTCGCAGATGCACCGCAGCCCGGGCGTGTTCTTCGACCACGACCGCGGCAAGACCCATTCCTCGGGCAAGCTCTTGTTCGCGTGCCGGATCATTCCCTATCGCGGCTCGTGGCTCGATTTCGAATTCGACGCCAAAGATCTCGTGTTCGCGCGCATCGACCGCCGCCGCAAACTGCCGGTGACGACGCTTCTCTATGCGCTTGGCATGGATCAAGAGGGCATCATGGATGCCTTCTACGATACCGTGAACTACAAGCTGCAGAAGGCAGGCAAGGGTCAAGAGGGCGGCTGGGTCACGCGCTTCTTCCCCGATCGCGTGCGCGGCACCCGTCCGGCTTTCGATCTGGTCAATGCCGAAACCGGCGAAGTCATCACCAAAGCCGGTGAAAAGGTCACCCCGCGTCTGGTCAAGCAATTGATCGAGAAGGGCGACGTCAACCTGCTCGTGCCGTTTGAAAAGATCGTCGGCCGCTTCGTCGCGAAAGACATCATCAACGAGGACACCGGTTTCATCTATGCCGAAGCCGGCGATGAGATCACCCTCGAGCACAGCAAAGATGGTGAAGTCTCGGGCGGTCTGCTCAAGGTCCTGCTCGACAATGGCGTGACCGAGATCCCGGTTCTCGACATCGACCATGTCAACGTCGGCCCCTATATCCGTAACACGATGGCGGCGGACAAGAACATGAACCGCGACAGCGCGCTCATGGACATCTACCGCGTCATGCGCCCGGGTGAGCCGCCGACCGTCGAGGCTGCCTCGACCATGTTCGACAACCTGTTCTTCGACGGCGAGCGCTACGACCTGTCGGCCGTGGGCCGCGTGAAGATGAACATGCGTCTCGACCTCGATGCGCCGGACACCCAGCGCACGCTGCGTCGCGCCGATATCATCGCCTGTATCCGCGGCCTCGTGGAACTGCGCGACGGCAAAGGCGAGATCGACGACATCGACCACCTCGGCAACCGCCGTGTCCGTTCGGTCGGCGAGCTGATGGAAAACCAGTATCGCGTCGGCTTGCTGCGCATGGAGCGCGCCATTCGCGAGCGCATGTCCTCGGTCGAGATCGACACGGTCATGCCGCAAGATCTGATCAACGCCAAACCGGCGGCGGCGGCCGTTCGTGAGTTCTTCGGCAGCTCGCAGCTGTCGCAGTTCATGGACCAAACCAACCCGCTTTCGGAGGTCACGCACAAGCGTCGTCTCTCGGCTCTCGGGCCGGGCGGTCTGACGCGTGAACGCGCGGGCTTCGAGGTGCGCGACGTTCACCCGACCCACTACGGCCGGATGTGCCCGATTGAAACGCCGGAAGGTCAGAACATCGGTCTGATCAACTCGCTCGCCACTTTCGCGCGCGTGAACAAATATGGCTTCATCGAGACCCCCTATCGTCGCGTGATCGACGGTCAGGTGACCGATGATGTGGTCTATATGTCCGCAACCGAAGAGATGCGTCACACCGTGGCTCAGGCCAACGCGGTGCTGGATGCTGACGGCAAGTTCGTGGATGAGCTGATCTCGACCCGTCAGGCGGGCGACTTCACGCTGAACCCGGTGGAAGCGATCGACCTGATCGACGTTTCGCCCAAACAGCTGGTGTCGATCGCGGCGGCGCTGATCCCCTTCCTTGAAAACGACGACGCCAACCGCGCTCTGATGGGCTCGAACATGCAACGTCAGGCCGTGCCGCTTCTGCGCGCCGAGGCTCCTTTCGTGGGCACCGGCATGGAAGCGATCGTGGCGCGCGATTCGGGCGCGGCGATCATGGCGCGTCGTGGCGGCATCATCGACCAGGTCGATGCGCAGCGTATCGTTATCCGGGCGACCGAAGATCTCGAAGCGGGTGACGCGGGCGTGGACATCTACCGTCTGCGCAAGTTCAAACGCTCGAACCAATCCTCGACCATCAACCAGCGTCCGCTGGTGAAAGTCGGCGAGAAGGTCGTCAAGAATCAGGTTGTTGCTGACGGTCCCTCGACCGATCAGGGTGAACTGGCAATCGGCCGCAACGTGGTCGTCGCCTTCATGCCCTGGAACGGCTACAACTACGAAGACTCGATCCTGATCTCGGAGCGCATCCACCGCGACGACGTGTTCACCTCGATCCATATCGACGAATACGAAGTGGCGGCGCGCGACACCAAGCTGGGGCCGGAAGAGATCACCCGCGACATCCCGAACGTCGGCGAGGAAGCTCTGCGCAACCTCGACGAAGCCGGTATTGTCTACATCGGTGCCGAAGTTGGCCCGGGCGACATTCTGGTGGGCAAGATCACTCCGAAGGGCGAAAGCCCGATGACGCCGGAAGAAAAGCTTCTGCGCGCCATCTTCGGTGAGAAAGCCTCTGACGTGCGCGACACCTCACTGCGTCTGCCGCCGGGTGCTTATGGCACGATCGTCGAAGTGCGCGTCTTCAACCGTCATGGCGTCGACAAAGACGAGCGTGCGCTGCAGATCGAGCGTGAAGAAGTCGAACGTCTGGCCCGCGACCGTGACGATGAGATGGCGATCCTCGATCGCAACATCTACGCCCGTCTGAAGTCGCTGATCATCGGCAAGACCGTCGCCAAGGGCCCGAAAGGCATCAAGGCCGGCGCCGAGATCAACGAGGACCTGCTCGGCATGTTCTCGCGTGGTCAGTGGTGGCTGCTTGCGGTCAATGAAGAAGAGACCGCCAAGGAAGTCGAAGCGCTCAACCAGCAATATGACACGCTGCGCAAGGCGCTCGAGGCCCGCTTCGAAGACAAGGTCGAGAAAGTCCGTCAGGGCGACGATCTGCCTCCGGGCGTGATGAAACTGGTCAAGGTTTTCGTCGCAGTGAAGCGCAAGCTTCAGGCTGGCGACAAGATGGCCGGTCGTCACGGCAACAAAGGTGTGGTGTCGAAGGTCGTTCCGATCGAAGACATGCCCTTCCTGGCAGACGGCACTGCGGTTGACCTCGTGCTGAACCCGCTCGGCGTGCCGTCGCGGATGAACATCGGTCAGATCCTTGAAACCCATATGGGTTGGGCATCGCGCGGTCTTGGCATCAAGATCGACGAGGCGCTGCAGGATTACCGCCGCAACGGCGATATGACCCCGGTTCGTGACGCGATGAAGAACGGCTATGGCGACGATATGTATGCCGAAACCTTCGCGGATATGGAGGACGGGCAGCTGCTCGAACACGCCGATGCCGTTCGCGGTGGCGTGCCGATCTCGACGCCGGTCTTCGACGGCGCCAAAGAGGCCGATATCAACGACGCGCTCAAGCGTGCCGGTTTCGACACGTCGGGTCAGTCGGTGGTCTTCGACGGCCGCACCGGCGAGCAATTCGCGCGCTCGGTCACCGTGGGCATGAAATACGTGCTGAAGCTGCATCACCTTGTCGACGACAAGATGCACGCCCGTTCGACCGGTCCGTATTCGCTCGTCACGCAGCAGCCGCTGGGTGGTAAGGCGCAGTTCGGTGGTCAGCGTCTTGGGGAGATGGAGGTCTGGGCTCTGGAAGCCTACGGCGCCGCCTATACCCTGCAAGAGATGCTGACGGTGAAGTCGGATGACGTGGCCGGCCGGACCAAGGTCTACGAATCGATCGTCAAAGGCGACGACAACTTCGAGGCCGGCGTGCCGGAATCGTTCAACGTGCTGGTGAAAGAGGTCCGGGGTCTGGGCCTCAACATGGAACTCCTGGATGCGGAGGAAGAGGAATAATCGGGCGGCAATGGTGGGCTGAAGCCCACCCTACGCCACCCGGTCGGGCGGGCCTTGTGCCTGCCCCCTCGCTCCCCCGCGCCACTCATTAGGAATTGAAAATGAACCAGGAACTCGCCAACAACCCCCTTAACCCGCTGGCCTCCCCGCGTCAGTTCGACGAGATCAAGATCTCGCTCGCCTCGCCGGAGGAAATCCTCGCCTGGTCTTTCGGTGAGGTGAAGAAGCCGGAAACCATCAACTACCGCACGTTCAAGCCCGAGCGTGACGGCCTGTTCTGCGCGCGCATTTTTGGCCCGATCAAGGACTACGAATGCCTGTGCGGCAAATACAAGCGCATGAAATATCGCGGCCTCGTCTGCGAGAAATGCGGCGTTGAAGTCACGCTGCAAAAGGTCCGCCGCGAGCGCATGGGCCATATCGAGCTGGCCGCTCCGGTCGCTCACATTTGGTTCCTGAAATCGCTTCCGAGCCGGATCGGCCTCATGCTCGACATGACGCTGCGCGATCTCGAGCGTATTCTCTACTTCGAGAACTACGTCGTCATCGAGCCGGGTCTGACGGATCTCACCTATGGTCAGCTCTTGACCGAGGAAGAGTTCATGGACGCGCAGGACCAATATGGCGCCGACGCTTTCACCGCCGATATCGGTGCTGAAGCGATCCGCGCGATGCTGGCCAATATCGATCTTGCCGCGACCGCCGAACAGCTCCGCGAGGATCTGAAAGAGGCGACCGGCGAGCTGAAGCCGAAAAAGATCATTAAACGCCTCAAAATCGTTGAGTCGTTCCTCGAGTCGGGCAACCGTCCCGAATGGATGATCATGACCGTGATCCCGGTCATCCCGCCGGAACTGCGTCCGCTGGTTCCGCTGGATGGTGGCCGTTTCGCGACCTCGGACCTGAACGATCTCTATCGCCGCGTCATCAACCGTAACAACCGTCTGAAGCGCCTGATCGAGCTTCGTGCGCCCGATATCATCGTGCGCAACGAAAAGCGGATGCTGCAGGAATCGGTCGATGCTTTGTTTGACAACGGCCGTCGCGGCCGCGTCATCACGGGCAACAACAAGCGCCCGCTGAAGTCGCTGTCGGACATGCTGAAGGGTAAGCAAGGTCGCTTCCGTCAGAACCTTCTGGGTAAACGCGTCGACTTCTCGGGGCGTTCGGTCATCGTGACCGGCCCGGAGCTCAAGCTGCATCAGTGCGGTCTGCCGAAGAAAATGGCGCTCGAGCTGTTCAAGCCGTTCATCTATTCGCGTCTTGAGGCGAAGGGTCTGTCTTCGACCGTCAAACAGGCGAAGAAGCTGGTCGAGAAAGAGCGTCCCGAGGTTTGGGATATCCTCGACGAGGTCATCCGCGAGCATCCGGTTCTTCTGAACCGCGCGCCGACGCTGCACCGTCTGGGCATCCAGGCGTTCGAACCGATCCTGATCGAAGGTAAAGCGATCCAGCTTCACCCGCTGGTCTGCTCGGCCTTCAACGCCGACTTCGACGGCGACCAGATGGCCGTTCACGTCCCGCTGTCGCTTGAAGCGCAGTTGGAAGCGCGCGTCCTGATGATGTCGACGAACAACGTTCTGTCGCCCGCCAACGGCGCGCCGATCATCGTTCCGTCGCAGGATATGGTCCTTGGTCTCTACTACACGACCATGATGCGCGAAGGCATGAAGGGCGAAGGCTCGATCTTTGCGAACCTCGACGAGGTTGAGCACGCCCTTGCCGCCGGTGAGGTGCATCTGCACGCCAAGATCACCGCGCGTCTGCCGCAGATCGACGAGAACGGCAACGAAGTCGTCAAACGCTTCGAAACCACGCCGGGCCGTCTGCGCCTTGGTGCCTTGCTGCCGAAGAACGCGAAAGCGCCCTTCGAGATGGTCAACCGTCTGCTGCGCAAGAAAGACATCCAGAGCGTCATCGACACCGTCTACCGCTACTGCGGCCAGAAGGAATCGGTGATCTTCTGTGACCAGATCATGTCGCTGGGTTTCCGTTCGGCATTCCGCGCGGGCATCTCGTTCGGCAAGGACGATATGGTGGTTCCGGACAACAAATGGACCATCGTCGAAGAAGTCCAGGATCAGGTCAAAGAGTTCGAACAGCAGTATCTGGACGGCCTCATCACCCAGGGCGAGAAGTACAACAAAGTCGTCGACGCCTGGTCGAAGTGCAACGACCGCGTCACCGATGCGATGATGTCGACGATCTCGGCCGTGAAGCATGATGCGGATGGCTCGGAAGCGGAACCGAACTCGGTCTATATGATGGCGCACTCCGGTGCGCGGGGCTCGGTCACGCAGATGAAACAGCTCGGCGGGATGCGCGGCCTGATGGCCAAGCCGAACGGCGAGATCATCGAGACGCCGATCATCTCGAACTTCAAGGAAGGTCTGACCGTTCTTGAATACTTCAACTCGACCCACGGCGCCCGGAAGGGTCTGTCGGATACCGCTCTGAAGACGGCGAACTCGGGTTACCTGACCCGTCGTCTGGTTGACGTCGCTCAGGACTGCATCGTGCGTCAGCATGATTGCGGCACCGACCGCGCGATCACCGCTTCGGCAGCTGTGAACGATGGCGAAGTCGTCAGCCCGCTCTCCGAGCGTGTTCTGGGCCGGACCGCTGCCGATGACGTTCTGGTTCCGGGCGAAGACACCGTCATCGTCCGCGCCGGCGAGATCATCGACGAGCGTAAGGCTGACGAGATCGAGCGCGCCAACATCCAGACCGTGCGCATCCGCTCGGCTCTGACCTGTGAAGCCGAGGACGGCGTTTGCGCGCTGTGCTATGGTCGCGATCTGGCGCGCGGCACGCTGGTCAACATCGGTGAAGCTGTCGGCATTATCGCCGCGCAGTCGATCGGTGAACCCGGCACCCAGCTGACGATGCGAACCTTCCACATCGGCGGCGTTGCTCAGGGTGGTCAGCAGTCCTTCATCGCGGCGTCGCAGGACGGCACGATTGCGTTCGAAAACGAAAGCCTGCTGGCGAACGAAAATGGCGAGCTGATCGTCATGAGCCGTTCGATGCAGCTTCACGTCATGAGCGCGACCGGCGAGGCTCTGTCGAGCCACAAGCTGTTCTACGGCTCGAAGCTCTTTGTCCGCGAGGGCGAGGCTGTGACCCGTGGTCAGAAGCTGTTCGAATGGGACCCCTATACCCTGCCGATCATCGCCGAAAAGGCCGGTGTGGCGCGCTATGTCGACCTGCTCTCGGGCATCTCGGTTCGCGACGACACCGACGAAGCGACTGGCATGACCCAGAAGATCGTGACCGATTGGCGTTCGGCGCCGAAAGGCAACGAGCTCAAGCCGGAAATCATCCTGATGGATGCCGATGGCGAGCCGGTTCGCAACGATCAGGGCAACCCGGTCAGCTATCCGATGTCGGTCGACGCCGTTCTCTCGATCGAGGATGGTGCCGAGGTGAAAGCCGGTGACGTGATCGCGCGTATTCCGCGTGAAGGCGCCAAGACCAAGGACATCACCGGTGGTCTGCCGCGTGTGGCCGAACTCTTTGAAGCCCGTCGTCCGAAAGATCACGCAATCATCGCTGAAATCGATGGTTATGTGCGCTTCGGCAAGGACTACAAGAACAAGCGCCGCATCGCGATCGAACCCGCGCAAGAAGGGCTCGATGCCGTCGAATACATGGTGCCGAAAGGCAAGCACATCCCGGTGCAGGAAGGCGACTTCGTGCAGAAGGGTGACTACATCATGGACGGCAACCCGGCGCCGCATGACATCCTGCGGATCATGGGGATCGAGGCTCTGGCCGACTATCTGATCGACGAAGTGCAGGACGTTTACCGTCTGCAGGGCGTGAAGATCAACGACAAGCACATCGAGGTGATCGTGCGGCAGATGCTGCAGAAGATCGAGATCCTCGACAGCGGCGACACCACGCTTCTCAAAGGCGAGAACGTCGACCGCGAAGAGTTTGTCGAAGAGAACGCCAAGATCGAAGCCAAGGGCCGTCGTCCGGCCGTGGGCGAGCCGGTGCTTCTGGGCATCACCAAGGCCAGCCTGCAGACCCGCAGCTTCATCTCGGCCGCGTCGTTCCAGGAAACCACCCGCGTCCTCACGGAAGCGGCGGTTCAGGGCAAGCGCGACAAGCTCGTCGGTCTGAAAGAGAACGTCATCGTCGGCCGTCTGATCCCGGCCGGGACCGGTGGCGCGGCAGCCCGCATCCGTAAGATTGCCGCGGATCGTGATGCCGATGTCATCGAGGCCCGTCGCACCGAGGCCGAGGCCGCTGCCGCTCTGGTCGCGCCCGAGGTTGTCGAAGCGGTCGTCGTGACGACCTCCGACGAGCAGGAATGATCCTGCCCGTTCACTGATTGGAAAGGCCCGGCCCCGCGCCGGGCCTTTTCTTTTGCGCAGGTGCTTCTCGATACCGCCCTGCGTTTGCGTTTCGTATCTGCCGCCAGGATAAAGTTTGCAAAATCTGTCACTTGCTTTTCCAATCGGCCGCAGCCCAAAGTTCCCTGCATCGTCAACGCAAGGGCTCATTATGAAACGAAAAAACGCTAGTTACTGCGCGGCAGTCGTCGCTTTGATCGCGGCCCCATGCTTTGCAAAGGACATTCCACTTGAGCAATCTGTGAAAATTGTCACAGAGGGGAAAATCCTCACATCAGCACCAGTTTCCGCTATCCCTATTGCGTCAAACTTGGGACCCATGCCGACTGGCGCGCGCGTCCACGAAGCGTTTATTCAGCACGATCAAGCTATATTCCTCTGCTACCTTATAGGTGGCACCGGGAACGACATTTCTATTCGCCCGGTTTGCTTTGGGAATTGATCCCCTTCGTCCTCGCGCTCGATATCTTCTGCGCCTTCCGGTCCTGCGACATGCGGACCCCCTTCTCAAAGCGACGCGCCCGGCCTATCCCTTTGAAATGGAGGAGGAGCGGTGCTGGCGGGTGCTCTCCTTGGCAGGGGAGAAGCGCGGATGCACAATCCATTGATGTCGCCAGAGCCGCTGCTGGCCGACGGTCCGGCCAATCCCCAGCGCGAGCAGAACCAGCGCGCTGCCGTTCTGATGGTCCTGAGCACCGCGACCATCGTTTGCAACGACACGATCATGAAGCTCGTGACCGAAACCGTGCCGCTTTATCAGGCGGTGGTGATGCGAGGCATCTTCATCCTGCCGCTGATGATGCTTTACGCGCGCCGACAGGGCGGGTTGAAGCTGCGGCTGGCGCCGCGCGATTTCGCCGCGGTGCTGCTGCGCTCGGTTTTCGAGGTCAGCTCGACCATCCTTTACCTTTATGCGCTGCGCCGGATGGCGCTTGCCGATCTGTCGGCGATTTTCCAGTCGCTGCCGCTTCTGGTCACGCTGGCCGCCGCCGTGGTCTTTCGCGAAAAGCTGGGGCGGCGGCGGTTGGCCGCGATCTTCGTGGGCTTTCTGGGTATGCTCATCATTCTGCGTCCGGGCAGTTCGGCCTTCGATATCTGGGCGCTGGCGGTGCTGGCCTCGGTCATTCTGATCGTCGGGCGGGATCTGACCTCGCGTGTGGTTTCGCCCCGGGTCAGCTCGACCACCATCGCCTTTTACGCGGCGGGCTCGGTCACGCTTTTCGGGCTGGCGATGCTGCCGACCGAAAGCTGGCAGCCGATGACGGCGGGCGAGGTCGGGCTGATGGCGCTGGCGGCGGGGTTCATCGCGGTCTCGTATGTTGCGGCGATCGCGACGGTGCGGATCGGTGAGATCTCGTTTGTCGCGCCGTTCCGCTATACGGCTCTGGTCTGGGCGATCATCATGGGGGCGGTCGTCTTCGGCAAATGGCCGGATGTCTGGACGCAGACCGGTGCGGTGCTGATCGTCGGCGCCGGACTTTATTCGATCTGGCGCGAGGCCCGGATCGCGAGGGAGAGTTAATGCGCCTTCAGATGCTGGGTCTTTGCCGGTTTTCATATGCCGGACTTGGCGGTCATCAGCAGCGCCACGAGACGGTGGCCGACCGCAAGGCGGTGCTTTACGATCCGGCCCGGCTGCGCCGCCGTTGGAACTGGTTTGAAACCGTCGCGCTGCCCGGGCTCGTCAGCCAGAGCGACGAGGATTTCACGCTGGTGATGATGGCTTGTCCCGATCTGCCCGAGCCCTATCTCTCGCGCCTGCGCGAGCTCGAGGCCGAGATCCCCGCGATCCGCCTCTCGCTGATCGAACCGCAAGAGCGCTATCTCGAGGCCTGCCGCGCGGCAATCCAACCACATATCGACCCGGATGCGGAGGTGGTCGGGCATTTCCGCCATGATGATGACGATGCGATCGCGCTCGACTATATCGCCTCGGCCAAGCGCGATTTCATGGGCGCGCGCGCGATCTGGCAGCGCAGCCGCAAGCTCGCCTGTGACTATGCGCTCGGCGTCGTCGGCAAGGTCGAGCCGGACGGCGTTCGCCTCACGAGCCGCTTTATCTATCTCTCGACCGCGGCGCTGACCGTCTATCTTCCCGCCGAGACGCCTCAGACTGCGATCGACTTTGAGCATTGGCGGCTTGCGACCCGGATGCCGGTTCTGACCTTTGGCCAAAAGCGCATGTTTCTGCGGCTGATCCATGCCGATAATGACTCGGGCGAGGTCGGCGCGGGTTACGGCGTCGATGATACCGATACCGACTTCGCCGAGCTGCTTGGTCGTCGCTTCGGCATCGACCGCGCGGCGCTTGATCTGGTCGCGCGCGAAAGCCACGAGGCCGGATAGGCCAACGCGCTGGGGCGAGAGCGTCGGGGCAGGGCAGGGCCCACGCGGGCGCCGCTTCACGCGGGAATGACCGGGCCAAACCCCGCGAAACCCTTGCTCCTGTTGACTCAGCGGGGGAATCTTCCTATAGCCGCGCTACCCGGAGAATGTCTCAGTTCCGGGGCCCAGAACCAAACTGGTCACAATTTGGGCCTACATGCCTGAATTATCTGGAATTCCCGTCCATCCTCATCTGAGGGCTGGATGGGTTTGGCGTTTTGTGATTCGCGCAAGACGCTGTCGAGAAGTGGCGCGGCCATCAGGTCCGCGAGTATTGACGAAAGCAAGACGGGGAACCGAATGCCGACGATCCAACAGCTGATCCGCAAACCGCGGCAGCCCAAGGTGCAGCGCTCGAAGTCGCAGCACCTTCAGTCATGCCCGCAGAAACGCGGCGTATGCACGCGCGTCTACACCACGACGCCGAAGAAACCGAACTCCGCTATGCGTAAAGTCGCCAAAGTGCGTCTGACGAATGGCTTCGAGGTCATCTCCTACATCCCGGGCGAAAAGCACAACCTGCAGGAACACAGCGTCGTGCTGATCCGCGGCGGCCGCGTCAAAGACCTTCCGGGTGTCCGTTACCACATCCTCCGCGGTGTTCTGGATACCCAAGGCGTCAAAGACCGTCGTCAGCGTCGTTCGAAATACGGCGCGAAGCGTCCGAAGTAAGGAGAGGCACAGATGTCACGTCGTCACGCCGCTGAAAAACGCGAAGTCCTTCCTGACGCCAAATATGGCGATCGGGTTCTGACGAAATTCATGAACAACCTGATGGTTGACGGTAAGAAATCGACCGCCGAACGCATCGTCTACAGCGCGCTCGAGCGCGTTGAGGGCAAGCTGAAGCGCGAGCCGATCGAAGTCTTCCACGAAGCCCTCGACAACGTGAAGCCTTCGGTCGAAGTGCGCTCGCGTCGCGTTGGTGGTGCAACCTACCAGGTTCCGGTCGAGGTTCGCCCGACCCGTCGCGAAGCTCTTGCTATCCGTTGGCTGATCACCGCTGCGAAAAACCGCAACGAGCACACCATGGAAGAGCGTCTGGCCGGTGAGCTGTCCGATGCCGTCAATGGCCGTGGTACCGCGGTCAAGAAACGCGAAGACACCCACAAGATGGCCGACGCGAACAAAGCGTTCAGCCACTACCGCTGGTAAACGGAAGGAACGTCTATGGCACGCGAATATCCGCTCGAACGGTATCGCAACTTTGGGATTATGGCTCACATCGACGCGGGTAAAACCACGACGACCGAGCGTATCCTGTTCTACACCGGCAAGAACCACAAAATGGGTGAGACGCACGACGGTGCGTCCACCATGGACTTCATGGAACAGGAAGCCGAGCGCGGGATCACCATCTCGTCGGCTGCCACCACGACCTTCTGGCAGAAGCACGAAGATACCGAGTTCACTGCGGATCAAGAGCTTCGTCACAAGTTCAACATCATCGACACCCCCGGCCACGTTGACTTCACCATCGAAGTCGAGCGTTCGCTGGCAGTTCTCGACGGGGCGATCTGCCTTCTCGACGGCAACGCTGGTGTTGAGCCGCAGACCGAAACCGTCTGGCGTCAGGCTGACCGCTACAAAGTTCCGCGGATCGTCTTCGTCAACAAGATGGACAAGATCGGCGCCGACTTCTTCAAGTGCGTGCACATGATCAAAGACCGCACCGGCGGTATCCCTTGCCCGATCGCTCTGCCGATCGGCGCCGAGGACACGCTGGAAGGCGCGATCGACCTGATCAAGATGGAAGAGTGGGTCTGGAAAGGTGAGGACGTCGGGGCTTCCTGGGTCCGTCAACCGATCCGTGAAGAGCTCAAGGATCTGGCCGACGAATGGCGCGGCAAGATGATCGAACTCGCCGTCGAAATGGACGACGACGCGATGGAAGCTTACCTCGAGGGCAACGAGCCCGACGAGGATACGCTGCGCGCGCTGCTCCGCAAGGGCACGCTGTCGATGTCGTTCTTCCCGGTCATGGCCGGTTCGGCGTTTAAGAACAAAGGCGTCCAGCTGCTGCTGAACGCGGTGATCGACTTCCTGCCGGCACCGACCGATGTTCCGGATCTGCTGGGCTTTGCCCCGGACGACGAGACCGAAACCCGCGACATCGTTCGGAAACCTTCGGACGCTGATCCCTTCTCGGCGCTTGCGTTCAAGATCATGAACGACCCCTTCGTCGGCTCGCTGACCTTTACCCGCATCTATTCGGGCGCCCTGAAAAAAGGCGACCAGATGATGAATGCGACCAAAGGCAAGCGTGAGCGCGTCGGTCGTATGATGGTCATGCACGCCATCAACCGCGAAGAGATCGAAGAAGCTTTCGCAGGCGACATCATCGCGCTGGCCGGTCTGAAAGAGACCACCACCGGTGACACCCTCTGCGATCCGGCGAAGCCGGTGGTTCTCGAAACCATGACCTTCCCGCAGCCGGTGATCGAGATCGCCGTCGAGCCGAAGTCGAAAGCCGACCAGGAAAAGATGGGCCTCGCCCTTCAGCGCCTGGCAGCCGAAGACCCGTCCTTCCGCGTCGAAACCGATCAAGAATCGGGCCAGACGATCATGAAGGGCATGGGCGAACTTCACCTCGACATCCTTGTCGACCGCATGAAGCGCGAGTTCAAGGTCGAGGCGAATATCGGTGCGCCGCAGGTGGCTTACCGCGAGACCATCTCGCAGCCGGCCGAGATCGACTACACGCACAAGAAACAGACCGGTGGTACCGGCCAGTTTGCGCGTATCAAGCTGCAGATCACCCCGACGGAGCCGGGCGAGGGTTACTCGTTCGAATCCAAGATCGTCGGTGGTGCGGTTCCGAAGGAATACATCCCGGGTGTCGAAAAAGGCATCAAGTCGGTCATGGACTCCGGTCCGCTGGCAGGCTTCCCGGTTATCGACTTCAAGGTCGCGCTCATCGATGGTGCGTTCCACGACGTCGACTCCTCGGTTCTGGCCTTTGAAATCGCGGCGCGTGCCGGGATGCGTGAAGGTCTGCGCAAGGCAGGGGCAAAACTGCTCGAGCCGATCATGAAAGTGGAAGTCGTGACGCCGGAAGAATACACCGGTTCGATCATCGGCGACCTGACCAGCCGTCGTGGCATGGTCCGTGGTCAGGACTCGCGCGGCAATGCGAACGTCATCGACGCGATGGTGCCGCTGGCCAATATGTTCGGCTACATCAACAACCTGCGCTCGATGTCCTCGGGCCGTGCAGTGTTCACGATGCAGTTCGACCATTACGACGCCGTGCCGCAGAACATCTCGGACGAGATCCAGAAGAAATACGCCTAATCGGAATGGCGGGGCCTTGGTCCCGCCTCTCCATGACGAACTCATGAAGTTAAGGAGCCCTGCTTATGGCAAAGGCAAAGTTTGAACGTACGAAACCGCACGTCAACATCGGCACGATCGGCCACGTTGACCACGGCAAAACCACGCTGACCGCTGCGATCACGAAGTATTTCGGTGAATTCAAAGCCTACGACCAGATCGATGGCGCTCCGGAAGAGCGTGCGCGCGGGATCACGATTTCGACGGCGCACGTCGAATACGAGACCCCGAACCGTCACTACGCCCACGTCGACTGCCCCGGCCACGCTGACTATGTGAAGAACATGATCACGGGCGCGGCACAGATGGACGGCGCGATCCTGGTTGTGAACGCAGCTGACGGCCCGATGCCGCAGACGCGCGAGCACATCCTGCTCGGCCGTCAGGTCGGCATTCCGTACATGGTCGTCTACCTGAACAAGGTTGACCAGGTTGATGACGAGGAACTGCTCGAGCTGGTCGAGATGGAAGTTCGTGAGCTTCTGTCGTCCTACGACTACCCCGGCGACGATATCCCGATCATCAAGGGTTCGGCTCTGGCCGCTCTGGAAGGTCGCGATGCCGAGATCGGTGAGAACTCGATCCGCGCGCTGCTCGACGCCGTTGACGCCTATATCCCGACCCCGGAGCGCGCGATCGATCTGCCGTTCCTGATGCCGATCGAAGACGTGTTCTCGATCTCGGGCCGTGGTACGGTTGTGACCGGTCGTATCGAGCGTGGCGCTGTGAACGTTGGCGACGAACTCGAAATCGTCGGCATCCGCGACACCAAGAAAACGACCTGCACGGGCGTGGAAATGTTCCGCAAACTGCTGGACCGTGGGGAAGCTGGCGACAACGTCGGCGTTCTGCTGCGCGGTGTTGACCGTGACGGCGTCGAGCGTGGTCAGGTTCTGTGCAAACCGAAATCGGTTAACCCGCACACCGAGTTCGAAGCCGAAGCCTATATCCTCACCAAAGAGGAAGGTGGCCGTCACACGCCGTTCTTCGCGAACTACCGTCCGCAGTTCTACTTCCGCACCACCGACGTCACCGGCACCGTGAAGCTGCCGGAAGGCACCGAGATGGTGATGCCGGGCGACAACCTGAAGTTCACGGTCGAGCTGATCGCTCCGATCGCGATGGAAGAGAAACTGCGCTTCGCGATCCGCGAAGGTGGCCGCACCGTTGGTGCAGGCGTCGTCTCGAAGATCCTGAAGTGATTGGTTCCGGATGCGCTTTTGCGCATCCGACCGCCGCTTACATCGGATGATCCGGGCAACCGGATATCGCGATGAGAAAGGCCGCCCCAAAAGGGCGGCCTTTTGAGTTTGATAAGTCAGTTGCAAAATCTAAAGATTCCAGGCACTTCAATCACGGAGCCCGGTTCTTCCACATTTCTGGGAAACAGGGCCTTCAGTGGAGATGTTTGAGCGATTGCTTTTGGAGAGCGCTGTGCTTGATATTTTTTGGACGAATCTGTCTGAGGCGCAGGGTGCGCTTTTAAATGGTATATTAACTATTCTTGCAGCGGGCGGTGGGGTTCTCTTGGGCGCGAAGCTGTTTGGGGGAAAAGTCGCAAACATACAGAGTGCCATTGACGCCTCCAAGCGCGCGGTCGACGGGCACGTTGACAATATGGATCATGCACTGAAATTGATGAAAGAAAAGACAGAGGCACTGTCCGAGGTTCTGGCTGGTCTCTCTTCACAGGTTGGTCGGATTGAAAGTAATCAGATCGAAAGTGAAAGGCCGGACGAGGATATCGCGGGAGCCGGTCCTGAGGCTTCTGAGAGCGAAAGCTATACCAAGGACGATATATCAGAGCTCTGGAGCGGTGCTCGAGATCACCTTGAGGAAATTGCCAGTTCCCCAGAGATTGATGGCCGGACTCGTGCAAAGTATACCCGGATCGATCGGCGTTCCTATGAGAGGCTGATTGACGCACTGTCTCACGACGGATTTATTACAAATGGAGTTGCAGATGCTGCGCGGCAGGCCTCCGCAATGAGCAGAAGTTTCCGGCGGCGTGAGGCTCCTCCAACCAGATCCGAGATCGAAGAAATGAAGGTGCTAGTTGGCCGGGTTCTCGAGCAAGCCAGACCTGACGCTTGACGCTTCGATGTAATTCCTGCATAAGCCCACATCGCTACCGTTCCCCTGCTTTTCTGAAAGAATCGGTTGCCATATGTCGGGTCGCCATGTAATCGGGCGGCCTGCTCTTATTTTTACGGTTCGACGCTGGCGGTGCGTGGTGTGCTGTCAGCCTCTCAACTGGAACTCCCCGCAAGAGGGATGACAATGCAAAGCCAGAATATCCGCATCCGGCTGAAAGCGTTCGACTACCGCGTTCTGGATGCCAGCACGCAGGAAATCGTGAACACTGCCAAGCGCACCGGCGCTCAGGTTCGTGGCCCGATTCCGCTGCCGAACAAAATCGAGAAATTCACCGTTCTGCGCGGTCCGCACATTGACAAGAAGTCGCGTGACCAGTGGGAAATCCGTACGCACAAGCGTCTTCTCGACATCGTTGACCCGACCCCCCAGACCGTGGACGCGCTGATGAAGCTCGACCTCGCTGCTGGCGTGGACGTCGAGATCAAGGTCTAAGGAGGCTCATATGCTGCGGACTGGTGTAATCGCCAAGAAGCTGGGCATGACCCGGCTTTTCCTCGAAGACGGCAAGCAGGTTCCTGTGACCGTTCTTCAACTCGACAACCTTCAGGTCGTCGCTCAGCGCACCGTTGAAAAAGACGGCTATGTCGCGCTTCAACTCGGTGCAGGCGAGGCGAAAGCCAAGCGCACGACCGCTGCTCTGCGTGGCCATTTCGCGAAAGCGAATGTCGCGCCGAAGCGCAAGATCGCGGAATTCCGCGTGTCGGAAGAAAACCTTGTGAACGTGGGCGAAGAAATCATCGCCGACCACTATTTCGCAGGTCAGTTCGTCGACATCGCCGGCACCTCGATCGGTAAAGGCTTCGCCGGTGGTATGAAACGCCACAACTTCGGCGGTCTTCGTGCCTCGCACGGCGTCTCGATCTCGCACCGCTCGATCGGCTCGACCGGTCAGTGCCAGGATCCGGGCAAAGTGTTCAAAGGCAAGAAAATGCCTGGCCACATGGGTGCCGTTCGCGTCACCACCCAGAACCTGCAGGTCGTTCGGACCGATGCAGACCGCGGCCTGATCCTTGTCAAAGGTTCGGTTCCGGGCTCGAAAGGTGGCTGGGTCACGATCAAGGATGCCGTGAAAAAGCCGCAGGCTGAAAGCACGGTCTTCCCGGCTGCGACGCGCGCCAAGGCTTCTGCCGAGGCTCAGGTTTCCGCCGAAGCTGCTGCGCCGGAAGGAGATAACTGATGAAACTTGATGTGATCAAGCTCGATGCCGGCAAAGCTGGTGATATCGAACTGAGCGATGACATCTTCGGTCTGGAGCCGCGTGCGGACCTTCTGCACCGCGTCGTGCGCTGGCAGCGCGCGAAGGCTCAGCAGGGGACCCACTCGGTTCTCGGCAAGTCCGATGTCAGCTATTCGACCAAGAAGATCTATCGCCAAAAAGGCACCGGCGGCGCTCGCCACGGTTCGCGCAAGGCGCCGATCTTCCGCTCGGGTGGTGTCTACAAGGGCCCGACCCCGCGTTCGCATGCCTTCGATCTTCCGAAGAAAGTGCGCGCACTCGGCCTCAAGCATGCTCTCTCGGCGAAAGTCGCAGCGGGCGAGCTCGTCATCGTTGACAGCCTGAACATCACCGACGCCAAAACTGCGGCCGTTGCAAAAGCGGTCAAAGAAAACGGCTGGAAGCGCGTGCTCATCATCGATGGCGCCGACGTGAACGAGAACTTCGCTCGCGCCGCGCGTAACCTCGAGGGTGTGGACGTTCTGCCGTCGATCGGTGCCAACGTCTATGACATCCTGCGTCGTGACACGCTCGTGATCACCCGCGCCGGTGTCGAAGCTCTGGAGGCTCGCCTGAAATGAGCAAAGAAACCAAAGCGACTGCCAAGCCGGAACATTACGATGTTCTCGTGAAGCCCCTGATCACCGAAAAGGCAACGCTCGTTGGGGAATCCAACGGCGTCGTCTTCCAGGTCGCCAAATCGGCCAACAAGCCGCAGATCAAGGAAGCTGTCGAAACGCTGTTCGGCGTCAAGGTGAAGGCGGTCAACACCACCATCACCAAAGGCAAAGTCAAGCGCTTCAAAGGCCGTCCGGGCGTTCGCTCGGATGTCAAGAAAGCCTATGTCACGCTCGAGGCGGGTAACACCATCGACGTCTCGACGGGCCTCTGATATAGACCCACGAATCGACGGCCCCGGCAGCGGGGCCGTTCATCTTTTGACGAAACGGACCACCCAGGTCCAAAGCAACGGAAGACAGAAAGATGGCATTGAAGTCGTATAAACCGACTACGCCTGGCCAGCGCGGGCTGGTTCTGATCGACCGTTCGGAGCTTTGGAAAGGTCGCCCGGTCAAGAGCCTCACTGAGGGTCTGACCAAGAACGGCGGCCGGAACAACACCGGACGGATCACGATGCGCCGCAAAGGCGGCGGGGCGAAGCGTCTCTATCGCATCGTCGATTTTAAACGCACGAAGTTCGATATTGCTGCGACGGTTGAACGGATCGAATACGACCCCAACCGCACCGCGTTCATCGCGCTTGTGAAATACGAAGACGGCGAGCAGGCCTATATCCTTGCTCCGCAGCGTCTTGCTGTCGGCGATAAAGTCATCGCTGGCGCCAAAGTTGACGTGAAGCCGGGCAACGCCATGCCGTTCTCGGGCATGCCGATCGGCACGATCGTCCACAACGTCGAACTGAAGCCGGGTAAAGGCGGTCAGATCGCACGTTCGGCTGGCACCTACGCCCAGTTCGTCGGCCGCGACGGTGGCTATGCACAGATCCGCCTGTCCTCGGGCGAGCTGCGTCTGGTCCGTCAGGAATGCATGGCGACGATCGGCGCAGTTTCGAACGCTGATCACTCGAACCAAAACCTCGGTAAAGCCGGTCGTAACCGTCACTTCGGTATCCGCCCGAGCGTCCGCGGTGTCGCGATGAACCCGATCGACCACCCGCATGGTGGTGGTGAAGGCCGCACCTCGGGTGGCCGTCACCCGGTTACCCCCTGGGGTAAAGGCACCAAGGGTAACAAGACCCGCCGGAACAAGACGACTGACAAGTACATCTTGCGGTCGCGCCACGCGAAGAAGAAGGGGCGTTAACCTATGGCACGTTCTGTTTGGAAAGGCCCCTTTGTTGACGCCTATCTGCTGAAAAAAGCAGAGAAAGCTCGCGACTCGGGCAAGTCGGATGTGATCAAGATCTGGTCGCGTCGCTCGACGATCCTGCCGCAATTCGTTGGTCTGACCTTCGGGGTCTACAACGGCCACAAGCACATTCCGGTCACGATCAGCGAAGAGATGATCGGCCAGAAGTTCGGTGAATATTCGCCGACGCGGACCTACTACGGTCACGCAGCTGACAAGAAAGCGAAGAGGAAGTAATCGCCATGGGTAAGGAACAGAATCCGCGCCGCGTGGCGGACAATGAGGCCTTTGCGAAGATCAAAATGCTTCGCACCTCGCCTCAGAAGCTGAACCTCGTTGCTGCGCTGATCCGCGGCAAGAAGGTCGAGAAGGCTCTGGCCGATCTCACCTTCTCGAAAAAACGGGTCGCGATCGATGTGAAGAAATGCCTTCAGTCGGCCATCGCCAACGCCGAAAACAACCATAACCTGGACGTCGACGGTCTCGTCGTCGCCGAGGCATGGGTCGGCAAGAACCTGGTCATGAAGCGCGGTCGCCCGCGTGCTCGTGGCCGGTATGGCAAGATCATGAAGCCGTTCTCGGAAATCACCATCAAGGTCCGTCAGGTCGAAGCCATCGAAGCCGGGGAGCGTGCATAATGGGTCAGAAGGTAAACCCGATTGGGATGCGTCTTCAGGTCAACCGCACCTGGGACAGCCGCTGGTATGCGGATGACAAAGACTACGGCAACCTGCTGCTCGAGGATCTCAAGATCCGCGACTTCATCCACAATGAAGCCAAGCAAGCCGGTATCGCCAAAGTCATCATCGAGCGCCCGCACAAGAAAGCGCGTGTCACGATCCATGCCGCCCGTCCTGGCGTCATCATCGGCAAAAAAGGCGTCGATATCGAGACGCTGCGCAAGAAACTGGCGAACTTCACGCAGTCCGAACTGCACCTGAACATCGTCGAGGTCCGCAAGCCGGAAGTCGATGCTCAGCTGGTCGCCGAATCGATCGCTCAGCAGCTCGAGCGTCGTGTCTCGTTCCGTCGCGCCATGAAGCGTGCGGTGCAGAACGCGATGCGCATGGGCGCCCTGGGCATCCGTGTGAACGTCGGTGGCCGTCTTGGCGGTGCCGAGATCGCCCGGACCGAATGGTATCGTGAAGGTCGTGTGCCGCTGCACACGCTCCGCGCCGACATCGACTATGCTTTGTCGGAAGCCACGACGCCCTACGGGATCATCGGCGTGAAGGTCTGGATCTTCAAAGGCGAGATCATGGAACATGATCCGCAGGCTCATGACCGCCGTGCGGCCGAGTCGCAGGAAGGTCCCGCCCCGCGCGGCCCGCGCCGCGACCGCGACGCGCGTTAAGGAGTAGACGCAAATGCTGCAACCGAAACGGACGAAGTTCCGCAAACAGCACAAGGGCCGGATCCACGGCGAAGCCAAAGGCGGCTTCAACCTGAACTTCGGCTCCTTTGCACTGAAAGCCACCGAGCCGGAGCGCGTCACTGCGCGCCAGATCGAGGCTGCCCGTCGTGCGATCACCCGCCACATGAAGCGCCAAGGCCGCGTTTGGATTCGGATTTTCCCGGATCTCCCGGTCACCGGTAAACCCACCGAGGTTCGGATGGGTAAAGGTAAAGGCTCGGTCGATTACTGGGCCGCCCGCGTCCACCCCGGCCGGATCATGTTCGAGATCGACGGTGTGAGCGATGAGATCGCCCGCGAAGCTCTGCGCCTCGGCGCTCAGAAACTTCCGGTCCTGACTCGCATCGTTCAGCGCGAAGACTGGTAAGTCGGGTGCGCTAAGGCGCATCTTCCAAGACACGGGCCCCGCCGGTTCTGCCGGCGGGGCCTGCTATTTGCAGCTTTTCCAATGAAGGCTTGCAAAACCGGGGCCGGGCCTGTACAGGCAAGGCTTCATCATGAAGCTCCACCGGAATCAGGGTGGCCCTGCACGCAGGGGCCCTCCGGTGATGTTGAAAGGAAAAGGCGCATGAAAGCGCAAGAACTGACGTCCAAGACGCCCGAACAACTGCGCGAGCAGCTGATCGCGCTGAAAAAGGAAGCCTTCAACCTGCGTTTCCAGCAGGCCACCGGCCAGCTCGAGTCGACCGCCCGCATGCGCGCCGTCCGTCGTGACGTTGCTCGTGTGAAAACCATTCTGAACCAGAAAGCGGCGGAAGCCGCGGCGTCGAACTAAGGAGCCCGGACTATGCCCAAGCGCATCCTGCAAGGCAAAGTGGTCAG
The DNA here is from genome assembly GCF_000444995.1 of Paracoccus aminophilus JCM 7686. Lineage (NCBI taxonomy): Bacteria > Pseudomonadati > Pseudomonadota > Alphaproteobacteria > Rhodobacterales > Paracoccaceae > Paracoccus > Paracoccus aminophilus. Next base: position 3,314,338 of record NC_022041.1, on the reverse strand, counting down.
CGATAAAAACGAACAGACCGTCACGGTTCTGGTCGAGCGCCGCTTCAAGCACCCCGTGCTGCACAAAATCGTCCGGAGCTCGAAGAAATATCGCGCTCATGACGCTGAAAACCAGTTCAAGACCGGTGACACCGTTCGCATCATCGAATGTGCACCGATTTCGAAGACGAAACGCTGGACCGTTCTCGTTGACGAAGCTCAGGCTTCGTGAGCGTGGCTGTCGCAGAATAATCGAAACCCTGGGGCGGAAAGTCGTCCGTCCCCATAGGTCGGGAGTAACCCTATGATCCAGATGCAGACCAATCTGGATGTTGCTGACAACTCCGGCGCTCGCCGGGTTCAGTGCATCAAGGTTCTGGGCGGCTCGCATCGCCGCTACGCATCCGTGGGCGACATCATCGTGGTGTCGGTCAAGGAGGCGATTCCGAAGGGTCGTGTGAAGAAAGGTGACGTCCGCAAGGCTGTCGTCGTTCGCACCGCCAAAGAAGTGAAGCGTGAAGACGGGACGTCGATCCGTTTTGACCGCAACGCCGCTGTCATCCTGAACAACCAGGGCGAGCCGGTCGGTACCCGTATCTTCGGGCCGGTGGTTCGTGAGCTGCGCGCGAAGAACTTCATGAAGATCATCTCGCTCGCGCCGGAGGTGCTGTAATGGCTGCCAAGCTGAAAAAGGGCGACAAGGTCGTCGTGCTGGCCGGCAAGGACAAAGGCAAGCAAGGTGAAATCACCGCCGTGTTCCCGAAAGAGAACAAAGCGGTCGTCGATGGCGTCAACATCGCCATCCGTCACCAGCGTCAAACCCAGACGACCCAGGGCGGCCGCATCTCGAAAGCGATGCCGATCGACCTGTCGAATCTGGCTCTGATGGACAAAAACGGCAAAGCGACCCGCGTTGGCTTCCGTGTGGAAGGCGACCAGAAGATCCGTTTCGCCAAGACCACTGGGGAGGCGATCTGATGCTGGACCAAGCCACCTACACGCCGCGTCTGAAGCAGCAGTTCAAGGATTCGATCCGCGCTGCGCTGAAAGAAGAATTCGGCTACAAAAACGACATGCAGATCCCCAAGCTGGACAAAATCGTCCTGAACATGGGTATCGGTGAAGCGGTCAAAGACACCAAAAAAGTGAAACAGGGCGCTGAAGAGCTATCGCTGATCGCTGGTCAGAAAGCTGTCATCACGCATGCGAAAAAGTCGATCGCAGGCTTCCGCGTCCGCGAGGAAATGCCGCTCGGTGCGAAGGTTACCCTTCGTGGCGACCGCATGTATGAATTCCTCGATCGTCTGATCAACATCGCACTGCCCCGCGTCCGCGACTTCCGCGGCGTGAAAGGCACGTCCTTTGACGGTCGTGGCAACTATGCCATGGGCCTGAAAGAACAGATCGTGTTCCCGGAAATCAACTTCGACAAGGTCGACGAAGTTCTGGGCATGGACATCATCATCTGCACCACCGCGAAGACCGACGCGGAAGCGAAAGCGCTGTTGAAGCATTTCAACATGCCCTTCAACAGCTGATCGCGGAGGTAAAAGATATGGCTAAAAAATCCATGATCGAGCGCGAGAAAAAGCGCGAGCGTTTGGTGAAGAAGCACGCTGAAAAGCGCGCGAATCTGAACGAGATCATTCACGACCAGTCCCTGCCGATGGAAGAGCGCTTCAAGGCCAGCCTGAAACTGGCTGAACTGCCGCGCAACTCTTCGGCAACGCGTCTGCACAACCGGTGCCAACTGACCGGTCGTCCGCATGCGTATTACCGTAAACTGAAACTGTCGCGGATCATGCTGCGCGAGCTCGGCTCGTTCGGTCAGATCCCCGGCATGGTCAAATCGAGCTGGTAAGGGGCAACTTATGTCGATGAACGATCCTCTCGGCGATATGCTGACCCGCATCCGCAACGCGCAGATGCGGGGCAAATCGACCGTCCGCACGCCCGCGTCCAAGCTTCGCGCTTGGGTGCTCGATGTGCTCAAGTCTGAAGGCTACATCCGTGGTTATGATTCCGTGACGACCGAGTCCGGGCATCCTGAACTGGAAATCGGCCTGAAGTATTATGAAGGCCAGGCCGTGATCCGTGAGCTTGCTCGCGTGTCGAAGCCCGGTCGTCGCGTCTACGCTTCGGTCAAAGAAATTCCGCAGGTCCGCAACGGCCTTGGCATTTCGATCGTGTCCACGCCGAAAGGCGTCATGACGGATGCAGCGGCTCGCAACGCCAATGTTGGCGGCGAAGTTCTCTGCACCGTGTTCTAAGGAGGGAAGACTTATGTCTCGGATTGGTAAAAAACCGGTCGCCCTCCCGAAAGGCGTGACCGCAGAAATCAAAGGCCAGACGATCGAAGTGAAGGGCCCGAAAGGGACCCGCAGCTTCACGGCTGGTGACGATGTGACCCTGTCGATTGACGAAGGTGCTGTGAAAGTGACCCCCCGTGGTCTCTCGAAGCGCGCCCGTCAGCAGTGGGGCATGACCCGCTCGATGGTCGAGAATTTGACCGTCGGCGTCAGCGAAGGCTTCAAGAAAGAGCTTGAAATTCAGGGCGTTGGTTACCGCGCCTCGATGCAGGGCAAGACCCTGAAGCTCGCTCTGGGCTATTCGCATGATGTGAACTTCGAAACCCCCGAGGGTGTGACGATCACGGCTCCTAAACAGACCGAAATCGTCATCGAAGGCATCGACCAGCAAATCGTTGGTCAGGTGGCTGCGAACATCCGCGAGTGGCGCAAGCCCGAGCCCTATAAAGGCAAAGGCATCCGCTACAAGGGTGAGGTCGTCTTCCGTAAGGAAGGCAAGAAGAAGTAAGGGGCGCAAAAATGGCACTGAACAAAAGAGAGCTGTTCCTCAAGCGCCGCCTGCGCGTTCGGAACAAATTGCGTGCGATCAACGACGGTCGTCCGCGTCTGTCCGTTCATCGTTCGTCGAAGAACATCAGCGTTCAGCTGATCGACGATGCGAAGGGCGTAACGCTTGCTTCGGCCTCGTCGCTCGAGAAAGATCTCGGCGTCGTCGGCAAGAACAACGTCGAAGCTGCCGCCAAAATCGGCGCAGCGATTGCAGAACGTGCGAAAAAAGCCGGTGTGGAAGAAGTGATCTTCGACCGTGGCGGCTTCCTTTTCCACGGCAAGGTCAAGGCCTTGGCTGATGCTGCCCGTGAAGGCGGTCTGAAGTTCTGATCCTGCGGGTGGCATCCGTGTCACCCCGATGATCCGGGGGCTGTCCGAGCTATCGGGCGCCCACCTGGATTGGAGTTAACGGCGCGTCACTCGCGCCAGCGTAGAAGGAATGCCTTATGGCAGAACGTGAAAACCGTCGGGGTCGCCGCGAAGAGCGCGAAGAGACTCCGGAATTCGCCGATCGTTTGGTCGCGATCAACCGCGTCTCGAAAACCGTCAAAGGTGGTAAGCGCTTCGGCTTCGCCGCTCTCGTGGTTGTCGGCGACCAGCGTGGCCGCGTCGGCTTCGGCAAGGGTAAAGCGAAAGAAGTGCCCGAGGCGATCCGCAAGGCAACCGAGCAAGCGAAACGCAACCTGATGCGCGTTCCGCTGCGCGATGGCCGCACGCTGCACCACGATGTCGAGGGCCGTCATGGCGCTGGTAAAGTCGTGATGCGCACCGCCCCGGCCGGTACCGGTATCATCGCCGGTGGTCCGATGCGCGCTGTGTTCGAGATGCTGGGTGTTCAGGACGTCGTTGCGAAATCGCTCGGCTCGCAGAACCCCTACAACATGATCCGCGCCACCCTGGACGGTCTGAAGTCGGAATCGTCGCCGCGCAACGTCGCTCAGCGTCGTGGCAAGAAAGTCGCCGACATCCTCCCGTCCCACGACAAGCCGGCTGCTGAAGCCGCTGTCGAAGCGTAAGGAGAGGCACTATGGCTAAAACCATCGTCGTCAAACAGATCGGCTCGCCGATCCGTCGCCCGGCCATCCAGCGCGAAACGCTGAAAGGCCTTGGCCTGAACAAGATGAACCGCACCCGCGAGCTGGAAGATACCCCGGCCGTCCGCGGTATGGTCGCCAAGATCCCGCATCTGGCCGTCATCATCGAAGAAAAGAACTGAGACCTTTCGGTTCGTCAGTTTGGAAACGCCCCGCCGAAAGCGGGGCGTTTTCGTTTGGGGCGGGTCTCGGGCGCGCGTTAATCTTTCGCTAACCAGATCTGACTAGGCTTGCGCCATGCCGTCCCTGACGCCTGGAGGAGGCGATGCGCAAGCTCTGGCTGCTGATCGTGCTGCTGACGGCGCCTACAGGGGCGTCGGCCGGTCCTTGGGCGCGCGCCGAGGCCGAGAGCTTTGTCGCGCTCTCGGGCGAGCGAACCCGGGACGGCGACGGTTCTGTCAATCTCTATGCGGAATATGGGTTAAGCCGCGCGCGCACGCTTGGGTTTCAGCTTGGCCGCTCGAAGCAAGAGCTGAGCGCGACGGTCTGGCTGCAGAAGGCCTTTACGCGCGGGGTGGATCATTGGGCGGTCTATACCGGGCTTGGCGCGTTTCGCCGCGAGGGGCATGTCGCGCCGCTTGCGACGCTTGGTGCGAGCTGGGGGCGCGGGCTCGGTGATCTGCCGCTACTGCGCCACCTGCCGGGCGGCGGTTGGTTTACCGCCGAAGCCGAGCTGAAGTTCGCGGGTCAGGCGCCGCAAGATGATCTCGCGAGCGGGGCAGGCGCCTTTGCCTATCTCACGCCCGAAACGACCAGCAAAGCGCAGCTTACGCTTGGCTGGAAGGTCGCGTCGCGCATCGATTGGATCAATCAGCTTCGGTTTGAGGACCGTCGGGATCAGGGGCGCGCGGTCAATTGGGCGAGCGCGCTGGTCTATGACCTGCCGGGACCGGCCAAAGCCGAGCTTGGCGTGGTCCTGCCGGTGAGCGGTCGGGGCGAAGGTGCAGTGAAGCTTGGAAGCTGGTTCGAGTTCTGAGCGCCGGCTGGGCGTCAGAGCACGAAGAGAGAGCGGAGCGGATCTGGCCGCGGGCTCGCCGCCGCTTCGTCGGGTTGAGGAGCCGCAATCACGGGTTCGGAAACGCTTGGCTGAGGTTGGGGCGTGCGCTCCATCTCGGTGCGGGCGCGCTCGATCAGCGCCAAAAGACGCGGGATATCGACCTGATAGCCCTCGCCATCCGGGGCCGCGACCATGGTGGCGATGCGATGGCCGAAAATCGGTGCGAGATCGGCGATGACATTGTTGAAGCGGTCCGCGGGGTTGATCGTGGCAATCAGCGCGCCCGGAGCCGCGCCAAAAAGCCCGTGAATCCATTGGCTGCCCTCGATCGTCACGACGACGCGGGCCCCCGCACAGAGGTCGAGGATCCGCTCAAGCGGGTCAGAGACCGAGCAGATCGCATAGCCGCGCTGCTCTAAAGCCGCGACAAGGGCGCTTTCATTGAGCAGCAACCGGCTTTTGCCCGAGGTCCCGCGGCAGATGAAGACGCCGGGATGGGGCGTGGCCGGACGGCCTGCCCGAAACCGGGTTTGCAGCGCGCGCATCCGGTTTTGGCGGTGCGAGTTCAGGCCAATATCCGAGGCAAAGCTCAGCTCGTCGAAATAGATCACCGGCGCTTTGGCAAAGCTGAGCCCCGCCAAGGTGCCATAAGAGGCCGCATGCTGCCAATCGGCAGGGGGCTTTGGCAGATAGAGCGCTTCGTCGGGGCGGCACAGCGCGGCGACAGAGAGCGCGTCGGGAACCCAATGACCGAAATACCGCGATGAGATCGGCGAAAGTGCATAAAATCCTTTGGACATTCGCGGGATATTGCGGCCAAAAAGCAACCCCCGCTCGGGCCAGCCCGACCGCAGCCAACTCGCCCCCAAGGTGAAAATGCCCTGCGGTGTCGCCAGAGCGTGGCGCAGCGTCCGCCTTTCGGTCATCTGATGATGACGCGTGCCACCGGTCAGACGAAGCTTTTCCTGCTCGATCGTGGTTTCCTCTTGCACCGCAATGATTTGCGACCAGATATCGGGTTCGGTGAACACGCTGGGGTAAAGGCTGGTTTCGGCCGGGCAGATCACTTCGCTGAGCTGAGGAGCAGGGCGGCGGCGCAGCGGCCATTGCCTCACGAGCCGTGCGGTCACCGGATAGAATCGGGAAAAACTGGCACGGCGCATGATTGCTGACCTGAAATGAGCTTTCTAAAATGCGATCATCTTTAGCGGGAGTTGGCAAGCTAGCTATCAAGCAGGTGCTGCCATTCCCCGCTTTCCCTTGACCATAGACGATTGTGCGGGTAAAGGCATCGCTTGTTCATTGCGAACAATCAAACCAGTTTTAAGCAAGCCGTGTCCGTCCTCTTCGCTTCAGGGACGATTCCGGCAAGGAGAAGCGATATGAAACTTCATGAAATTCGCGACAACGACGGCGCCAACCGCAAGAAAAAGCGCGTTGCTCGTGGTCCGGGCTCGGGCAAGGGTAAAACCGCTGGCCGTGGTATCAAAGGTCAGACCTCGCGTTCGGGCGTTGCGCTGAACGGTTACGAAGGCGGCCAAATGCCGCTCTACCGTCGTCTGCCCAAGCGCGGCTTCTCGAAGCCGAATCGCCTGTCGTTCGCCGTTGTGAACCTGGGCCAGCTGCAAGCCTTCATCGATGCCGGTAAACTCGACGTCAAAGCTGACGTGACCGAGGACGCGCTGGTTGCTTCGGGCGTCATCCGCCGCAAGCTCGACGGCGTTCGCCTGCTGGCGAAAGGTGAGCTGAAAGCCTCGCTGAATCTGACCGTTGCCGGCGCCTCGCAGGCTGCTGTCGAAGCGGTCGAGAAAGCTGGCGGCAAGGTCACCGTGACCCGCCCGGTGAAAGCGGAAGAAGCTGCCGCCGAATAAGCTGTTGATTGGGGCACCGCGGCCCCATAGATAGCTTTTAGTTTTCCATGCGCCGCGGGATGGGGAAACCCTCCGGCGGCGCAGCCATGAATGGGGCAAGAAATGGCGTCAGCCGCAGAACAGATGGCCGCGAACTTCTCTTGGGGGACGTTCGGCAAGGCTACAGAACTTCGTCAGCGAATCTGGTTCACCATCGGCTTGCTGATCATCTACCGCCTTGGCACCTATATCCCGGTGCCCGGGATCGACGGCGCTGCTCTGCGCAACTTCATGGATCAGGCGCAATCGGGGATCGGGGGCATGCTCTCGATGTTCACCGGCGGCGCGCTTGGCCGGATGGGCGTCTTCGCGCTTGGCATCATGCCCTATATCTCGGCCTCGATCATCGTTCAGCTTCTGGCCTCGATGGTGCCAATGCTCGAGCAGATGAAGAAAGAGGGCGAGCAGGGCCGCAAGAAGATCAACCAATACACGCGCTATGCGACCGTGCTGCTGGCCTTCTTCCAGGCCTATGGCCTTGCGGTTAGCCTTGAGCATGGCGGCCTTGCCCATGAGACCGGGCTCTTCTTCCGCGCTTCGGTCATCATCACGCTGGTTGGCGGCACGATGTTCCTGATGTGGCTGGGTGAGCAGATCACCGCACGCGGCATCGGCAACGGCATCTCGCTGATCATCTTCGTCGGCATCGTTGCAGAGATTCCGGGCCATATGGCGCAGTTCTTTGCGCAAGGCCGTTCGGGCGCGATCTCGACCCCGGTGGTTCTGGGCGTGATCGTCATGGTCGTCGCGATCATCGGCTTCGTGGTCTTCATGGAGCGCGCGCTGCGCAAGATCCACATCCAATATCCGCGGCGCCAGGTCGGCATGAAGATCTATGACGGCCAGTCCTCGCACCTGCCGATCAAGGTTAACCCGGCAGGCGTGATCCCGGCGATCTTCTCGAGCTCGCTGCTGCTGCTGCCGATTACGCTCTCGACCTTCTCGGGCAATCAGACCGGCCCGGTCATGTCGACGATCCTTGCCTATTTCGGTCCGGGTCAGCCGCTCTACATGGTGTTCTTCGCGGCGATGATCGTGTTCTTCACCTATTTCTACACCCACAACGTCGCGTTCAAGACCGAGGATGTCGCCGATAACCTGAAGAATCAGGGCGGCTATATTCCGGGGATCCGTCCGGGCAAACGCACCGAGGATTACCTGAATTACGTCGTGAACCGCGTGCTGGTTCTGGGCTCGGCCTATCTGGCGCTCGTCTGCCTTCTGCCCGAGATCATCCGTCACCAGCTCTCGATCCCCTTCTACTTTGGTGGAACTTCGGTTCTGATCGTTGTCAGCGTAGTTATGGACACGATCAACCAGGTGCAGAGCCATCTGCTCGCGCATCAATATGAGGGCCTGATCGAGAAGTCGCAGCTGCGCGGCAAGCGCAAGGCGGGGGAAGCCCGGCCGAAGAAAGCTCCGGCTCGGCGTTAAACGATTAAGAAAGAGGGACACGGACATATGACGATCAACATCATCCTTCTCGGCCCTCCGGGCGCTGGCAAAGGCACGCAGGCGCGCCGTCTGGAAGAGGGCCGGGGTCTGGTCCAGCTTTCGACCGGCGACATGCTGCGAGCCGCGAAAAGCTCTGGCACCGAGATGGGCAAGCGCGTGGCCGAAGTCATGGACAAGGGCCAGCTTGTTACGGATGAGATCGTCATTGGCCTGATCCGCGAAAAGCTGGAAACCTCGGATGCCGCCGGATTCATTTTCGACGGCTTCCCGCGGACGCTGCCTCAGGCCGATGCCTTGGGCGAGCTGCTGCGCAATATGGGCCAGAAAATCGACGCCGCGATCGAGATGCGTGTCGATGACGAGGCGCTTGTCGCCCGCATCACCGGCCGCTTCACCTGCGGCAATTGCGGCGAGGTCTATCACGACACGACCAAGCCGACGAAAGTGGCGGGTGTTTGCGATGTCTGCGGCTCGCATGACCTGCGCCGCCGCGCCGACGACAATGAGGAAAGCCTGAAAACGCGGCTCCTCGAATATTACAAAAAGACCTCGCCGCTGATCGGTTATTACTATGCCAAGGACCTGCTGCGCACGGTCGATGGCCTGGCCGAGATCGAAGAGGTTGCCCGTCAGATCGACGGAGCTTTGGGCAAGGAATCGGTGCAGGCTTGACGCCTGTGTCGGAATCCTTTACCCCGCAGCATCTCGCTTGAGAATCATCCACACTCTGTGGGTGGCCGGTTAAGGGCCCGAAGGCACAGCTTTCGGGTCTTTGGTTGTGAAAAAAGGTTCCGGTATAACGGATCCGCAACACTGAAAAGGAAAACGCGTGGCTCGTATTGCTGGCGTCAACATTCCGACGGGGAAACGCGTCCCCATCGCTCTGACCTATATCCATGGCATCGGTCCGCTGTATGCCTCGCAGATCATCGAGGCTGTCGGCATTGAGCCGACCCGCCGCGTGAACGAACTCTCGGATGACGAAGTTCTGAAAATCCGCGAATTCATCGATGCCAACCTCACCGTCGAAGGTGACCTGCGTCGTGAAACCCAGATGAACATCAAACGCATGATGGATCTGGGCTCGTATCGCGGTCTGCGTCACCGTCGCGGCCTGCCGGTTCGCGGCCAGCGCACCCACACCAACGCCCGCACCCGCAAGGGCCCGGCGAAACCGATCGCCGGTAAGAAGAAGTAAGGGGGCACTGATCAATGGCACGCGATAAAACCCGCATTAAGCGTAAAGAGCGCAAGAACATCGCCACGGGCGTGGCGCATGTGAACAGCTCGTTCAACAACACCAAGATCCTGATCTCGGACGTGCAAGGCAACGCGATCTCCTGGTCGTCGGCTGGCACCATGGGCTTCAAGGGCTCGCGCAAATCGACCCCTTACGCTGCTCAGATGGCTGCTGAAGACGCTGGCCGTAAGGCTCAGGAACATGGCGTCCGCACGCTGGAAGTCGAAGTCCAGGGCCCCGGCTCGGGCCGCGAATCGGCGCTCCGCGCGCTGGCCGCTGTCGGCTTCAACATCACCGCGATCCGCGACGTGAGCCCGATCGCTCATAACGGCTGCCGCCCGCCCAAGCGCCGCCGCGTCTGATTCGATCTGAACTTTGGCGTCCCGCGTCTTCTGGCGCGGGGCGCTTATCCGCATTTCACCTCGGGCGTTTCCCACTACTGGACATGGGTGGGAAACTGGTATGGAGGCAATCGCATGATCCATAAGAATTGGGCTGAGTTGATCAAGCCGACGCAGCTTGACGTCAAGCCTGGTGCCGATGCTAGCCGCGTCGCCACGGTCGTCGCCGAGCCGCTCGAGCGCGGTTTCGGTCTGACGCTTGGCAACGCGCTGCGCCGTGTCCTGCTGTCGTCTCTGCAGGGCGCCGCGATCACCTCGGTTCAGATCGACAATGTCCTGCACGAGTTCTCGTCGGTTCCGGGCGTCCGCGAAGACGTCACGGATATCGTCCTGAACCTCAAGGGCGTGACGCTGAAGATGGATGTCGACACGCCGAAGCGTCTGACGCTGACCGCGAAAGGCCCGGGCGAAGTCCGCGCTGGTGACATCTCGGAATCGGCTGGCATCACCATCCTGAACCGCGATCACATCATCTGCCACCTCGACGAGGGTGCAGAAGTGCGCATGGAACTGACCGTCCAGAACGGCAAGGGCTATGTCGCCGCCGACAAGAACCGTCCGGAAGATGCCCCGATCGGGCTTATTCCGATCGACGCGATCTTCTCGCCGGTGAAGCGCGTCAGCTACGAAGTCACCCCGACCCGCGAAGGTCAGGTTCTCGACTATGACAAGCTGACGATGAAAGTCGAAACCGACGGCTCGCTCACCCCGGAAGACGCCGTGGCCTATGCCGCGCGCATCATCCAGGACCAGCTTTCTGTCTTCGTGAACTTCGAAGAGCCGGAATCGGCCAGCCAGAAGGATGCGGATGACGGGCTCGAGTTCGATCCGCGCCTTCTCAAGAAGGTCGACGAGCTGGAACTGTCGGTGCGTTCGGCAAACTGCCTCAAGAACGACAATATCGTTTATATTGGCGACCTGATCCAGAAAACCGAAGCCGAGATGCTCCGCACTCCGAACTTCGGTCGCAAGTCGCTGAACGAGATCAAGGAAGTGCTTTCGGGCATGGGCCTGCATCTCGGCATGGATGTGGTCGATTGGCCGCCGGAAAACATCGAAGATCTGGCCAAGCGTTTCGACGACCAGTTCTAATCTGCTGGTTTGACATTCGGCGGGGCGGGGTTATACCCCGCCTCACCAAATCTGGGCATTCCGCCCCAAGGAGAGCGGCCCGCCACGCATGGGCTGCCGGACAAAGAAAAGACGTTATAGGAGATTATCATGCGTCACGCTCGCGGTTACCGCCGTCTGAACCGTACTCACGAACACCGCAAAGCGATGTTCGCCAACATGGCTGGCTCGCTCATCGAGCACGAGCAGATCAAAACGACTCTGCCGAAAGCCAAAGAACTTCGCCCGATCATCGAAAAGCTGATCACGCTGGCCAAACGCGGCGATCTGCACGCCCGTCGTCAGGCTGCTTCGCAGCTGAAACAAGACCAGTATGTCGCTCGCCTGTTCGAGATCCTGGGCCCGCGTTACAAAGAGCGTCAGGGCGGCTATGTCCGTATCCTGAAAGCCGGCTTCCGCTATGGCGACATGGCTCCGATGGCGATCATCGAATTCGTCGATCGCGACACTTCGGCCAAAGGTGCGGCTGACCGCGCACGCGTCGAAGCCGAGGCCGATGCAACCGAAGAGTGATTCGCTTCCCGCGTGAAGCAATCGAAAGTAGAGAGGCCTCGGACACCCGTCCGGGGCCTTTTTCATGGCTTAAGGGGCTCAAACCCTTGCGATCAGTGATTTTGGTGGTCACATAGGCGCCAGAGACAGGTGAACTGTCCGATGTTGGTAGCCATTTCCTCCCGGATCGGGCAGAAAGGTCATAGACCTGCCCATCCTTCTGCGGCCTCGGCCACAGTTATAGACTTCTTAAGAATATTCTGAATAGACTTACCCTTATCACAATTAGCCTTCGATCCCGGAGGCATCAATCTGTCTAAAGCGACATGTCCTCACGCGCAGAAATCAACGCAGCACTTCAGAAACTCAAGAAATTGTCCCCCACGGGCTATTTCATTGGGCTCCATATCCGTTTTGCTGCTCCCCTGATGCAGTTTCAGACATACCCGGAGGAGTGGTCTTTACGCTACTCTGAGCGGGCTTATGCGCTGCGGGACCCGACCATTGCTTGGGGTTTTTCGACGACCGGCGCCTGCCGGTGGAGCGTTTTGCCAATTCCAGATCCATTTTCGATTCTTCAGGATGCTGCGGACCACGGGCTGACTTACGGGCTGGCCGTGTCCCATGGCCCGATGCAGTCACGGACGATTGCTTGTTTCACCAACAACAAGCGGGAATTTACGGATGACGAGATTGAGATAATCTCGACAACGCTACGTCGGCTCCACGATATTACCGAGCCGCCGGAGAGCCTAACCAAGGCTCAACAAGAGGCCCTTCGGTGTATCGCGGAGGGGGATCGTCACGCAGCGGCGGCTGCTAAGCTTGGCATTACCGAAAGCGCATTTAAGGCGCGTCTGATCTCGGCGCGTGAGCGTCTGATGGCGCGCACGACGGCTGAGGCGCTGCAGAGGGCCAAGGACTACCGCCTCCTGTAGGGCGAAGCCCGTTCGTCCGCATATGCCCTGGGGCCAATACCAGCACCCAGGAGATAGCAAATGCAGACCACCACCCTTTCCTTCGCGAACCTTCACAATCACGGCGACCTTTTTGCCAATGTGTTCCGGGCGCGCAAACAGAGTTTCATTATCCAGAAGAACTGGGACCGTCCTCAGACCGAGGAAATGGAGTTTGACCAGTACGACACACCGATGAGCCGCTGGGTTGCAATCCATGAGCTCGGCCAGGTCTACGCGGGCGTCCGCCTGACCCCCACCACCGCCCGCTGCGGTGTCTATTCCTATATGATCAAGGACGCTCAAGCGGGCCTTCTTGGCAGCTCGATTCCCCAAGACCTTCTCTATGAGAATGCGCCGGTTGAAGCCGGGACCTGGGAGGCGAGCCGGCTCTTTGTCGATCACTCGACGCCCCAGGCCAAACGCCGCCATGTCCACCGCCACCTCGTCACTGAAATGAGCGCCTCGGCCCGTGCGCTTGGCGCGACCAAACTCGTCGCTCTGGTTGCGGCAAGCTGGGAGCGCTGGTTGCTGCCCACCGGACTTGAAGCTCAGGCGATTGGTCGCGAAATGTGGATCGATGATGGTTATTTCCAATGCGTGTCGATTAATCTTGCTCAGAAGATGCACTAAGAAGCTGGGCCCCATGTGCTGGGGGGCTTTCACCACAGCATCGGGCGGCGTAACATGCCGCCCGCATGGCTGATTTGTTCGATACTGCGCCACCCGCGGACCGTCCCGGCCGCGCCGCGCCCAGACCGCTGGCGGATCGCATCCGACCGGCCCGGATGTCCGATGTCATCGGGCAGGAAAAGCTGCTTGGCGCCGACGGCCCGCTTGGGGCGATGCTGGCGGCCGGCAGCCTGTCCTCGCTGATCCTCTGGGGACCGCCCGGCGTCGGCAAGACGACGATTGCCCGGCTGCTCGCGCAGGAATCCGACCGCGCCTTCGTGCAGATCTCGGCGATCTTTTCGGGCGTGGCCGAACTGCGCAAGGTCTTTGAGGCCGCGAAGATCCGCCATCAACAGGGCCAGTCCACGCTGCTGTTCGTCGATGAGATCCATCGCTTCAACAAGGCCCAGCAAGACAGTTTCCTGCCCTATATGGAGGATGGCACGATCATCCTCGTGGGCGCGACCACCGAGAACCCCAGCTTCGAGCTGAACGCGGCTTTGCTCTCGCGGGCGCAGGTGGTCATTCTCGAACGGCTTAGCCTCGCGGATCTCGAACGTCTGGCGCAGCGCGCCGAGATGGAGACCGGCCGGGCGCTGCCCCTGACCGGAGAGGCGCGCGATCGGCTGCTGGAAATGGCCGATGGCGACGGGCGTGCCGCGCTCAATCTGATCGAGCAGGTTTTGTCCTGGAAGGTCACCGACAAGCTCGATCCCGAGCAGCTTTCGAAGCGCCTGATGCGGCGGGCGGCGAAATACGACAAATCCGGGGATGAGCATTACAATCTGATCTCGGCCTTGCACAAATCGGTGCGCGGCTCGGACCCGGATGCCGCGCTTTACTGGTTCGCGCGCATGCTCGAGGGCGGTGAGGACCCGCGCTATCTCGCCCGGCGTCTGGTGCGCATGGCGGTCGAGGATATTGGCCTTGCCGATCCGCAGGCCCAGACCCATGCCCTCCACGCCTGGGAGACCTATGAGCGCATCGGCTCGCCCGAGGGCGAGCTCGCTTTGGCGCAAACGGTGATCTATCTCGCGCTCGCGCCGAAATCCAATGCGGGCTATGTCGCCTATAAGGCCGCGCGCGATCTGGCGCGGCGTTCGGGCAGCCAGATGCCGCCCGCCCATATCTTGAACGCGCCGACCGATCTGATGAAGGATCAGGGTTTTGGCGCGGGCTATGCCTATGACCATGACGCCGAAGATGCCTTCTCGGGACAGAACTATTTCCCCGATGGCATGAAACGTCCCGTCCTTTACGCCCCGGTCGAGCGTGGATTCGAGCGCGAGCTGAAAAAGCGGGTGGACTGGTTCGCGGGGCTCAGGCAGAAGCGGCGCGGATCGGAGCGCATATGAAACTGACATTCCTGCAAGTGGCCCTTGGCGGTGCGCTCGGCGCAACCGCCCGCTACGCGGTCAATGTCGCGGTCGGCCGGCTGATGCCGGGCTTTCCGCTGGCGACGCTTCTGATCAATGTGTCGGGGTCATTCCTCATGGGGCTTGTGGTCACGCTGCTGGCCCTGCGCGGCGGCCAGCATCTCGCGCCGTTTCTCATGACCGGGATCCTCGGCGGCTTTACCACATTTTCAGCCTTCTCGCTCGATACGATGACCCTGTGGCAACGCGGTCAGGGCAGCCTTGCCGTGACCTATGTTGCGCTTTCGGTCGGGGCCTCACTGGTGGCGATCATCGCGGGAATGGCATTTGGAAGGACAGTGTTCGCATGAGCGTTCAGACAATTCGCATCGGCGCGGATGAGGGCGATCAGCGCCTCGACCGCTGGCTGAAGAAGAAATTCCCGCAGCTCAACCAGATCATGATCGAGAAACTGTGCCGCACCGGCCAGCTTCGCGTCGATGGCGGTCGGGTCAAGGCCAACACCCGGATCGAGACCGGGCAAGAGGTCCGCATTCCGCCCTTGCCCGAGGCCGAGCCGATTGATCCGCGCGCGCCGCGCGTCAAGCACGTCAGTAAATCCGACGCCGAGATGATTCAGGCGGCGGTGATCTGGAAGGATGAGCATATCATCGCGCTGAACAAGCCTGCGGGCCTGCCCTCGCAGGGCGGCAGCGGTCAGGGCGAGCGTCACGTCGACGGGCTGACCACGGCGCTGATGTTTGGCTATAAAGAGCGGCCCAAACTGGTGCACCGGCTCGACAAGGACACTTCGGGCGTGCTGCTTTTGGCGCGCACCGACCGGGTCGCCCGCGCCTTGTCCGAAGGCTTTCGCCACCGCAACACCAAGAAGATCTATTGGGCCGTGGTTGCAGGCGTGCCCAATCCGCGCATGGGTTCGATCAAATACGGGCTGGTGAAGGCGCCCGGTCGCGGGCGCATGGGCGAGGGCGAGAAGATGATCTGCATCCATCCCTCGAAGGTGCAGGAGACCGAGGGCGCCAAGCGCGCGCATAGCGATTACGCCGTGCTCGACGCGCTGGGAAGCCGCGCCTCCTGGGTCGCGCTGTCGCCGATCACCGGGCGCACCCATCAGCTGCGCGCCCATATGGCCGAGATCGGCCATCCGATCGTCGGAGACGGCAAATATGGCGGCTCGGGGCAGGAAAACCTCGGCGATGGCTGGGGCGCGCAGCTGGGCGGGGATATCTCGCGCAAGCTGCACCTTCATGCGCGCATGATCACCTTCCAGCATCCGATCACCAAGAAGATGATGTCGGTGACCGCGCCTCTGCCCGACCATATGGCGCGGACCTGGAAGTCGCTCGGCTGGAACCCGAATGACGTTCCCGAAGATCCTTTCGCCGACGAGGAGTAAGCCGTCATGAAAACCGTGATCTTCGACGTGGATGGCACGCTCGTCGACAGTCAGGGCCTGATTGTCGCGGCGATGAATGGCGGATTGGTCAAGGCCGGGCTTGCCGAATTGCCGCGCGAAGAGGTGCTCTCGATCGTGGGCCTGTCGCTGCCGATCGCGGTGGCAGAGCTGATCCCGCAGGAATCGCAAGAGGTGCAGGACGCGGTCGTCGCAGGCTACCGCGAGGCGTTTTTCCAAAAGCGGTTGCAGACGACTGCGCCGCTCTATCCGGGCGCGGATGCCGCTCTGCGACGCTTGGCCGCACGCGAGGATATTCTGCTCGCCATCGCCACCGGCAAATCGCGGCGCGGGTTGCTCGCGATGATGGAGCAGCATGGCTGGACCGGGATCTTTGTGTCGGTCCAGACGGCAGATGACCATCCCTCCAAGCCGAATCCCTCGATGATCAACAAGGTTTTGTCTGATACGGGCGTCACGCAACAAGATGCTGTGATGATCGGGGATACGACCTTTGACATGGATATGGCGCGGGCGGCCGGGGTGACCGGTTTCGGCGTCAGCTGGGGCTATCACCCGGACGAGGCGCTGCGCCGCTCTGGCGCGGCGCTGATTGCGCCCGATTATGTGGCGCTCACCGAAGCAATCGAGGATTGGGCCAATGGCTGAATGGGCGGCGAAACGGTTTTGGAAAGCGGCTGGCGTCCGTCCTGAAGGGGATGGCTGGACCGTGGTTCTGGACGACAAGCCCCTGCGCACGCCGGGCAAGCACCCGCTGATCGTCCCGACAGAGCGGCTCGCGCGCGCCATTGCCGCAGAATGGGACGCGCAAGAGGCGGTGATCCGCCCCGAGACCATGCCGCTGACCCGTGCCGCCAATTCCGCCATCGAAAAGGTCGCGCCGCAATTCGATGCCGTCGCCGATATGCTGGGCGCCTATGGCGGCTCGGATTTGCTGTCTTACCGCGCCGATGCGCCGGCTGGGCTGATCGCGCGTCAGGCCGAACACTGGGATCCGCTGCTCGATTGGGCCGGCAAGAGCCTTGAGGCGCCGCTGAAGTACACCCAAGGCATCATCCATATCGCGCAGGATGAGGCGGCGCTGCGCAATCTGCGCGATGAATTGGGTGCGCTCGATGTCTTTGGCCTGACCGCAATTCATGATCTGGTGACTCTGCCGGGCTCGCTGGTGCTGGGGCTGGCCGTGCTCAAGGGTCGCCTGACCGCCGCCGAGGCCCATGCGCTGGCCCGCATCGACGAAGAGTTCCAGGCCGAGCAATGGGGCCGCGACGAAGAGGCCGATGCTTCCGCGCTTGGACGGCTCGAA
Organism: Paracoccus aminophilus JCM 7686; assembly: GCF_000444995.1. Lineage (NCBI taxonomy): Bacteria > Pseudomonadati > Pseudomonadota > Alphaproteobacteria > Rhodobacterales > Paracoccaceae > Paracoccus > Paracoccus aminophilus. The sequence continues at coordinate 3,297,057 of NC_022041.1, read as the reverse complement.
GCGATGAAGGTCGCCGAGCAGCTTTGGCATCTGAGCCGCCCCTAGTCCAATTCGCCTAAAACCTTGACCTAAGAAACCTTATGCGCACTATTGCTCATAAGAGCATCTGTGCTTGTCGAGCCAGAACATGGCCGGTTGAGGTTTGAACATGCTCCGTCCGCGCATGGCGTGGCCCAGCAGCAGAGAGGGGACTCATGAAAAAGACGCTATTCACAGGAACTGTGACCGCCGCAGCCTTGGTCGCCGGTGCCGGATTTGCCGCCGAGGGCGATACGCTGAAGGAAGTCAAACAGCGGGGCGTCCTGAATTGTGGCGTCCATACCGGGCTGGTGGGCTTTGCCGCCCCGGATTCGAACGGCAGTTGGTCGGGCTTTGACATCGCTTTCTGCAAGGCGCTTGGCGCGGCGGTTCTGGGCGATCAGAGCAAGGTCAAATTCGTGCCGCTGACCGGCCAGACCCGCTTTACCGCGCTGGCCTCGGGCGAGGTCGATGTGCTGGCGCGCAACACCACCTGGACCTTCCAGCGCGACACCGAGCTGAAATTCGATTTTCTGGGCGTCAACTATTACGACGGTCAGGGTTTCATGGTGCGCAAGGATCTGGGCGTGAGCTCGGCCAAAGAGCTCGATGGCGCGACGATCTGCGTGCAGACCGGCACCACGACCGAGATGAATCTGGCCGATTACTTCAAGGCCAACAGCATCAAGTATCAGCCGGTCAATATTGATACAAGCTCTGAGGGTGAGCAACAATATCTTGCGGGTGCGTGCGACGCCTATACAACCGACGCCTCGGGGCTGGCCTCGCTGCGCGCGGCTTTTGCCGATCCCGAAAACCACGTCATCCTGCCCGAGATCATCTCGAAAGAGCCGCTCGGCCCGCTGGTGCGCCATGGCGACAACAATTGGGCCGATATCGGGCGCTGGACGCTTTACGCGCTGATTGCGGCGGAGGAATACGGCATCACCTCGGCCAATATCGACGAACTTGCGAAATCTTCGACCAACCCCGAGGTGCAACGCATTCTCGGCACGACCGATGATCTCGGCAAAATGGTCGGGCTGGATGCCGAATGGGCCAAGCGCGCGATCAAGGCCAATGGCAATTACGGCGAGATCTTCGCGGCGACCATTGGCGAGCAGACCCCGATCGGGCTGGCGCGCGGGCTCAATGCGCAATGGACCCAAGGAGGGCTGATGTACGCGATGCCGTTCCGGTAATCGCACAGACCGACCGGGGTGCGCCTGACCGCCATGGGCGCGCCCGTTTCAACGACAAGGCCTGACCAGCCCACAAGAGCGTAACGCCCGCTGGTCCGGAAGCAGGGGAAAACAATGGTCGATTATCCGGGGGCGGAGCAACCACCCTTCCGCTTGTCCATGCTGATCTACGATCAGCGCTACCGCGCCATCACCATTCAGGTCGTGGTCTTCATTCTGGTCATGCTGGCGATCGCGGGTCTGGTGCGTAACGCCGTCATCGCCTTCGAAATCGCCGGAAAGACCTTCAGCTTCGACTTTCTGTGGCGGCGCGCGGGCTATGATATCCCGCAACAGCTGATCCCCTTCACCTCGGATGACACGCATCTGCGCGCGACCGTGGTCGGGCTCTTGAACACGCTGCTCGTGTCGTTCTTCGGCTGCATCTTCGCGACCATCATCGGCGTGGCGGTGGGGGTGCTGCGGCTCTCGTCGAACTGGCTCGTGTCGCGGCTGATGACGATCTATGTCGAGATCTTCCTGAACGTGCCGCTGCTGATGTGGATCCTCGTCTTTCTGGCGATCTTCACCGATGTGCTGCCGCCGCCGAATGCCTATCGCGGCGAAAATCCCGCCGCGAGCATGATCCTTTTCGAGACGATCGCGCCGACGAACCGCTATACCGCGATCCCGTCCTTGTCCTTGAGCAATGATCCGGGCGTCCTTCCCTTGGGCCGCGAGGGCATCAATATCGCGGTGATCGTCTTCGCGCTGGTGTTTCTGGCGGCGCTTGGCATCAGGCGGCAGCTTGCGAGATGGGCCAGCCGGGAGCAGAACCGCACGGGCAAGCGGCCGGTGACCTGGTGGGTGCAGATTCTGCTGTTTGTGGTGCCTTTCGTGTGGCTTGCCTGGCATTACGGGCTGCATCTGAACCGGCCCGAGCTCAAGGGCTTCAACTTCGTCGGCGGCATCAATCTCGACAATTCCTTCGTGGTCCTGCTGGTCGCGCTGTCGCTTTACACCGCCGCTTTCATCGCCGAGGCGGTGCGCGCAGGCGTGATGGCGGTCAGCGCGGGGCAGACGGAGGCCGCCTATTCGCTTGGTCTGCGGCCGGGGCGGACGATGACTCTGGTCGTGTTGCCGCAAGCCCTGCGGGTCATCATCCCGCCGCTGATCTCGCAATATCTGAACCTGACCAAGAACAGCTCGCTGGCGATTGCAGTGGGTTACATGGATCTGCGCGGCACGCTTGGCGGCACGACGCTGAACCAGACCGGGCGCGAGATGGAATGCATGATCCTGATGATGCTGATCTATCTGGTGGTCTCGCTGATCATCTCGGGGGCGATGAACCTCTATAACCGCCGCGTCGCGTTGAAGGAGCGGTGAGATGACCGAGTCCCGAACCGCGCCCCAAACCCCGCCGCTTCCCTTCGTCCGCAACGAGATGATCGCGCCCGCTGCCCCGCCACGCGGCGACAGCGGAATCCTGCATTGGATGCGGGAAAACCTGTTTCGCGGCCCGCTCAACATTGCGCTGACGCTTTGCGGTCTCGCGGCGATCTGGCTGCTGATTGCGAAATTCGGGCCCTGGCTGAGCCACGCGGTCTGGCACGCCGATTCCTTGCGCGAATGCCGCCAGATCATCACCGAGCGCTATGGCGAGGGCGCCACCGGCGCCTGTTTCGCGGTGATCAAGCATCGCTGGAACCAGTTCCTCTTCGGCTTTTACCCGCGCGCCGAATATTGGCGTCCGACCTTGGCCTTTGGGCTTTTGTTCTTCGCCATTGCGCCGGTGCTCTTTTCGGACAGCCTCCGCGGGCGGCGGAGCGTGCTCGCGCTGGCCTCGGTCCTGACCTTCATGGCCTGCCAGATCCTTGGTGCGAGCGGAACGCATCTGCTGGTCGCGGCTCTGGGCATGGTGCTCTGGGTGGCGCTGATCGAATATCGCCCGCGCTGGTCGCTGATCGCGACGCTGGTCTATCCCTTCCTTGGGGTCTGGCTGCTCTGGGGCGGCTCGGTCTGGTTTCCGGTTCTCGCGCTGGCGGGCTTTGTGCTGGGCTATGCCGTCTCGCGCGTGCTTGCGCGGCTCGGGATGATCGGGCTCGCGATTGGCGTGGTCGCGGCGCTGCTTTTCTGGGGCTTTGCCTATCATCCGCTGGGGAGCGCGCTTGGCACCGCTTTGCCGCTGAGCCTGCCGCGCGTGCCCTCGACCCAGTTCGGCGGCTTCGTCTTGTCGATCACCATCGGGGTCGCGGGCATCGCCATGTCGCTGCCAGCGGGGATTATCCTTGCACTGGCGCGGCAATCGCATCTGCCGGTCGTGCGGATGCTGGCGGTGATGTTCATCGAGTTCATCCGGGGCGTGCCGCTGATCGGGATGCTCTTCGTGGCCTCGCTCTTGCTCAATTATTTCCTGCCGCCCAAGGTCCAGTTTGACATCATCTTGCGGGTGATCGTCATGGTGACGATCTTCGCCTCGGCCTATATGGCCGAAGTGATCCGCGGCGGGCTTGCCGCGCTGCCCAAGGGCCAATACGAGGCGGCGGATGCCTTGGGGTTGGATTACTGGAAGGCGCAGCGGCTGATTATCTTGCCGCAGGCGCTGAAGGTCTCGATCCCCTCGATCGTCTCGACCTTCATCGGCATGTTCAAGGACACGACGCTCGTCACCTTCGTCGGGCTTTACGACCCGCTGAAGGCCATGTCCGATTCGGTGCGCGCGAGCTTTGAGTGGAAGGGCACCTATTGGGAGCCCTATCTCTTTGCTGGCGCGATCTTCTTCATCCTCTGCTTCGGCATGTCGCGGTATTCGCTTTACCTCGAACGCAAGCTGAAGCGCGACCAACGTTAGGGGGCCAGATGAGCCAGATCCATGAGCAGCAAGCTGCCGCTTACGCGGTCGAGATGCAGGATGTGAACAAGTGGTATGGCACCTTCCACGTTCTGCGCGACATCAATCTCAATGTCGCGCGCGGCGAGCGGATCGTGATCGCGGGGCCGTCGGGGTCTGGGAAATCGACGCTGATCCGCTGCATCAACCGGCTTGAGGAGCATCAGCGCGGTCGCATCATCGTCGATGGGGTCGAGTTGACGCATGACCTGAAAAACATCGACAAGGTGCGCTCGGAGGTCGGGATGGTGTTTCAGCATTTCAACCTCTTCCCGCATCTGACCGTGTTGGAGAACTGCACGCTCGCGCCGATCTGGGTGCGCAAGGTGCCCAAGCGGCAGGCCGAGGAAACCGCGATGCATTTCCTTGAAAAAGTGCGCATTCCTGAACAGGCGCTGAAATATCCGGGCCAGCTTTCGGGCGGCCAGCAGCAGCGTGTGGCGATTGCGCGCTCGCTTTGTATGCAGCCGCGCATCATGCTCTTTGACGAGCCGACCTCGGCGCTTGATCCCGAGATGATCAAGGAGGTGCTCGATACGATGATCCAGCTCGCCGAAGAGGGCATGACCATGCTTTGCGTCACCCATGAGATGGGCTTTGCCCAAGCCGTCGCGCATCGGGTGATCTTCATGGATCAAGGCCAGATCGTCGAAGAGAACACGCCGCATGAGTTCTTTACCAATCCGCAATCCGAACGGACTAAACTTTTTCTCAGTCAGGTTCTGGGGCACTGAAAGCGCGGTTGCTCCCGAGCCTTTTGCAGGTTTATCCTGCGCCAAGGCGTCGGAGGGACATAGATGAACCAGACTTTGTTTTTACTTCTTGGAGTGCTCGGCCTTGCCGGTCTTGGCTCTCTCATGTCCAGCAGTTCGGATTCTCATGGGCCAGAGACCCCGCCTGATCCCTATGGCGATCGCAATGTGATCGAGGGCACCGAAGGTGACGACACGATCGAGGGCACGCCGGGCGGCGATGCGATCCTGACCTTTGACGGCGACGATTCGGTCAATGGCGGCGGCGGCGATGACATCATCTGGACCGGGCGCGGCAATGATACGGTCGATGCGACCCCGGGCAATGATCTGGTCTATCTGGGCGAGGGTGACGACCACTACGGCGCCTATAACCCCGGCGTCGATGAGGGCCATGACACCGTCGCAGGCGGCAGCGGCGATGACGTGATCATCACCAACGGCGGCGAGCATCACATCTATGGCGATGCCGATCCGAACGACGATTCCAGAGATGACGACCATGCCAGCGGCAATGACTCGATCTATGACAATGGCGGCACGGTCTATGTCGATGCCGGTCCGGGCAATGACCTGATCTGGTCGCCCGACGATTCCGACAAGGATCACCCGGATACGCTTTATGGCGGCGACGGCGATGATACGATCTATGCCGGTGGTCACGACATTCTCGACGGCGGCAAGGGCTCGGATCTCTATATCATCCGCAGCGATTCAAGCGGTCCGGTCGATATCACCTATGGCGACGCGGATAATATCCAGATCGCTTTGCCCGCCGATTACACTGGCGACAAGCATTTCGAATATGTGCAGGACGGCGACAATGTCCGGCTGCTGGTCGATGGCAATGACCTTGCGCTGCTGCGCGATGTGAAGGTCGCCAATGTGCGCGATGTGTCCTTCATCAACCAAAGCGACGCGCCGAAAGCGCCCTGGCAAACCACCTGAGCCGGAATGGCGCCGGGCAGGGCTTGGGCCCATCCATAAGATCGAAAAAACCCGCCGCTTCGGATCTGAAGCGGCGGGTTTCTGGTCTCTGGCTTCGGCGAGCCTGACGGCTCAGCGCGCGTTTTTCAGCGATTCCTCAAGATAGATCTCGCGCAGGCGCAGGGCGAGCGCGCCGGGTTTGCCGGTGCCAATGGCCTTGCCGTCGATCTCGATTACCGGGGTGACGAAGGCCGAGGCCGAGGTCACGAAGGCCTCATCCGCGCCTTGGGCTTCCTCGATGGTGAAGCTGCGCTCTTCCACCGCCATCTGGGCTTCACGGGCGAAGCGCAGGACGGCGGCGCGGGTGATCCCGTGCAGAATGTCATGGCTCAGCTCGCGGGTGATGATCTTGCCGCCCTTGATGATATAGGCGTTGTTCGAGGTGCCCTCGGTCACCTTGCCCTCTTCGACCAGCCAGGCGTCATCGACCCCGGCCTTCTTGGCCTCCATCTTGGCGAGGCTCGGGTAGAGCAGTTGCACCGTCTTGATATCGCGGCGATGCCAGCGCTGATCGGGAACCGAGATCACGCGAATGCCGGCCTTGGCCGCAGGCGAGTCGGCAAGGCCGGGCTTCGACTGCGTGAACATGACGACGGTCGGTTGGGTGTCGTCGGACGGGAAGGCGAAATCGCGGTCGCCCGGGTTCCCGCGCGAGACCTGCAGATAGATCAGCCCGTCGGTGATCGCGTTTTTCTCGACCAGCGCGCGATGGGCCTCCAGATAATCGGCGTCGCTCAGCGGATTCTGCATCGCCAGCGCATCGAGCGAGCGCTTGAGGCGCACGAGATGGCCGTCAAAGTCCAGAAGCTTGCCGCCAAGCACGCTCACGACCTCGTAGACGCCATCGGCCATCAGGAAGGCGCGGTCGAAGATCGAAACCTTCGCTTCGGTTTCGGGCAAATATTCGCCGTTGAGGTAAACTGTGCGGGTCATGCTGTCTTTCTCTCCTATCCCCAGAGCGCAGGCGATGCAGGAATGAGCCTCGATTGCTCGTAACGCAACCCGTTTTCGTGGTCCTCCGCCAGAAGCAGCGGGCCGTCGAGGTCCACGAAAGCCGCGCCCTGCGCCACCAGCACCGCGGGCGCCATCGCGAGGCTCGAGGCGGCCATGCAGCCGACCATGATGCCAAAGCCCTGACGCTCGGCCTCGGCCTTCAACGCAAGCGCCTCGGTCAGCCCGCCGGTCTTGTCGAGCTTGATGTTGATGACATCGTATTTCCCGGCAAGATCGGCCAAAGTCGCGCGCCCGTGGCAGCTTTCATCGGCGCAAATCGGCACCGGACGCGGCAGATCGCGCAAAGCGGCGTCCTGACCGGCGGGCAGCGGCTGCTCGATCAGCTTGACGCCCAGTTCGGCGATCTGGGGGATCAGCACGCGGTAGCTGTCGGGCGTCCAGCCCTCATTCGCGTCGAGGATCAGATCGGATTTCGGCGCGCCCTCGCGCACCGCACGCAAGCGCGGCAGGTCGTCGGGCGTGCCGAGCTTGATCTTCAGGACCGGACGCGCGGCATTGGCGGCGGCCTTGGCGCGCATCGCCTCGGGCGTGTCGAGCGAGAGCGTGAAGGCGGTGGTCAGGGGCTCTGGCGCGGGCAGGCCGAGCAGTTCATGCACCGGCTGGCCCGCGGTCTTGGCGGCAAGATCCCAGAGCGCGCAATCAACGCCATTGCGCGCCGCGCCCTCGGGCAAAAGGGTTTGCAGCGCCTCGAGGCTGACATCCTCGGGCAAAGCGGTGATCGCGGCGAGCACGCTTTCGACCGATTCGCCATAACGGGCATAAGGCACGCATTCGCCAAAGCCGGTCACACCGTTGCGGGTGACGGCGACCTCGACCACCTCGACATGGGTGCGCGAGCCGCGCGCAATGGTGAAATGGCCGTCAAACGCATAGCGGCGCATCCGGGCTGTCAGGGTCATGGGTCATCTTTCTGCATCTGCAAATTCAGCTTGAAGGGCGGCGGGCAAGAATATAACAAGGCCAGCAAGTCGTGCGAAACATCGTTGCTCACGGAATCGATATGTCCTTTCGTCTCCAGCCGCCTGCGCCTGCCCGCCTGAACCGTTGCCAGCTTTTCGGCCCCGGCTCGCGCGAAGCGCTGTTTGGCAAGATGGCCTCGTCGGCGGCGGATGTCATCAACCTTGATCTCGAAGATTCCGTCGCGCCCGATGACAAGGCGCAGGCGCGCAAGAACATCATTCAAGCGATTGGCGATCTCGATTGGAGCAACAAGACGCTGTCGGTGCGCATCAATGGGCTCGACACGCCCTATTGGTATCGCGATGTCGTCGATCTGCTCGAGCAGGCCCCCGAGCGGCTGGATCAGATCATGATCCCCAAGGTCGGCTGTGCGGCGGATGTCTATGCAGTCGATGCGCTGGTCTCTGCGATCGAGGCCGCCAAGGGGCGCAAGAAGCGCATCAGTCTGGAAGTCATCATCGAATCGGCCGCCGGGATTTCCCATGTCGAAGAGATTGCCGCCTCGAGCCCGCGCCTGCAGGCGATGAGCCTCGGCGCGGCCGATTTCGCCGCCTCGATGGGCATGGCCACGACCGGGATCGGCGGCACGCAGGACAATTACTACATGGCCCATCAGGGCGCGAAATACTGGTCGGACCCGTGGCATTGGGCGCAAGCGGCGATTGTCGCAGCCTGCCGCACCCATGGCATTCTGCCGGTCGATGGCCCCTTCGGCGATTTCACCGATGAAGAGGGCTTCCGCGCGCAGGCGCGCCGCTCGGCGACTTTGGGCATGGTCGGGAAATGGGCGATCCATCCCAAGCAGATCGCTTTGGCCAATGAGGTCTTTTCGCCCAATGACGATGCCGTTGCCGATGCGCGCGGGATTCTGACGGCGATGGAAGAGGCCCAAGCCAAGGGGTTGGGCGCGACGGTATACAAAGGTCGACTTGTTGACATCGCGTCGATTCGTCAGGCACAAGTGATTGTGAGCCAGGCAGAGCTGATCGCCGCCTCGGCACAATAAGAATACCCGGACGGCTGCGCGGGGAGGCAAAGCCGTCCATACGGGGGAGGAGACAGGCCCTGCGGCAGCGCGGGGCCTGTTACATTCCGGGCCTGTGTTCCATTCTGGGCGGGCACAATCTGCCGCGCCCAAGCAGGGCCTAGCGATCAGAAATCAAAGAGATCCGAAAGGAAGGACTCGCGCTTTTTCTTGCCGTGGCGCGGTTCGTCATCATAGCGGCGGTAGTCGTCACGCTCGTCGCGGCGATCATCGCGGGGGTCATCCCTTCGGTCATCACGGCGCTCCTCGAAGCGGCGGCGGTCCTGACTGGCGTCCTGACGCTGCAGCTCGGCACGGGGGGCATCGGCACGGGGGGCATCGGCGCGCGGGGCATCGGCACGGGGGGCCGGGGCGGTGTCGGCTGCGGCGCGTTCGAGGATCTTGTCGAGCTCGCCGCGGTCCAGCCAGACGCCCCGACATTTCGGGCAATAGTCGATCTCGACTCCGTTGCGCTCGCTCATCACCAGAGTTTCGCCGTCGATCGGGCAGTGCATGGGGTTCTCCTGTCCTAATGCAGCTTTGACGTGGGGCTGCATCGGGGTGCGAACAAGGCCATGAGCGCTAGTCCGCCGGCGCAAAAACCCGCCAATTGCTGGGGATTTTGGGCACTGCGGCGACCAGTCGCAGGGTGGTTGGGTGCCGGGGCGCGTCCATGAACTGCGCGGTCGGGCCGGTCTCGACGATCCGGCCCTTGTCCATGATCGCGACCCGCTCGGTGATCTGGCGCACGACCGAGAGATCGTGGCTGATAAAGAGATAAGCGAGCCCGTAATCCGCCCGCAGCCGCGCCAAGAGATCGAGCACCTGCGCGCGCACCCGCACATCAAGCGCGCTCACCGCCTCGTCGAGCACGATGAGCTTCGGGCGGATGATCAGCGCGCGGGCGATGGCGATGCGCTGGCGTTGGCCGCCCGAGAATTCGTGGATGTAGCGCCCCATCGCCTCGGACCCAAGACCGACATCGGCCAGCGCCTCGGCGACGCGCGCGCGCCAGTCCTTGGGGCGGGCGGTGAGGTAGAAGGGCTCGGCCACGAGCTCGGCCACCGTCCAGCGCGGATCGAAGCTGCCGAACGGGTCCTGAAAGACGACCTGAACCTTGGCGCGCAGGGCGCGGTCCATCGCCCGCCCGGCGCGGATCTCTTGCCCGTCGAGCGTGATCCGCCCGCCTTGCAGCGGATCGAGGCCAAGGATCGCGCGGGTGAGCGTTGATTTCCCGCAGCCGGATTCGCCGATCAGCCCGACCGACTCGCCCGGATCAATCGAGAGGCTGGCGCCATCGACCGCACGCAGCACCGTGCCAGAGGCGAGAACGCCATGCGGCAGCGCATATTCGCGCACCGCATCCGTGACCTGCAACAGCGGCGCCTCGTCGCTTGGCTTGATGTGGACCTGCCGGGGCAGGTGGCGCGAGGCCGCGAAAAGCGCCTGCGTATAGGGGGCCTTTTGTTCGCGAAAGAGCTGCTCGGTCGGGGCGGCTTCGACAATCTCGCCCGCCTCCATCACCGCGACGCGGTCGGCAATCCCCGCGACCACGGCGAGGTCATGGGTGATGAGGAGCAGCGCCATGCCCTCGTCGCGCACGAGGCCTTGCAGCAGATCAAGGATCTGCGCCTGCGTCGTCACATCGAGCGCGGTTGTCGGCTCGTCGGCGATCAGCAGATCGGGCTTTGCCGCAATCGCCAAGGCAATCGCCACGCGCTGGCGCTGGCCGCCCGAAAGTTCATGCGGATAGAGCGTCAGCGGAAAGCGCGGCGCGCTTAGCCCGACGCGGTCGAGCCGGTCGCGGGCACGCGCCAAGGCCTCGGCGCGGGGCAGGTTCTCATGCAGGCGCAGCGCCTCGGCGACCTGATCACCGATGCTCATCAGCGGGTTGAGCGCGGTCATCGGCTCTTGGAAGATCATGGCGATGCGCTTGCCCCGGATCTTGCACATCTCGCGCTCGGGCAGGGTTCGCAGATCCCGCCCGTCCAGCTCGACCCGGCCCGAGGCGCGCGCGCCGCGCGGCAAAAGCCCGATCAGGCCAAGCGCCGCCATCGACTTGCCAGAGCCGCTTTCGCCGACCAGCCCGGTGATCTCTCCGGGAGCGAGACGCAGCGAAACGCCCTTGAGGATCGGCGTCTTGCCGATGGTAACGCAAAGATCGCGCGCCTCGATCATCGCCGCGCCCTCAGCCTTGGGTCCAAAGCATCGCGCAGCCCGTCGCCCAGCAGGTTCAGTCCCAGAACGGTCAGCAGGATCGTGACCCCGGGGATGATCGCGACATGGGGGGCGAGCGTGATCATGGTCTGGCTATCGGCGAGCATCCTTCCCCAGCTTGGCGTCGGCGGCTGCGCGCCAAGGCCGACATAGGACAGGCCCGCCTCGGCGAGAATGCCAAGGCTGAACTGGATCGTGCCCTGAACGATCAGCAGATTGGCGATATTGGGCAGAATATGCTCGAGGCTGATCCGGGTCGCGCCCTTGCCCGCGACCTCGGCGGCGCGGATGTAATCGAGCGTCCATAAGGGCAGGGCACCGGCGCGGGTGACGCGAGCGAAGACCGGGATGTTGAAGATGCCGATGGCGATGATTGCATTGACCGCCGAGGGGCCGAAGACGGCGGTGATCAGGATTGCGATGACAAGGCTCGGGAAGGCGAAGATCAGGTCATTGCCGCGCATGATGATCTCATCAAGCCAGCTGCCGCGCCGGGCGGCGGCCAAGAGCCCCAGCGGCACGCCAAAGCCCATGCCGATGCCCACCGCGACCAGCGCCACCGCGATCGAGACGCGCGCGCCCGCCATGATCATCGACAAGATGTCGCGTCCGAAGTGATCGGTCCCGAGCCAATGGGTGGCCGAGGGCGGTTGCAGCTTGTCGGGGATCGAGAGGGCGGTGGGATCGAAAGGCGTCCAGACGAAGGAGACCAGCGCCCCCAGCACGGCGAGCCCGGCAAGGCAGGCTCCGAGGATCAGGGTGGCTCTCATGCGCGGCGCAGCCTCGGGTCGACGGCGGCATAGGCCAGATCGACAAGGAAGGTGACGAGGATCACCACCGCGACCATCACAAGCACCGCCGATTGCACCACGATTAGGTCGCGCTGGGTGATTGCCTGAAAGATCAGCCGGCCCAGTCCGGGCAGATAAAACACATTCTCGATGATGATCGCCCCGGCCAGCAGGAAGGAAAACTGCATCCCCATGACCGTCAGCACCGGGATCATCGCATTGCGCAGGCCATGGCGGATCAGGGTCTGGCTGGTGCTCAGCCCCTTGGCGCGGGCGGTGCGGATATAGTCCTGATCCATGACCTCGATCAGCGCCGAGCGCAGCACCCGCGCAAGGATCGCGGCTTGCGGCAGCGCCAGCGCCACGGCGGGCAGGATCAGCGCCTTAAGCGCGGCCACGGGATGCGCCCAGCCGGGAAAGCCGCCCGCAGGCAGCAGCCGCAGCCGGACGGCGAAGATCAGGACCAGAAGCATGGCGAACCAGAAATTCGGCAGCGCGATGCCGATCTGGGTCGTGGCCATCACGGCGGTGTCAGGCGCGCGCCCGCGCCAGCGCGCGGCAAAAAGGCCAATCGGCCCCGCCAGCGCTACGGCCAGCACAAGCGAGAGCATCGCCAAAGGCAGCGAGACCGCCATACGGTCCAAAATCATCGCGGCGACCGGGGTCTTGTAGGTCAGGCTTTGCCCGAAATCGCCGCTGAGAATGCCGCCGATCCACTGCAGATAGCGCAGCGGAAAGGGCTGGTTCAGCCCCATCTGCTCGCGCAGGGCAGCCAGAGTATCGGGCTGCGCGCCGGTCCCGAGCATATAGCTCGCGGGATCGCCGGGGATGAGCTCGACCACGGCAAAGATCAGCGCCGAGGCCACAGCCAGGCTGAGGCCAAGCGAAAGCATGCGGCGAAGAAGAAATCCGGTCATGGCGAAAGGCTAGAAAACCGCCGCGCCCGGGTAAAGGGCGCGCGGGCGGGGGCGCGTGAAATGCTGGGCGGACGGGCAGGGCTGCAACATGGCCGCTTACGGAACTTCAAGCTTGCCGATCAGCGGCAGGTCATCGTCTTGCGAAACGCTGTGGCGCTCGATCATGCGATGGATCGCGGGCGCGCCCGGGCCCTGATGCAGCTTGGCAAGCTCGGTGCCGATGGTCGAATCCGATTTGGTGCGGCGCATGTTGTGGCGGACGTAATCGTCCCACGTCGCGATGTGATAGCTCTCCGACCAGAGATTCGGCGTCTCGAGATCGCGCAAAAGCGCCCAATTGCGGGCGCCGTCGCGGCGGCGGATGTTGCGGCGCTGGGCCATCAGTTCCAGAAACAGCGGCACGTCTTTCTGGTCGATCTTATAGTCGATCATGATCATGATCGGCCCCGAACGCCCGCGCAGATCAAGCCGCAGCTCGGGCTCGCGGAAATTGTCGCTTGGATCGAGGTTGAGCGTGCCGAATTCCGGGACAGAGAGCCAATGGCCCAGAATGGCGCCGACGATCAGGGGCACCGCCGCGCAGGCGAGCGCCGTGTCGGTGTCATAGGCCGTCGCGACCGTGCCCCAGATCCACGCTCCCGCCGCCATGCCGCCGAAGGTCGCGGTCTGGTAAAGCGCCAGCGCCCGCGCCACGACCCAGCGCGGCGTCGAGAGCTGCACCGAGACGTTGAAGAGCGACAGCGCCAGCACCCAAGACGCTCCCGCAGGCAGGATCGCAATCGCATGAAGCCAGACGGCATCGGTGAAGGCCAGAATCAGTGCCGACGCGGCAAAGGCCGCGAAAGAGACCCGGACGATGACCTCATTCGGCAGCCGCTCGCGGATATAGGGGTTGATGACGGCACCGATGATCGCGCCCAGCCCGTAACAGCCGAGCAAGAGGCCAAAGAGCAGCGAGCCGCCATCGGGATGGGCCTTGGCGACCAGCGGCAGCAGCGCCAGCACCGCGACCGCGGCAAAGCCGAAAAGCGCCGAGCGGATCAGCACCCGCAAGAGGTTCGGCGACAGCGCGACATAGCGCAGCCCCGCGCCGACAGCCGAGACGAAGGGCTCGCGCGCGATGCGGCGCGGCACGGGTTTCGGATGCCACAGGAAGAGCGCGCCGAGCAGCGGGATGTAGCTGAGCGCATTGACCGCAAAGGCCGCCGCCGCACCCCAGGCGGCGGTGATGATCCCGCCCGCCGCCGGTCCGACGCTGCGCATCAGGTTGAAGCCGACCGAGTTCATGGTGACAGCCGCCGGAAGGTCTTCGCGCGGGACGAGATCGCCCATGCTCGCCTGCCAAGGCGGGTTGTAAAGCGCCTGACCCGCGCCGATCAGGAAGGTGAAGGTCAGCAATAGCCAAGGCGTCATCCAGCCCTGCCAGGTCACGATCGCGAGCAACAGCGAGACCACCGCCATGAAGACCTGCGCGGTGATCAGCAGTGTGCGACGGTCGAAGTTATCGGCCAAAGCGCCCGAGGCCAGCGCAAACAGCATGATCGGCAGCGTGTTCGAGGCCTGCACCAGCGCGATCAACGTGGGCGAATCGGTGAGCTGGGTCATCATCCAGGCCGCACCGACCGCCTGCACCAATCCTCCGAAGTTCGAGATCAGCGTGGCTGACCAGAGCATTCGAAAATCGCTGTGGCGGAACGGGGCGAGGGGACTCTTTCGCTCGGACAATTTCATGCTTCCGTGGCTTCTGCGACTTAAGACTAGCATCCTCGCCGCCAGCTTCAATCAGCGGTGGACCGGCGCGGCTGGTCGTTTCGGCGGGAATAGGTCGATATGAAGGGGTATCCTTTCGTTTAATCACATATTCATCGAACATAATTCGAATATTTACCAATATGAGTGCGAAAACGTGTGTGATTGGGTATTTTTATGATGAAGAATAGGAACTAATTTCCACGCCCTTGCCTATTCTCCACCTAAAGTTTTGGAATCAGGGGTTTCCTCACATGAAGGTTGTCGTTCTGGGCGCCGGTGTCATCGGTATCACTTCGGCCTGGTATCTTGCTCAGGCCGGCCATGAGGTTGTCGTCGTCGATCGCGAGACCGGGCCTGCGCTGGAGACGAGCTTTGCCAATGCCGGGCAGGTCTCGCCCGGCTATTCCTCGCCCTGGGCCGCGCCGGGGATTCCGCTGAAGGCGATCAAATGGATGTTCCAGCGACATGCGCCGCTGGTTTTGCAGCCGAAATTCGATCTGCAGCGCGCCAAATGGATGGCGCAGATGCTGAAGAACTGCACCTCCTCGGCCTATGCGATCAACAAGAGCCGCATGGTGCGTCTGGCCGAATACAGCCGCGACTGCCTGAAAGAGCTGCGCGCCGCGACCGGGATTCATTATGACGAGCGGATGCAGGGCACCTTGCAGGTGTTCCGCAGCGAGAAGCAGGTCGAGGCAGTTGCCAAGGATATCGCGGTTTTGCAGGCCGATGGCGTGCCCTTCGAGGTTCTGGACCGTGCGGGCTGCGTTGCCGCCGAGCCGGGGCTGGCGCAATCGCAGGACCTGATCGTCGGCGGTCTGCGTCTGCCGGGCGATGAGACCGGGGATTGCTTCAAATTCACCAATAACCTCGCACAGATGGCTGCGGCGGCTGGCGTGACCTTCAAATGGGGCGTTTCGATCGAGGCGCTTGAGGCCGAGGGCGGCAAGATTTCCGGCGTGAAAACCAGCGCGGGCCGTCTGACGGCGGATCGCTATGTCGTGGCTTTGGGCAGCTATTCGCCCTTCCTCGTCCGCCATCTCGGCATCAAGCTGCCGATCTATCCGCTCAAGGGCTATTCGCTGACCATTCCGATCGAAAACGACGCTGCCGCGCCGGTTTCGACGGTCATGGATGAGACCTTCAAAGTCGCAATCACCCGTTTGGGCGACCGCATCCGTGTTGGCGGTCTGGCCGAGATCACCGGCTATGACATGTCGCTGAGCGCGCGCCGCCGCGCCACACTGGAGTTGTCGGTGAACGATCTGTTTGGCCGCGCTTGCGACACCAGCAAGGCGCAATTCTGGACCGGTCTGCGCCCGATGACGCCCGATGGAACCCCGGTCGTCGGCGCGACCCAGCTGCCGAACCTCTTCATCAACTCGGGACATGGCACGCTTGGCTGGACGATGTCGACCGGCTCGGGTCAGCTTCTGGCCGATCTGATCAGCGGCAAGACGCCTCATATCGAATATGAGGACCTTGGCTATGCGCGCTATACCGGCAAGCTGCCGACCCCGCGCGCTGCGGCCAAGGCGCAGCCCGCTCGCGCCTGATTGCGGCTTTGCCTGCACCGCACGACCAAAAGCCGGGAAGAGTTCTTCCCGGCTTTCTGTTGCTTTCAAGACGCCCTGGCCAATTAAATCAACTTAATCCTGTCACGTTTGCTCAAGGGACGGCCCGCGCCACTTGACGCTTGACGCTGTAAACGGGCTTTAAAGAACAGATACGAATCGCGGGATCGGTCTGCCCCGGTGCTGCCTCTGCCTGACCTGCGTTACTGCTGCTGCGATTGTCTCGTGACGGGGCGATCGTGTTACGAAGGATATGAACAATGCGAACTGCTCCGCTTCTGCTGGCCCTTGTGCTGGGTCTGGCTGCCTGTGCTCCCCAGCCTCAGGCGACCGGCGTTCAGGCCCCCGCCGAGCCGGCGATCTATGGTGCGCGCGCCGATACCGGCCCGAACGGTGAGTCGATTGAGATTCCTGCGGTCCGCCCGGCCTATCTGAATGAGCGCAACACCCGCCAGCTCGTCGCCTATAACGGCCCCGATGCGCCCGGAACCATCGTTGTCGACCCCTATGCGCGCCTGCTGTATCGCGTGCTCGATAACGGTCAGGCCATGCGCTACGGCATCGCCGTCGGCCGCGCGGGCACGGGCTTCAAGGGCAATGCCACGATCAAGCGCAAGGCGGTCTGGCCGTCCTGGACGCCGACCGCGAACATGGTCCGCACCGAGCCCGAGCTTTACGGCCATCTGAAGAACGGCCTGCCCGGCGGCAGCTCGAACCCGCTTGGGTCGCGCGCGCTCTATCTCTACCAGGGCGACCGCGACACGATGTATCGCATCCATGGCACCATGGACCCGAGCTCGATCGGCAAGGCGACCTCGGCTGGCTGTATCCGCCTGTTCAACCAGGACATCATGGATATCTTCGGCGAGACCAAGATCGGCACCCATGTGAAGGTCCGCAGCCAGGCCGAGAGCATTCAGCTTGAAGGCCACCAGACCCCGACGCCGGACGGCTATCTCGTCTCGGCACAAGAGATCGCGGCGGCGGCCCAGTAACGCTGGCCGCACTCCCGATCACCCTGCTTGCTGGCGCGCGCCTTCCCACGGGAGGGCGCGTTGCCTTTTGGCCAGAACCCGCCGAATTCTCCCGCCCCCCTTGGCAAGATCGGTTCCCAAACCCAGCCGCGATTGCTATTTCCGGCGCAAAGGATTGTGCTTGACCCGATGCGCCGATTTCTTCTCTCAGCCCTGATCGCCTTGATGGCGCTGCCTGCGGCGGCCTATGAGACCATGGATGCCCATTCTGGCATTCCTGCGCCGCGCGTGCTGCATGGGGATGACGCGAAAAAGGATGGCGCCCACAAGGACGGCCCGAAGAAGGACAGCAAAGAGCGCCGGTGCACGACCGACGGGCTCTATTGCATCGAGATCCAGACCTATATCCCCGATGTCTGCCGCACGATCGAACAGGCCTCGGCCAAACATGGCGTCGATCCGCATTTCCTTGCCCGGCTTTTGTGGAAGGAAAGCCTGTTCGAGCCGAATGCGATCAGCCCGGTCGGCGCTCAGGGCATCGCGCAATTCATGCCCGGCACCGCCGATCTCGTCGGCCTTGATGATCCGTTCAACCCGGCAAAAGCCATCGACGCCTCGGCGGGCTATCTGCGACGCCTGACCGACAACTTTGGCAGCATCGGCATGGCCGCGATCGCCTATAATGGCGGCGAGAACCGCGCTGCGCGCTTCAAAGGCGGCGCCTCCGGCCTGCCTTGGGAAACGCAGGATTATGTTCAGGCGATCACCGGGCTCGACGCAGCCGAATGGCGAGACAATCCGCCGACCAAGGACAAGCTCGATATCCGGCTCGATAAGGAAAAGCCCTTCATCAAAGCCTGCACCACACTTGCCGGCAACCGCAAACTCCGCGAATTCTCGACTCCCGAGCACGCCTGGCCCTTTGGCGTCATCCTTGCCTCGCATCCCAGCAAATCGGGGGCGAGCGCGCAGGTCGACCGTCTCAACCGGCAGCTCCGCCCGATCCTCGGCGGCAAGCGCGTGAGCTATGTCCGCCGCCGCCTGACCGGATCCGCACGCAAGCTCTATACGGCCCAGCTCGGCTACAGCAATCAGGCCGAAGCCGTGGCCTTTTGCACCCGCCTGCGCGGCCTCGGCGGGCGCTGCATCGTGCTCAAGAATTAAGCCCTTCGCTTTGACGAAAATACCTTGCGGGGGTGCGGGGGCGCAAAGCCCCAGCGTCCGGCCATGACCGTCCGGCAGTGACCCTAGTCGGTCCAGCGAACCTCGCTCAGATCATTGGCAGGCATCGGCGCGTTTTCCCAAAGCCCGGTGATCCGAGCATCCGCGACGCCGATTTTCGGCAGCTGGAAGAGGAAGGCGTTGACGTAATCATCCGCGATCATCTCTTGTGCCTCGACCAGCAGCGCCGAGCGTTGCGCCGGATCGACGGTTTCCTGTAGCTTCGCCATCAGCGCCTTGAAGGCGGGTTTGGCGTAGTGGAAATAGTAATCGTCGCGGGCATAGATCCCGATATCCATCGGCTCGACATGGCTGATGATGGTCAGGTCGAAATCACCGCCCTTGAAGACGGTTTCCAGCCATTGCGCCCATTCCATATTGGTGATCTCGGTCGCGATGCCCACGGCCTTGAGCTCTTGCGCGACGATCTCGCCGCCGCGCCGGGCATAGGGCGGCGGCGGCAGCGCCAGACGCAGCTTGAGATCCGTGACGCCCGCCTCGGCCAGCAGCTTGCGGGACAGCTCGGGATCAAAGGCCGATTTCGCGGTGAGATCGACGTAATCGGGGTTATGGGGCGCGAAATGGCTGCCAATCGGCGTGCCATAGCCAAACATCGCCCCATCGATCAGCTCTTTGCGGTTCATCGCATGGGCAATCGCCGCGCGCACCTTGAGATTATCGAGCGGCGCCTTGGCATTGTTCATCGCCAGAATGGTTTCACCCTCGGTCGTGCCGACGCTGACCTTGAAACGCGGATCGGCCTCGAGCTGGGGCAGGGTCTCGATCGCGGGGTAATTCGGAAAGGCATCGACATCACCGGCCATGACGGCGGCAAAGGCCGCGGTCGGGTCCGAAATGAAGCGGAAAGTCGCGCTTTTGATCTGCGGCTTCTCGCCCCAATAGCCGTCGAAAGCCGCGATTTTCAGACTGTCCCCTTGGCGCCAGCTCTCGAATCGGAAGGGGCCGGTGCCGATGGGGCGGGTGGCGATATCCTTCACGCTGGCTGGATCGACCATCACGGCATCGCCCCAGGCCATCTTGAAGGGAAAGCCGCCATCCGGGCTCTTGAGCGTGATCTTCACGGTCTGAGGATCCACAGCCTCGATCTTGTCGATGCCGGAAAAGAGTTCTTTCTGGGCATTGGTCGAATCGGCGGCGCGGGCGCGGTCGAGCGAAAAGATCACATCCTGCGCATCGAAGGCGTTGCCGTCATGGAAGCTCACGCCGGGATGGAGGTGGAAGACATAGACCTTGCCCGCCTCTTCGACATCCCAGCTTGCGGCCAGCGCCGGACGAACCGTGCCATCCGGGCCGATCCGGGTCAGGCCTTCAAAGATATTGGCATAAACCACCTCATCGACCGCTGCCGCGGCCCCCGAGGTCGGGTCGAGATTTGGCGGCTCGAGCACCATGCCAAGCGTGATCGTGTCTTGCGCCGCCAGCGCGGCCCCCGAAGGCAGGGCCCCCGAAAGCAGGGCCAGAACGGCGGCGGAAAGCGTGACTCTGGCGAACATGAAACCCCCTTGCGGTCTGTTACCGCATCATTGGGGCTTCACGCGGCTCGATCAAGACCGTCCTTCGGTCATCTGTTGCAGGAAGCCCGCGCACATCAGCCAGACCGAGGTGATCATCAGCCCCCAATGCGCCCAGCTGCCGGGGTGGAAATGCTGCGCGGCGGCCCAGGCGGCAAACACCACCCAGAGCACGGTCATCGGCAGCGAGATCGCGCGCCAGCGCTTGGTGCGGACCGGATGGATGAATTTCACATTGGTGAACATGGTGACAGTCAAGGCGATCACGACGAGCAGGCTGACCCACCAGACCGGTTTCAGCGCAAAGAGCACCAGCACCGGCATATTCCAGGCCGCAGGGAAGCCCGCAAAGGAGTAATCCCTTGTTTTCATCCGCGTATCTGCGAAATAGAGCACCGAGCCGTAAGTGATCACGATGATCGCGATCCAGCCGCTCCACCCCGGCAGCAGGCCAGAGTTGAACAGCGCGAAGGCCGGGATGAAGACATAGGTCAGATAGTCGACGATCATATCCATGATCACGCCATCATAGGTCGGCCAATATTGCTTGACGTTGAAGTGCCGCGCGAGCGGCCCGTCGATCCCGTCCACGATGAGCGCGACCAAGAGCCACAGGAACATCGTCGCATATTGCCCCTTCACCGCGGCGAGCATGGCAAGCATCGCCCAGACGGCGCCGGTTGCGGTGAGCAGATGGACGGAGAGGGCTTTGACGCGTGGGTTCATGTCGTGGTTCTGTCACCGAATGGTTAAAATAACAAGAATGGCGGCCATGCAGGTCCGCCATTTCCATAATATGCCGCTTTAAGGCATCAGCGTCCCGAAAGTCAGGTCATGAATTCGTCGCGTCCGTAGCCTTGCAGGTAAAGCAACGCGGTCAGGTCGCCAAAGTTCACCCGGACCTGCGCTTGTTCCGCGACCGAGGGTTTTGCGTGGAGCGCCACGCCCGTGCCCGCAAGCTGGATCATGCCCAGATCATTGGCGCCGTCGCCCACCGCAATCGCCTCGGCCGGGGTGACGCCGTGCCGGGTCGCGATCTCGTGCAGGGCCTCGACCTTGGCTTCGCGACCAAGGACCGGCAGGCCGACATGGCCGGTCAGCACGCCCTCGTCGGACAACAGCGTATTGGCGCGGTTTTCGTCAAAACCGAGGGCTGCGGCGATCGGTCCGGTGAAATCAGTAAAGCCGCCCGAGACAAGCGCGGCATAGGCGCCTTGCCCGCGCATGGTCGCAACCAGCTCGCGCCCGCCGGGGGCCAGGGTGATGCGGTCGCGCAGGACCTCGGCGATGACTGATTCGCTTAGGCCCGCAAGCAGGCCGACGCGCTCGATCAGCGCCTCGTGGAAATTCAGCTCGCCATTCATGGCGCGCGCGGTGATCGCGGCGACGCGCGGACCGACGCCCGCGAAATCGGCAAGCTCATCGATGCATTCCTGCTCGATCATGGTCGAATCCATATCGGCGATCAGGATTGCTTTCTGGCGGCCCTTGGTCGGTTGGATCGCGAGATCGAGACCCTGAATCTGAAGCTCGGCCCAGATCTCCCAGAAATCGGCGGGCGGGGTTTCGACCATGAATTCCGCAGCGATTTCAGGCGCTAACCAAAGCGCATGACCGCCGTTCCAGCGCGCGCGCAAGGCGTCGATATGCGATTGGCGCAGATTGGCAGTTTGGGGGGCGGCAAGGATGCTGACCGTGAGCATGACATCTCCCGTGGGGGCAAGAATCAGCGGTTGCCTAATCCAAAGGGACCGGCTGTGCCAGAGAAATGGCGGCTGTGGCAGCAGATCTGGCGCAAAAAGGAAAAGTCAAAAGCGACGGATTTTCTCTCTTGCGCGACTCTTGGGGCAGGTTTAGTGCGGTCAGTGGGACACCTCTCCCCAACGAGAGGCTATATACCTGGAAGGGTAGACTATGACTGTACAAACTCCGGCTACGCGGCCGGCGAATCCGCGTTTTTCGTCGGGCCCCTGCGCCAAAATCCCCCATTATGATCTGAACATGCTCGCAGACGCGCCTTTGGGCCGCTCGCATCGTTCTGCCGTCGGCAAAGCCAAGCTTACCGAGGCGATTGATCTTACCCGTGACATTCTGAACGTGCCTGCGGATTACCGCATCGGCATCGTCCCCGCCTCGGATACCGGCGCCGTCGAAATGGCGCTGTGGTCGCTTCTGGGCGCGCGCCCGGTCGAGATGCTCGCTTGGGAAAGCTTCGGTGAAGGTTGGGTCACCGATGTCGTCAAACAGCTGAAGCTCGACGCCACCACCCGCAAGGCCGATTACGGCTATCTCGTTGATTTTGCGAATGTCGATTTCGACAAGGACGTGGTTTTCACCTGGAATGGCACGACTTCGGGCGTGCGGGTTCCGAATGGCGATGCGATCCCGGCCGGCCGTCAGGGACTGACCATTTGTGACGCGACTTCGGCCGCTTTCGCGATGGATCTGCCCTTCGACAAGCTCGATGTCGTGACCTTTAGCTGGCAAAAGGTGCTGGGCGGAGAGGGGGCGCATGGCGTCCTGATCCTGTCGCCCCGCGCCGTCGAACGGCTGGAAAGCTATACTCCCGCCTGGCCGATGCCGAAGATTTTCCGCATGACCAAAGGCGGCAAGTTGATCGAGGGCATTTTCAAGGGCGAGACCATCAACACGCCCTCGATGCTTTGCGTCGAAGATTATCTGGTTGCGCTGAAATGGGCGCAGGCTTTGGGCGGCAAGGATGCGCTGATCGCGCGGTCGGATGCCAATGCCCGCGCTGTGCGCGACTTCATCGCGACCCGCGACTGGATCGCCGATCTGGCGGTCGATCCGGCGACGGCCTCGAATACCTCGGTCTGTCTGCGCTTCACCGACAGCCGGATCAAGGATTCCGCGGCTTTTGCCAAAGCGGTGACCAAGCGGCTCGAGAAAGAGGGCGTCGCGCTGGATGCGGGCGCGTATCGCGATGCGCCGGCGGGCCTGCGGATCTGGTGCGGGGCGACGGTCGAGACCTCGGATGTCGCGGCGCTGATGCCCTGGATCGAATGGGCCTTTGAGGCCGAGATCGCGGCTCAGGCCTGAGATCACTTACCCGGAGCCGGGGGCCAGCCCCCGGACCCCCGGGGTATTTACCTGATGAAGAATGGTGCGCGGGGGAGCGATTTCCCCGCCCGAACAGACTTATCCAAAGGATAGAGAGATGCCCAAGGTTCTCGTTTCGGACAAACTTTCGGAAACCGCCGTCCAGATCTTCCGCGATCGCGGGGTCGAGGTCGATTACCTGCCCGATCTGGGCAAGGACAAAGACAAACTGGCCGAGATCATCGGTCAATATGACGGTCTGGCGATCCGCTCGGCCACCAAGGTGACCGAGAAGCTGCTGGCCCATGCGACCAATCTCAAGGTGATCGGCCGCGCCGGGATCGGGGTCGACAATGTCGATATTCCGGCCGCGTCGAAAAAAGGCGTGATCGTCATGAACACGCCCTTCGGGAACTCTGTCACCACGGCCGAACATGCGATTGCGCTGATGTTTGCGGTGGCGCGGCAATTGCCCGAAGCGAGCCTCTCGACCCATCAGGGCAAGTGGGAGAAGAACCGCTTCATGGGGGTCGAGGTCTTCAACAAGACGCTTGGCATCATTGGCGCGGGCAATATCGGCTCGATCGTCATCGACCGCGCTTTGGGTCTGCGCATGAAGGTTCTGGCCTATGACCCCTTCCTGTCGGAAGAGCGCGCGCTTGAACTCGGCGTGAAGAAGGTCGAGCTGGACGAGCTTTTGGCCAAGGCCGATTTCATCACGCTGCATGTGCCGTTGACCGACAAGACGCGCAATGTGCTCTCGCGCGAGAATCTGGCCAAGACCAAGAAGGGCGTTCGCATCATCAATGCGGCGCGTGGCGGGCTGATCGACGAGGAGGCTTTGGCCGAACTGTTGAAATCGGGTCATGTCGCCGGGGCCGCGCTCGATGTTTTCGCGACCGAGCCCGCGACCGAGAGCCCGCTCTTCGGCCTGCCGAATGTCGTGGTGACGCCGCATCTCGGGGCCTCGACCAATGAGGCGCAGGAAAACGTCGCCTTGCAGGTGGCCGAGCAGATGTCGGATTACCTGCTGACCGGGGCGGTGCAGAACGCGCTCAACATGCCGTCGGTCACGGCGGAAGAGGCCGCGATCATGGGGCCCTGGATCAAGCTTGCCGGTTTCCTTGGCAGTTTCGTCGGCCAGATGACCGATGAGCCGATCCGCGCGGTGAACATCCTTTATGACGGCGTTGCGGGCGAGATGAACCTCAATGCGCTGAATGCCTCGGTGATCGCGGGGATGATGAAGGTGGTTAATCCCGATGTGAACATGGTCTCGGCCCCGGTTGTGGCCAAGGAGCGCGGCGTTCAGATTGCGACCACGCATCAGGACAAGCAGGGGATTTTCGACGGCTATATCAAGGTCACGGTCGTGACGGAGACCCGCGAGCGCTCGGTGGCGGGCACGGTCTTTTCGGATGGCAAGCCGCGCTTCATCCAGATCCGCGGGATCAATGTCGATGCCGAGATCGGCGCCAATATGCTTTACACCCGCAACCGCGACATTCCCGGCGTGATCGGCGCTCTGGGCATGACGCTGGGTGAGATGGGCGTCAATATCGCGAATTTCACGCTTGGCCGGACCAAGCTTGGCGAAGATGCGATCGCGATTCTTTACCTCGATGAGCCGATCAAGCCGGAGGCCCTTGCGGCTTTGGAGAAAACCGGCAAATTCCTTCAGGTGCGGCCGATGCGTTTCGAGGTCTGAGGGAACCGCCCGATGGGAGAGGCCCCCGCCCGGATGTCGGCGGGGGTTTTTGAGCTGGAGTAAGCGATGCCGGTTTTTGCCATCGGGGATATTCACGGCGAGTTGGAGATGCTGCGCGCAGCCCATCGCCGGATCGAGCGCATCGCCGGGCGCGACGCAGAAATCGTTCATGTCGGCGATCTGCTCGACCGGGGGCCGGATTCGCGCGGGGTGGTCGATTACCTGCGCGACGGCCAGCTCGCCGGGCGCAATTGGGTCGTGGTCAAGGGCAATCACGACCGGTTTTTGCCGAAATTCATCCTGGAGCCTGAGTGGATCGATCCGAGCCTGACCTCGGGGCGGCATTGGATCGATCACGATGCGCTTGGGGCGCCGGCGACGCTCGCGAGCTACGGCGTTGATATCGAGGGCCCGCGCTGGACGCTGCATGAGCGCACCCTGCAGGCGGTGCCGCGCGAACATATCGATTGGCTGACCAATCTGCCGCTTTGGCATCTGCGGCCCGAGGCGCTTTTCGTTCATGCTGGCATACGTCCGGGCGTCGATCTTGGCGATCAGATCGAGCAAGATCTGGTCTGGATCCGCCCCGAATTCCTGAACGATCCGCGCGATCACGGCATTCTCGTCGTCCATGGCCATACGCCGGTGAAGACGGTCGAGCACCACGGCAACCGGCTGGCGATTGATACCGGCGCGGTGTTTGGCGGCACTTTGAGCGCGGTCGAGATTTCCGACGAAGCTGTCCATCTTGTGACCGAGGATGGGCGCGCGCCGATCCTGCCTCTGACGAAAGGGCGCTAGGCGATGCGCGGGTTGTGGGCGCTTTGTCTGCTTTTTGCGCTGCCTGCGGCGGCCGATCAGGTCGGCAAGGTTGGGGTCGATTGGGCGGGCAATGACATTCTGATCGAGGCCTTTGCCGACCCCAAGGTCGAGGGCGTGACCTGCCATCTGGCTTATTTTTCGCGCTCGGTATTCGATCGGCTGCGGCAGGGCAACTGGTTCGAGGATCCGTCGAATTCGGCGATTGAATGCAATCAGACCGGCCCGATCCGCTTGGGCGACATCGCGCGCGGACCCAAGGGCGAGGATGTCTTCAGCCAAAGTCGCTCGCTCATCTTCAAGTCGCTGCGGGTCAAGCGGATCTATGACGAGCAGAATCAGGTTCTGATCTATCTGTCCCATGCCAATCAGCTGAGCGAGGGCTCGGCGAAAATGTCGATTTCAACCGTGCCTTTGGCGCTGGCGGGCGGCGCGGCGCAACCCCTCGGGAAATAGCGAAAACGCGGTGTATTTCGCGCCCCAAAGCCCCGGCCAAGGGTCGGAGAGGCTGCGCAAGACTGTAGACATAAGCCGGGCGCAAGGCTATCTGTCCCTGTACTGAGGTCGAGAGTGATGCAGCAGACGTTGAAAATCGCCAAATACAATCTGGGGCAGGTGGTCCGCCATCGCGAGCATCCGTTTCGTGGCGTGGTCTTCGACATCGACCCGGAGTTCTCGAATACCGAGGAATGGTATGAATCCATTCCCGAAGATGCGCGTCCGGCCCGCAACCAGCCCTTTTACCATCTCTATGCCGAGACCGAAGCGACTTTCTATGTCGCCTATGTCTCCGAGCAGAATCTGGTGCCCGATTCATCGGGTGAGCCGCTGGAACATCCTGAGGTGACCTCGATGTTCGGTGAGTTCGAGGATGGTCGTTACCCCCTGCAAATGCCGATGAACTGAGGGTCAGGCGGCGCCGTCTTCGGTCGCGCCTTCTTGCAGCGGAATGGTAAAGGCCAGCACATTGCGCTGCTCTTCGCGGTAGTAGCAAATCGCGCGGGTCAGATCCTGAATCAGAAACCAGCCGAAACCGCCTTCGGGCAAAGCTCCGGTCTGCGCCTCGCGTGACCTGAGCGCCACAAGGCCTGTGGTGAAGGCCGGAGTGCCGAAGGGTTCAAAACATTCGGCGGGCAAGGGAACGCCATTGTCGGTGATCGCGCAGGCCAGCCCGGCGTTTTGCTGAATGACGCAGAGATGGACCGTCGGCGGCACCAGCCCTTCAGGTGCGCGGCCATGAGGGCGATCCGGCGCGGCGCTGGTCGGGCGTTCGGCCAGAGGCTCGGTCGCGCCATGCTCGCAAATATTGTTCAGCACCTCGGCGACCGCGAGTTCCAGCCGCCCGATGGCATCGCCCGCCAGTTCGGCGGCAAAACGGCCACGTAGCTCGAGCAGGGTGGTGCGGATGGCGATTTTCTCGGCCGGGAAGATGCGGTGAAACATGGGCTGTTTGCGGGGCATGGGACGGCGGGACAGGCGGCTGCGGGTTGCGGTCATGAGCGTCATTCCGTTCGCGCGGGGGCGGCGCTGTCCGTCGGGGGCAGAGCCGCGTCAGAATCGGTCGGGCGAATGTTGAAAACCGTTTCCATCCTGGTCAGGCGAAAGACGCGTTCGACATTCGGTGTCAGTCCCGTCAGCTCAAGCCGCTGCCCTTCCGGCAGCGCTTTCAGCGTCCAGATTACGGCGCCAAGGCCCGAGCTGTCCATGAAATCGACCTTGCCGAGATCGAGCAGGACAAGGCCCGGGGCATGGGGCAGGATTTCCCGCATACGGTCCTTGAAGGCGGTCGCGACCGCGGCATCAAGGCGGACTTCGCCGACCACGACATGATCGTGGGTCGCGTGGCGGATCAGTTCGAGCTCCATCTTTTCTCCTGACGGGGACGGCGTGTTGTCTTGGATTTAGCGCAAATTCCTTACCAGCCGGTAAGCGCAGCCCGAAAAACGCCTTTCCTCCGCGATTGCGCGCCGCGCCAACCCCCAAAGGCGTGTCTGATTGGCCCCAATGGTTAATAAACCGGAAACAGAGGCGGGTAGGGCAATTGAATTTTTTCGGAGAACTGGTCTTAAAGGGAGAAATTGCCCTTTTCGGTTTCCCTGTTTCACACGCTTTCGCTGCCGAGGATCTCTATGTCCGTCCAATCACTGTCTCCAAAATCTTCGGGTGGTTCTGTGACCCTTGATGCCGCGCGCTTCGAGGGGAGTTTCGACGCATTGGCCTCGATCGCGACCTCGGCGCGGATGTCGGTCGGCGATACGTTCTCCGGGCGATTGAGCTGGGCGGGCGATGTGGATTGGATCGGGATCGACCTGAGCGCCGGGCAGCGCATTCAGGTTGATGTGACCGGGATTGGCCGTCTGGGCCTGAACGATCCGCTTCTGGTTTTGCGAGACATGTTCGGGAATGTCATCTCGACCTTCGACGATTCCAATGGCACCTTGAACCCGACAGGCTTTCTGACTGCTGCGACAGCCGGGCGTTATTTCATTGAAGTTCAAGGATATACCGCGTCTGGCTTTCTGGGTGCAGTGGGCGAATACCGCGTCAGCGTGAGCTCCGTCGCCTCGCCGCCGGTTTTCACGCCCGCGCAGATCGCGCATCAGCTGACTGACGGCTTTTGGGAAAACCTTGGGGAAAGCCGCCGCAGCTTTGATGTCGCCCCCGGAGGCACGCTCAATGTCGATCTTTCCGGGCTGAATGCGGCGGGAAAATCCGTGGCGCTCATGGCGCTCAATACCTGGAGCGAGATGAGCGGGATCAAGTTCAACACCAACCTGCGCCCCGGTCAGACCGCTCACATCGTGATCGACGACAACCGGCTTGGCCGCGCCTATGCCACCCATGACCGTTTCTCGGCCGATGGTCATACCGAGCGCGCCACGATCAATATCGGCAGCGACTGGATCGCAGATTACGGGCGCGGGCTGAACAGCTATGGCTACCAGACCTATCTGCATGAAATCGGCCATGCTTTGGGGCTCGGCCACGCCGGCAATTACAACGGCAATGCCGTTTATGGCGTCGATGAGCTGTTTCGCAACGACAGCTGGCAAGCGACGATCATGTCTTATTTCAGCCAGAGCCAGAATACGTCGATTAATGCGAGCTATGCCTTTACGGCGACGCCGATGATCGCCGATCTGATCGCGATCCGCGATCTTTACGGCCCGACCCAGCTGCGCACCGGCGATACGATCTATGGCGAGGGCTCGAATGCGGGCGGGGTCTATGGGCTGATTGCGCGCCAGATCACGGCGGGTCTGCGCGACAAGATCACCTTCACCATCCATGATGATGGCGGCAGGGATACGCTGGATCTGCACAGCGACAAGATGATGCAGTCGATCGACCTGACGCCGGGCTCGGTTTCAAGCGCCTATGGCCTGACCGGCAATATCTCGATCTCGGCCAGCACGGTGATCGAGAATGTCATTGCGGGTTCGAGCCATGATCTGATCATCGGCAATGATGCCGACAACCAGATCTGGGGCGGCGCGGGCAATGACACCATCTATGGCGGTGCGGGGAATGACACGCTTTACGGCGGCGCGGGCGCCAATCTTCTGGTCGGCGGCACCGGCAATGATGTCTATGTCGTGACCGATCCGCGCGACCGGATCGTCGAGGCGCGCAACGCCGGGATCGATACGGTGATCTCGATCGGCAATGACTATCGTCTCGGCGCCAATCTGGAAAACCTGACCCTGCAGGGGCGCGGGCCGTTGCAGGGAACGGGCAATGGGCTCGACAATGTCATCCGCGGCAATATCGGCGCGAATGTGCTGTCGGGGCTCGGCGGCAATGACACGATCTTCGGTGGCGCGGGCCATGACCTTTTGATGGGCGGCGCGGGCAATGACCGGCTGGTCGGCGGCGCCGGGCGCGACACGCTGCTTGGCGGGATCGGCAACGACACCTTGCTGGGCGGTGCGGGCAATGATGAGCTGCGCGGCGGCGCGGGCAATGACGTGCTTTACGGCGGCGCGGGCGCGGATCGCTTCATCTTCGAGGCCGGCCACGACGCGATCATGGATTTCCAGCGCGGTGTCGATACGATCGTGCTGAGCGAGCGGCTGTGGGGCGGTCGGCATCTGACGACGGCGCAGGTCCTGCAAATGGCCAGCGAGGTCGCGGGCCATGTCGTCTTTGACTTCGGCAATGGCAACCGGCTTGACGTGCACGGCGTCCAGCGCGTCGCCCATCTGGCCGACGATCTCGCCTTTCTCTGAGCGCGCGCGCGGGCGGGGCATCAGCCTTTAGGCCCGCGCCTCGACTGCCCGGATTTTCCTGCTGTCACCTGCAGCGCCCGGCCTGCCCGAAAACCGGGCAGGCTGCGCGCTCTGGTGGCAAATCGGAACTTTGGCCCGCGCGATCTCGTTCGCTTGCATGACGCGGGCGGCGGCTCTGGCATGCTTGAGGTCAAAGCAAGGGGGCGCGATGTTTTACAATGAAATGCTCGATGGCGATCAGGTGCGCGCGCCTTATGCGCTTCTGTCGGACTGGATTGCCACCATGCCCTCCGAGTTCCGCCAGATGAAGCAGGCCGAGGCCGAGGCCCTCTTTCGCCGCATCGGCATCACCTTCGCCGTCTATGGCGAGGGCGGTGATCCCGACCGGCTGATGCCTTTCGATATGATGCCGCGCGTCTTTTCGCAGGCCGAATGGCGCAAGCTGGAACGCGGGATCAAGCAGCGGGCGCGGGCGCTCAATGCCTTTCTGCGCGATGTCTATAGCCGGGGCGAGATCATTCGCGCGGGCCGCATTCCGGCCCATCTGGTTTATCAAAACGCGGCCTATGAAAAGGCAATGGTGGGCTTTGTGCCGCCGCGCGGGGTCTATTCCCATGTCGTCGGCATCGACATCGTGCGCACCGGGCGCGACGAATTCCATGTGCTCGAAGACAATTGCCGCACGCCCTCGGGTGTCAGCTATATGCTGGAAAACCGCGAGATCATGATGCGGATGTTTCCCGCGCTCTTTCGCAACAACCGGATCGAGCCGGTCGATGGCTATTCCGAGCTGTTGCGCCGCACGCTCGCCTCGGTCGCGCCCGTGAAATGCGAGGGGCGCCCGACCATCGTGATCCTGACGCCCGGGCCTTACAACAGCGCCTATTACGAGCATTCCTTTCTCGCCAATCTGATGGGGGTCGAGCTGGTCGAGGGCAGCGATCTCTTCGTCGATGGCGAATATTGTTACATGCGCACGACGCAGGGGCCAAAGCGGGTCGATGTGATCTATCGCCGGATCGACGACGCGTTTCTGGATCCTCTGTGCTTCCGGCGCGATTC
Source organism: Paracoccus aminophilus JCM 7686 (assembly GCF_000444995.1). Lineage (NCBI taxonomy): Bacteria > Pseudomonadati > Pseudomonadota > Alphaproteobacteria > Rhodobacterales > Paracoccaceae > Paracoccus > Paracoccus aminophilus. The sequence goes on along the minus strand of NC_022041.1, from coordinate 3,266,372 downwards.
CATTCTGGGCGTGCCGGGGCTCATGGATGTCTACCGCTCGGGCGGGGTCTCGATCGCCTCGGCGCCGGGGGCGGGGGTCTCGGATGACAAGGCGATCTATATTTTCGTCCCCGAGATGATCCGCTTTTACCTTGGCGAAGAGCCGATCTTGCAAAATGTCCCGACCTGGGCGCTGTGGCGCGAGGATGATCTGGCCTATGCGCTTGCCCATCTGGACGAGCTGGTGGTGAAGGAGGTCCATGGCTCGGGCGGCTATGGCATGTTGATCGGCCCGCGGGCGAGCAAGGCCGAGCTTGCCGATTTCGCCGCGCGCATCCGCGCCAATCCGGCGAACTACATCGCCCAGCCGACGCTGGCGCTTTCGACCTGCCCGACCTTCGTCGATGAGGGCATTGCGCCGCGCCATGTCGATCTGCGGCCCTTTTGCCTCTGCGGCGAACGGATCGAACTGGTGCCGGGCGGGCTGACGCGGGTCGCGATGCGTGCGGGCTCGCTGGTGGTGAACTCGTCGCAGGGCGGGGGCGTCAAAGACACCTGGGTCCTGTCGGAATAGGGGAACAGCCATGCTCAGCCGCACCGCCTTTCACCTCTTCTGGATCGGCCGCCACCTCGAGCGCGCCGAGACCGCCGCGCGCCTGCTTGATGTCGGCGCGCGGATCACGCTGATCCCCTCGAATGCCGCGCGCATTGAAAACGAATGGGAATCCTTGCTGCGCGCG